>JAAYBJ010000265.1 GCA_012730105.1 Candidatus Hydrogenedentota bacterium
ATTTTAAGCGTCAGTCTTTTCGAGAAAAGCCCCATTTTACAGGTGTTTTCGAAAGATGACGATGACAAAAACAGAGGTGACGACCGTAACCAATTGGAATTATTCAACTTTTAACCGGACACTAGTGTTCCATGGTATACTTTCAGCATGTTTACAGTGGACACTATCCTGCAGTCAATGAGCGCCCATCTTGCCAGTGAGAATTTCGTTGAGATTTTCATCAAATTTTTCCTGGCGCTTTTCCTTTCCGGCGCCATTGGTATTGAGCGGCAGCGGAAAGGGCGCGGTGCCGGACTGCGTACCCATATTCTTGTGTGCCTGGGTTCCACCCTGCTCATGATGATCAGCGAATATATTTACCGTGAGGCAGGGGGGGAAACGGCGGGGCTGGACCGCGCCCGCATTGCGGCCGGCATCGTTACAGGAATAGGATTTCTGGGCGCGGGCACCATTATGAAATCAGGACAGGAAAAGGTGGGCCTGACCACGGCCGCCACGGTGTGGTTCGCCGCCGCGCAGGGAATTGCCATCGGCGCCGGATACCTGATTACTACCCTGGTCGCGACGGCCTTTGTGCTCGCCGTGGTCATCGGACTGTCCGCCTTTGAGCAGATTCTTCCCCAGCGCGGCTATTTTCTGCTTTCCATGCAACTGCCCGCTTCCGAAGCCGATGTCGGCCAAATACTCGCCAACATAGAATCCGCCGGACCCTTTGAAGTCTATACCACCGCCATCAAGGGTTCCGAAGAAAGCAACCGTCTTCAGATCAGTTTTCAGATTCACAGCAGGTCTACCACCGATTTCGCGATACTGGCGGAAGTCTTGCGCACACGCTATGCGCATGCACAAAAAATCAGCCTCGAACGCCTCCAGACCTGAGTATCTATTTGCCCCGCGTCCGGACCAAATAAAAAGATGTATGGGGTTTATTTTTCTGTTATAATCCGCTCCCCGTATAGGTATTCATTTGATGCCAGCCTTTGTTGACCAAAAATAATACAGGAAAGGGCCGAGTTGTGGCTGTCAAATATTATTGTCCGAAATGTGGACGCCGTTTTGTGGACTGGGGCGCTGAGAAACTGGGGTTTAAGTGCCCTTCAGAGACCTGCGATGGCGCAGAACTGATCCTGCCCGGGACGGAATCAGCGGAAACCATGGATGCTTCCCAGAAAGCCAAGCGGGTCAAAAAGCGTAAGGCCATCCTGCCCGTGGTTTCTTCCGACATCGACCTTCCGGAAATGGAGGATGATTTCTCGGGGGGTGTTGATCTGGATATTGACGAGGATGTGGAGGAGGAGGAAGAAGAGGATATTCCTCCCATAATCGCGGATGAAGACGCAGTTGACGTTGCCGAAGTTGTGGTTGCTGATGATGCCGATGTCGATGCCGATGAGGACGATGTCGATGCGGATTTCAGCGATTCCGTGGACTTGGATGACAGCGCGGTCGATATTGAGGAAGAATAATCCACAATGCGTTTCCTGCAGGCCTCTGCCTTATCTTCACAAATGAAGGGCGGCGATGTGAAAATCGGGGACGTTTCCCAGTCGTTTTTCGGGGGGTGATTCCGGGAACAGGAATATGGAATCTGTCAACAATACCCTGCTGCTGCGCGCGAGTCGCGGGGAAACAACGGAACGACCGCCGGTCTGGCTGATGAGGCAGGCCGGGCGTTGTGATCCCGCGTATCGTGAACTTCGCGCGTCGACCCCGCTTGAACTTGAAGAACTTTTTCGCAATCCAGATCTGGCCGCCCGCATATCACTGCTCCCCGGGCGGTGGGGCGTGGACGCCCTGATTATTTTTCAGGATATTCTATCTCCCCTCGGTCCCATGGGTGCGCCCTTTATTTTTCGTCCCGGACCGCGGTTGGAGAAGCCGCTGTCTTCCCTGAATGATCTGTTGGCCCTGCATACCTATGACATGGCTGAGGGAATGCCTCATATAGAGGAGATTTTCCACCTGATCCGGCAGGACACAGGCAATACGGTGCCCGTGATCGGATTTGCCGGCGCCCCGCTGACCTTGCTTGCCTTCTTGGTGGAGGGGGGCAGTCCCGGCCCGGAAATGGCCCGGACCCGCAGGCTGCTTAATGAGTATCCCCTTGAATCACGGCATATTCTGGAAGCCCTTGCCGCCATGACCGTGGACTACCTGCGTTACCAGGCGGCGTGCGGCGCCTGCGTGGTGCAAGTGTTTGAGTCCTGTGCCTGGCATTTTTCGCGCGCGGAATATCTTGAATTCGCGCTGCCCGGTCAACAGCATATCTTTGGCGCGTTGAAAGGGATTGTGCCGACCATCCTGTTCGCGCGACTTACAGATGAGCGCATTCCTGTCGACGACTTGAAAGTGTCTGGTGCTGATATACTTTCGATTCCTTCCGGCTGTTCCATTCAGGACGTTCGGGACAAGATCGGTCCCAACGCGGTTATTCAAGGCAACCTTGACAATCGCTTGCTGGCTTCCGGGCCGCGCCAGGAAATTGCAAGCGCCGTGAAGGACTGCATTGATTCAGGGCAATGCAGGGGCCACATCTTTAACCTGAATCATGGTGTTACCCCGGACACACCCTTTGAGCATGTAACTTTTCTGGTGGAATGTGTGCGCAATTACACAAGGGAAGGCGCCTATGCCGATTCCTGAAAGCGGTTGCGGCCACGGAAACACCCGGTGTTTCTTCCAGGCAGGAACACACTTCTCTTGAGGCGTTGTGAAGCATGCCCCTGCGGTTGGCGGCACGGGAATCCGTGATGATTTTGTATAATAAAGGCCGGTTAATCTAAAATCCCTTGAAGGAGATTTATTATGAAGAAAAATGTTGCCGCTCTGCTGGTGTCGCTTATCGGGTGTGCCGGGTCCGTTTGGGCCCAGGCCCCTGATATTACGCGTATGGATGTGGTGGAACGCTCGGTTCCCGACGGCCCGGTGGCTATCGTTGACGGTGTCGCTATTGATGGGAAGGAGTTCCTCCAGGATTATCGCCGGCACCTGCACAACGTCATGAACATGGTCGGTGATTCGGACGTCAACGATGAATTTCGGGTACGTGCCGGCCTTACGATTCTGGGCGATACAATCCGTACGGAGATACTGTTCAAGGAGGCGCAACGGCGCAACATTGAAGTTCCCGAGGCGGAGGTTCAGGCGGAATACACGAAGAAAATGGACTATTTTTCCAAAATGCTTGAAAAGGAGGGAAGCGCTTCGCCAAGTGAGGCGCAAATACTGGAGAAGGCGGGGCAAACACGGGAAGAGGCCTTGGAGAGCCTGCGTCGGCAGTTACTGGTCGCCAAGGTTTCCGAGAAGATCGCCAAGGATGAAAACGTGGAGGTGACCACGCAGGAGGCGAAAGCGTATTACGACGAGAACCCGCAACTTTTTCAAGTGCCCGGGCGCATGCATCTGAACCAGATGCTGGCCGTGCCGATGCCGGGCGCCGCCAAGGCGGATGAGTCTGCGTGGAAAACCGCGGAGCAGAAGATGGAAAAGGCCAGGGCGCGCGTGTTGGCGGGAGAACAATTCGCCGCAGTGGCCCGTGACATGTCCGAAGCGCCCGACGCGTCCAAGGGCGGGGACATGGGCATGATTGCGGCATCGGCGCTGCCGCCGTTTTTTGTTGAGATCGCAAGCAAGATGAAACCGGGAGATTTGAGCGGGGTGTTCAGAAGCGAGTATGGCGTGCATCTCATCCGCCTGGTGGAAACGGAGGCTGCGGAGAATGTGCCCTTTGAAGAAGCCCGGGAAAAAATCAAACTGGTTTTGTCGCGCGCCGAGACGGAAGAGGCCGTGCTTAAGTTTTGTGAACCGATCATCAGTGATGTGGAGCGTACCAAGGTGTTTATCCAGCTTGAACGCACGCTGGCATCGCTCGGAACCAACGGGAAAGACGATAGCAAATCGGAAAAATGACCCCGGCGTTTACCCTCGTTTCATTTCCAGGGAAGCGTTTCTCAGGCACCGTGAGCGTCTGATTTGAAAAGTGCCGCTGCAGAGGCGGCAAAAGCGTTGTCTTGTAGTCTTTCTGAAGGCGCCTTTCATGCTCAGGGGACTGTCCCGAAAACCAACGGAGAGAGTGTGTCATTATGATATTTTACCGGCTGATGAAAACGTGGGGAGTCCCAGGGGTATGTCTTTCCTGTTGTGTCCTGCTCATCTGCGCCGTTAGTTTCGGCCTCGAAGACCAAGACCCCGGTACCGGGTCCGCACAGCCGTACTTTAACAGGCCTTACCTGACCTGGCAGGGGGATCCGTCCACAACGATAACCATAAACTTTCACACGGCCCAGGCACCCGTGCCGGCGGCGGTTTGTTATGGGACGGAAGGCGATCCCGGCGCATGTAACATGCAGGCTGAGGGGCAATCGCGCCAGATACCCGGATTGGCCGACGGACGCTTTGTCAACAGCGTTGAATTGACCGGCCTCAAGCCGGGGCAGGCGTACTACTTCAACCTGGTCGGCGTCGGTGAGCCCGGCAAGACCTATGCGTTCAGTACGTTGCCCGATACCGGCGCGCCGCTGCGCTTCGCTATTGGCGGGGATACCCTGGCCACGGGTATTTTTGACCGGCTGCTGGGCCACGTCGCAGCCCGTTCGCCCCGTTTTGTGGTTATCGGGGGTGATTTGGCTTATGCCAATGGTGATGTAAACCAGGTGGAACGCTGGAATTCATGGTTTAAATTCTGGCATCAACATGACACGACTCCGGAAGGGATGCTGATTCCGCTGGTTATGGCGATCGGAAACCACGAGACGAACGACCTGGAAGGTTCCGAGGAAGAGCGGGCGCCTTTTTATTTCGGCTTTTTCCCGCAGGGTGGCAAGACTTATTTTTCAAGGCGTTTTGGCGCCAATCTCGGCATGATTGTGCTGGACAGCGGGCATCTTGTCGCCCCGGAAGCACAGGTCGGCTGGCTTGAAGAGCGGCTGAAAGAATTCGCGGAACTGCCCTTCCGCGCGGCGGTTTATCACGTCCCCCTTTATCCTTCCCACCGCGATTTCAACGACGGCCGTTCCGTTGACGAGCGTACCTTTTGGCTGCCCCTTTTTGACGCCTACAGCCTGTCCGTGGGCTTTGAACATCATGATCATGACTTCAAGCGTAGCAAAAGGCTGCGGAATAACGCGGTGGATCCCGAGGGAACCTTGTACTTGGGGGATGGGAATGCGGGCGTCATGCCGCGCAAACCGAACCCGGGCCTTTGGTATCTTGAAAAGACCGGACGGGAGTCACATTTCTGGATCGTCGATGTGACGACGGAGGAAATGCGTTTTAACGCCGTGAACATCCGGGGCGACGTATTTGACGAGACCGCCGTGATGGCGGGCACGCTTGTTGAAAAATGATTTGTGCGGCGGTGGTCTGTGCCGCCTGCCTGTATTTATCCCTGCCTGCGGTTTGGTACAATTAACCCCATGAAACGGGTGGTGATTATAGGCCTTGACGGTTTCTCTCCCGATCTTGTGGAGAGGTGGATGGGGGAAGGACGCCTTCCCGCTCTGGCCGCCATCAGGAAGCGGGGGGCGGTGTTGCCCTTGCGCGGTCTCATCCCCCCGGTAACCTTTCCCGCCTGGAGCACGTGCGTCACTGGCGTGAATCCGGGGCGGCATGGCCTGGTGGATTTCACGGAAATGGTCCCGGGGAAGTACACCATTCGTTTCATGAACAGCAGGGACCGTAAAGCCCCTGCCCTATGGAATATCCTGTCCCGGGCGGGCAGACGGGTATGTGTGCTGGGGGTTCCGGGGACCTATCCGCCCGAGCCTGTGAACGGGATTATGGCGGCGGGCTTTGACTCCCCGGTATCCGATGCCATGGATCGTTCTTTTGTGTACCCGCCTTCCGTTTACCCCAGGCTGCGGGGATGGCATTTCGCCGAGTTCCAGGAGCACCATATTACCCCGCGATGGTATCCCGAAGCATTGGCTTCGCTGGAACGCAAAATTGAGGTTAAAGAAGCCATTACCCTGGATCTGCTTCTGTCGGAACCCTGGGATTTTTTTATGGTTGTTTTCGGGGAGGCGGACACCGCATCGCATCATTTCTGGCCTTTGGAAGACCCGACCAGTCCCCGCCGCACCGGTGAAGCCCTGGGGATGAAGCATCCCATACGCAGTATTTATGAAAGGCTGGATGCCGTTGTCGGCCGGATAACGGCCCGGGTTGACGAGGATACGCTTGTGATGGTGGTTTCCGACCACGGATTCGGCGGGGCGGACAACAAGGCGTTGCACATCAATAACTATCTCGCCGAACAGGGCTGGCTGCGGTATGGCAAGCAGAGGGGCGGCCTGATTAAAAAGGCGGTCCTCCGGTGGGCACCGGTCCGGGGAAGGGGACGGCTCTTTCGTCGTTTTCAGACGTACGCAGAGAAAGCCGAAAGCCGTTCCCGTTTCGGCGGCATAGACTGGCGTCATACCCGGGCATGGTCAGACGAGTTGGATTATTTCCCGTCGGTACGCCTGAATCTCGCGGGGCGCGAAACTCAGGGCGTGGTGGCGCCACAGGCCTATGACGCGGTTATCAGGGAACTGTGCGGGTTACTGGAGCGGCTTCCCGGAGTATTAAAAGCCTTTCCGCGGTCGGTGCTGTACACAGGGCCGTATGTTTCCAGGGCACCCGACATTGTTCTGGATCTTGATTGGAGCGGGGGATATCGTTATTCGTGCATTCGCGCCCGGCGTGGCCCGGTCTTGGAGAACCTTCCCCCCGTGCGCTGGCCGGGCGGCAAGGAAGCGGGCTGCAGCGGTGTCCACAGAAACCCGGCCGTTCTTGCGGCCAACAGGCCGTTAAAGGTTGAGGCTCCTGGAATGCTTGACATCGCACCCACGGTCTTGGATTACCTGGATATCCCCGGGCCCGAAATGGAAGGGGTTTCCCTTTTAACCGGAACGAAGCCTGAAGCGGCCCCGTCCCGTACGGAGTGGATGCCCCACCCGGGAAAATCGTACACTAAGGAGGAAGAAATGCTTTTGGAGGATCGTATGCGGTCGTTGGGGTATTTCGAATGAAACTCAGAATAGCGATGGTGGGCGCGTGTCCTTATCCCGCGCCGCAGGGCAGCCAGGTGTTTATGCGAAACACCGCGCAATGTCTTCAAGAAATGGGGCATGAAGTGCATCTGGTGGTATATGGCTACGGATTGGGCGTGGAAAGCGGCGGACTGCGCGTTCACCGGGCGGCGCGCGTGCCCTTCGCCACGAAAACCGCCCCCGGTCCATCCTTCGCCAAGCCCTTTCAGGATATCACCCTGGCGGCGGAACTGCGCCGGGTGATCCGGAATCATCACATCCAGGTGGTTTGCGCCCATAACTACGAGGCCCTGCTGGCGGCGCTGGCCGTGCGCAAGCGCCCCATTCTGTACTTTGCCCACAACGCCATGGCCGACGAACTGCCGCACTTCTTTGAGGGCTTGTCCGCCGCGGAGTCGATCGGTCGGCTCTTGGATCGTTTCCTGCCACGCAGGTCGGACAAAGTCATTGCCCCGCACAACCGGTTGGCGGGACATCTTGTGGTGCGCGGCTGCCTTCAGGAGCGGGTCGTCGTGGTGCCGCCGCCCGTGGATGCCCGTCTTTTTACGCCGGCGCCGATTGATGCCAACGCGCTGCCCCCGATTATTTACACGGGCAATCTCGACGCGTATCAGAACCTCAACTTATTGTTTGAAGCGGTGAAAGTGGTTCGACGCCGGAAACCGGAGGTGAAACTGTTGATCGGGACGGCCGAAAAGGCCGAATTCCCGGGGGCGGAGGTTACCACCATACTCGGATTCGACGCACTGCACCGTTTCCTGGCCCGGGACGCGGTATTTGCCGCCCCCCGTGTTTCCTGGTCCGGCTATCCCATCAAAATGCTCAATGCCATGGCGGCGGGTAAAGCCGTGGTGGCGTGCGAAAGCGCCGCCTATCCCCTTACCCATGAGAAAACAGGGCTGGTGGTGGAGGATGATGATGTGGATGCCTATGCGGCCGCGCTGCTGCGACTGATTGAGGATCCCGGACTGCGGGCCGAACTGGGGACACAGGCGCGCCAGGTTATCCTGGAACAACACCAGCCGGAGCGTGTGGGGCAACAACTGGGTGATATAGCGGTGGAAGCCTTTGACCGGTACCATACCGGCATCGCGTAGCCGGCGCGCGCAAGGAATCCGGCTATTGTACAAGTTCTTCCAGCACCTGCGTTATGGAGGCTTTGAGGTTGCCCGACATGCCCGCGTAGATCTTTTTGATAAGACCGTCTTTGCCGATGATCACTACTTTGGGGATGCCCGTTACCTGGTACAATCTGCTTGCCTGGCCAACGCGATCCAGCAGCACATTGATGGAAAGATTCTGTTTTTGGAGGAAGTCCCGGATTTTTTCGGGGGTCTCCCGTTGGTTCACGGTAAAGAGAATGACTCCCCGGTCGGCAAATTCCTTTGATACTTCCGTAACGATGGGAATTACCCGGCGGCAGGGGCCGCACCACGTTGCCCAGAAATCAAGGATGATGATATTTTTGCCAAGATAATCCTTGAGATTCACCGGGCTGCCGTCAATATCGTCCAGGGTAAAATCAGGAGCGGGTAATCCTTCCCCGATTGCGGACTGGGGCATAGTGCCTTCGGGCTGCACCTCAACCGCTCCCGGCGGCGGCGTGAAGGTGAAATAATTTTCCGGCGCATCGTAGGATAGTTGCCAGTTCTGAAACTCGGTGGACAGTGTTAAACCGATATTTTTGGGAACACGTTGTTTTTCGAGTTCCGCATCCTTCAGCTCCATGGTTACGGCAAGGGGCGTGTGTGGCGCCTCTCTGGACAACTGCGCTTTCAATCGGTACTGCGGGGTCTCCGCGTTGAGTTCCCAGCATGCCGTCCCATTATGATCGCCAGAAACGACCGTTGCCGGAGTGTTCTGGGGCGTTTTGCCCTCAAGCAGGTCGCTTAGCCATACAAACGGCGCTTCCAGCACACCGCTCATGCCCGTGGAAATCAGGGCGCGGCGCGTGACGGCCGGGGGTACCTTTAAATATTGGTTTTGACTGGGAAGATACTTCACGCAGGTATTGCCATCGTTGTATATCTTAACCTCCATTCTTTCATCCTTCAGGTGCAGCACTCCCGAATTGCTCATGCCCAGCTCGATCTTCCCTTCAATATGGGAATCCCGCGGGGTGCCTGCGTTGACAACGGCAATTTTGGTGCGGAAATCAAAGGAAATCGGCTTTCCTGATCCGAGTGCCGAGGCTGCCTGTTCCAGAAGCGCATTGCTGTCCGGCATTTCCTCCGCCGGAAGCGGTGATGCTTCCGGGGGTTCGACTGTTGCCGCGACCTCGGGTTGCGGTGCTTCCGTCTCCGCCTGCGGTAGTGCAGGTTGTGAACTTGCGGAGGCCGGAAGTGTGTCTTCGGATTTGATTGATTCCGTTTCCGCCGGCGATGGTGAGGAAGGGGTTCGTGGAATTAGCAGGTATATCGCAAGGGCTGCCAACGCAAGCGCCGTCAGGATCATGAACCATTTTATTCCGCGCATTTGCTCATCCTTATGGGTGTTGTTGTCTGCAGAGTTGTGGAGACGGGATGGCTGTTTGTCCTGATTCGTTAAGATGTTTTACCGATATCAGCCGGTTGTCCCGTCGCGGCGGGAGGCTATTGTGTCAATGTTTCCAGTTGACCGGTCAATAGTTCCGCCAGGTTGGGTCGAAGTCCCTGGTGGACGGCTTTGATGAGTCCGTCCTTGCCGATCACAACGAACTTGGGAATGCCCTTGACCTCGTATAGGGCACCTGTCTGCGCGGTCCTGTCTAGCAGCACGGGAATGCCAAGGCCTGCCTTTTCCAGATAAGGCTGTATCTTTTCCGGGGCCTCACGCTGGTTTACACCGTAGAAAACGACGCCCCGGTCCAGGAAGTTTTTGATGACTTCCGTGACAATCGGCAGCGCCCGGGTGCAATAACCGCAAGAGGTCGCCCAGAAGCCGAGCACGATAACCTTGTCGCCGAAATTGTCGGCAAGCTGCATCGTGCCCCCCCCGAGTTGTTCCAGGGAAAAGTCCGGGGCTGGGGCGCCTTCCACGATCATGGATGTGGGGGGGAGTGGATCCGGAGCCCCTTGAAGCAATCCCTGTATCCGCCCCGTCAGGTGTTCGATCAAGGCGTTGGGCATTCCCTTGTACACGGCCTTGATAAGCCCGTCTTTGCCGATCAGCACCATCTTGGGAATGCCGGTGGCCTGGTACAGTGCCCCGATCTGGCCGTTTTTGTCCAGTAGTATCGGGTAGGCGGGGATTTTATCCTTTAAAAACATCTGTATCTGTTCCGGTGTTTCCCGCAGATTGATGCTATAAATGCCCACTTCCTGCCCCGCGAGGCTCTTGGCGAACTCATCCAGCACCGGCGACAGTTGTTGACACACGGTGCAGTGGGTGGCCCAGAATTCAAGCAGGATGACTTCCTTGCCGATGCGGTCTTTGAGACGGAAGGATCCGCCCCCCATCTGTTCCAGTGAAAAATCAGGGGCGGACTGGCCTTCCTCTATCTTGGGTTTTAACGACAGTTCTTCGAGGCCAGTTTGTTCCGCGCCCGGCGACGGGACAAATTCAAAAGTGCTGTCCGGCGGGGCGATACCCAGCTGCCAGCCGGAAAAGTCTATCGTTATGGCCAGGGAGGCGTCCGGGGGGAATTTATATTTTGTGATCAGGGATTCTTTGAAAGTCATTGTCAGTGAAGTGATGGTTGGCGGTTCTGTCCCGGACAGGGTGGCCTGCAGGGAATAATCCGGACTTTCCGCCTGAAGTTCCCAGGTGGCGGCGTCCGCTCGTTTCCCAGGAGCGGCGGACACGGAATCCAATGCGGGGACTTTCCCCTCGAACATGTCGCCGAGAAGTGACAGGATCGCCTCTACGGTGCCCGGGGTCATTGTGGCTACCAGTTCGCGGCGTGATGCAACAACGGGCAGGGGGGAATAGCGGTTCAGCGACGGCGCGAACGCAACGCGCCCTTTGGCATTGTTGTAGGTGATGGTATCGCTGTCCTGCCGCTTGACATGAATCATCCCCAGGTTGCCCTTCCCAAGCATGACATTGCCCTCCATGAAGGCGTCCTGGGAAATGCTCTTACGTGTGTAAGTAAATTTAGCGTTGAAATCGAAGGCGAGTGCTTCCTGGGCGGCCAGGGCGGCGGCGGATTGTTGCAGCAAGGACATGCCGTCCGGCGGCCCCGCCGCCGGGGCGGCGGCAGGTGCCGCCGGCATCTCGGGCTGAGGCTGTGGTTCTGGCGGCGCGGGCGCCACTACTTCCGGGGCTGCGGCGGGCATTTCGGGCTGTGGTTGCGGTTCCGCCGGTGCGGCGGGTGCTGCTTCGGGCGGCGCGGCCGGGGCATCGGGGGTTTCTATCCAATCGGGTGCGAAAGCAACATGTTTGATGGTTTTCCCCTCGGCGGTATGATACGAATAAGTTGCGTGCAGCATGCCATTGGCTGCCTGCAGGATGGAAGGATAACCGTAGGCGTTTGACGTGTTGGCGTCGTCTTCCAGGTAACGGACAGCGGGCCAGGTTTTCCCCTCATCCTTTGAAAGAAAGACCCCGAGTCGGTGTCGGCCGTCTTCCAGGTCGTTTCCGATCAGTACCCAGCGTCCGTCGGCAAGCGCCAGCACTTCCAGGCTGGAACTGGGGTTGGGAATTTCCGTATCCCGTGTTACGGTCCAGGTGATTCCTTCATCGGAGGACTCCGCGTATTGCACCCGTTTGGGAACATCGCCGCTGTCCCGGAAATACGCCGCCAAGCTGCCGTCCTGACGCCGTGCCAGGGTAGGTTGGATGGGGCCCAGGCCCACGATGGCATTGCTGGCCTGCCAGGTGGCGCCTTGGTCATCGGAACGGGCCATCAGGCACACGTTGAACCCGTCGGAGTAGAGGGGAAGCAGCATGCGCCCTGAAGGCAATACGAGCAGGTGATTTCGCGTCATCCAGCCGAGCTGGCGCTTCAACTTGTCATGGGAGGCCTCCATCAACAATTGGGAATAGGGGGGGGCGTATTCGGCCCACATCTCTTCAGGCGGATTGATCTCCTGGAAGGCGGCGGCAATCTGTTCTGGGAAGGCGTCGCCGGGCCGTATAGGGATGACATCCTGCCAGTCCCATTCCGGTGGGCCGTCCGCGGTATACGCGTCCGCGCGGCGGTATTTGAGCAGGCAGTTTTCCCAGCCGTTTGCGAGCACGACGACCCAGAACAGCCAGAGGCGTTCCTGGGAGTCAATGAATAAAACCGGGTTGCAGTCGGGAAATTCCGGCGTATCCGCCATATCAAATACGGGGCTCCATTCGGAAGCGCCGTTGCGCAGACGCGCGCCCTGGATGCGCACATCATCCGCGGTCCGTTCGCCGGAACCGTGAAACCAGGCCGCGAGCAGATCTCCCCCCGGTGTTTCCACAATGCTGCTTGCATGGACATGTTTGTCCTGCAATGGGAAAATGAATTGTTGTTCCAGTGCGCCTGCTGCGCCGGCGGCTGTCAGAACAGTCAGCCAGACCAAAAAAAGTTTCTTCATGTGATGTTCACCTTCCGCCTGAATGGTTTACGTTGATCGAAACAAAATCCTCGAGTTCCCTCATGTGAGTATCTATCAAGTATGTAAGATTATTCCTAACGTGGGCCTTGTCCACAACTCAGAAAGAAAATATTCGGAGTATGTTGTTCACACTTTAGTGTGCGTGTTAACACAA
>JAAYBJ010000029.1 GCA_012730105.1 Candidatus Hydrogenedentota bacterium
AGGGCGAACACGTACATCAGGGCGAACACGTACATCAGGGCGAACACGCACATCAGGGCGAACACGCACATCAGGGCGAACACGTACATCAGGGCGAACACGTACATCAGGGCGAACACGCACATCAGGGCGAACACGCACATCAGGGCGAACACGTACATCAGGGCGAACACGCACATCAGGGCGAACACGTACATCAGGGCGAACACGCAGGTTCGCCCCTACGTGTCTGCCCCAATGCCAATATCCCCGTACGGGCAGACCTATGTGTCTGCCCTATGTGTCCGCCCACAAACCTTCGCCACAGGGCAACTTGTAAGGAATACTTACAAGTTCGCTGCTGCATATCTGCCCCGGCATACGCCCGATCGCGCATAGGTAACACCATGAAAAAGACCGCCACATACACAAAAAAACGGCACACCTATCCCGCTTATAAGGATTCCGGCATCGAATGGCTCGGCGAGATTCCTGAGCATTGGGAGGTCAAAAGATTAAAACACAGCGTAGCATTAGTCAACCAGAAAGTTGATGCTGAAAACTGCAATTTGCCCTATACAGGCCTCGAACAAATCGAATCATGGACGGGTAAAAGGGTCTTATCTGAAGGCATGGTTTCAAGCGAGGGACAAGCAAGTTTATATCGAAAAGGAGATGTACTCTTTGGAAAACTGCGGCCATATCTCGCCAAAGTTCTTTCTGTAAGCGAAAGCGGCATTTGTACAGGAGAGTTACTTGTCCTTCGTCCCGTGTATGTCCTCCAGCAGTTCCTACTCGGCTATCTACTTAATCCCGACGTTATTTCAATTGTCGATTCTTCTACCTATGGAGCAAAAATGCCTCGTGCCAACTGGGACTTCATCGGTAATCTTCCTGTGGTTGTTCCCTCAACAGATGAGCAGCGTGCGATAGCAGCGTTTCTGGACCGGGAGACGGTGCGGATTGATGGTCTGATAGAGAAGAAGCAGCGTCAGATTGAACTGCTTCAGGAAAAACGCGCCGCCCTCATCAGCCACGCCGTCACCAAAGGCCTCAACCCCAACGCCAAAATGAAAGACTCCGGCATCGAATGGCTCGGCGAAATTCCGGAGCATTGGGAGGTGAAAAGGCTCCGACATATAACTCCAAGACTGGGTGTTGGTCTTGTGATCAACCCTTCGACCTATGTTGACGAGAAGGGTGATGTTCCGTTCTTTTTGGGTAGCAATGTAGAAGAGTTTAAACTAATACCAGAAAGTGCACGGCGTATTACCCAAGAGAGTAACCTTAAATTAAACCCATCACGTCTTCAAGAAGGAGATATTGTTACTGTTCGCGTTGGTGCTCCTGGTATTTCTGCCGTAGTACCCCCTGAATTAGATGGCTCAAATTGTGCGTCTATAATGATCACGCGAAGGTCAAAAACGTTTGTATCACACTGGCTTTGTTACGTCTTCAATTCCGCTTGGGGTAAATATCAGGTGGAGCGGGTGGCTTATGGTGCTGCCCAAAAGCAATTCAATATTAGCCATGCTGTAAATTTTGTTTATCCTGTACCCCCGCTTGAAGAGCAAAATGCAGTTGTCAATGTTTTAGACCATGAAACAAACCGAATAAATAATTTAATCACACAAGTCGAAGAATCCATAGCCCTTCTCCGTGAATACCGCACAGCATTGATCTCATCAACAGTAACGGGCAAGATAGATGTGCGCGGGGAGAATGCTTGATGATCCTGTTATGGCGAATCAGCTATCTTGACTCTCAAGACAGAGCGTATAAGGATCGTGACCTTTTCCTTGACACAGATACGCTGGATGCATGTACCAAAGCTGTTATTGAAACCGCCTATGAACTTCGTGATACTGGAGACAGACGGGGCATCCTAAAATTCCGCCACTTATTCCACGAATCTCAGAATGTCACGGCTGACTTGTGTCAATTAGGGCAACACCCAATGACCATGAGTTCCTTTTGTATACCTGATTACTTTGAGGACGAAAATGGCAAAGAGCTCAACTCAAAAGAAATGGCCCATATTCTAACGGGAAAGCCCAACGCGGTCATGTTTCCGGCCGGTACTCCCGCATATAGGATTAAGCTTGCTCTTGCTGAGAAGCCCCCGATTCAGCTTGATACAATAGAACTGACACAGGCTCAACTTAGACTCTTGGGCTATTTTGTTCGCGATCTGCAGGAAATGGTTAATTCTAAATTTTACAAAGAAAATCCAGGGACATTATCCGGTAATTTTCCCGACAAAATGCTTCTGGAGACATCCGTAACGGATGCAGAGATACGGTCCTTTGTGACAATATTTCGAAGACTGTATATGGAAAAAGAACCATGTAACTTTTTAAAAGCTGTAGTCATGTTCGGAGACGCACTGCAAGGCTATCCTCTGGCCGAGTATATCTTGGGATTTGGATGCGAGTACAAGGTAGAACTTGATCGACCACCCAAATTCGTACCCTATGTTGGCGCGGACAAAATACCTTTCACACGCAAACAACTTCTGGATGTTCACATCTACACCCAATACGCCCACCAGCCCTGTCCGAAGCGCGAGAGACAATACAGCGAGTGCCTTGCTGTTTTCGGCAATAGTAAGCCTTTGCTAACATGGGTATTTTTGAATGAGATGTGGGCATCTGCCATACGAATACGAAATGCAGGCAAGCACATAGAATTTGTTTATGAGCACTACTGTCGTGCCCACAATTTAAATCCAGACGTTCTCACATCTCTAGCAGCAGACCATCCCGGCATCGGCCAACTTGAAACAAAACAGGAACGTCAAGAGCGAATACTTACAGAAAAAGCCACTGAGTTAGCAAAAAACTTGTGGGAAGAAGCAGGCCAACCTTCATGCGGTCCGGAACAGTTCATAAAAACAGCAAGGCAAAAACTGCTTGATGTAATGGGATGGGAGGACAACTGATGCACATTCATTACGTCCTAGCACCTTTGCGTGATTTCCATAAGACGAACCTTGAGCACATATAACGGGTGTGATAAGATATCGCAATAAGATACATGTACTGACGCAGGCTTTGCCCACGAACCAGTGCAGCGTCATTGCGAGCAACGCGAAGCAATCTTGTTACCGCAGATTGCCGCGTCGGGCTGGCGCCCTCCTCGCAATGACGACGCGCTTAAACTTTTTTGTTTTGATCGCGGTTTCTGAATGGTAAGGCATTAACAGCAAGCGGCATTTATGGACCGAGTAGCAATACATTCTGATATTCTCTGCTGGGCGCTGGAGCGCAGCGGCAAAACACCGGCTGCTTTCGCAAAAAGGTTCCCGAAACTTGAGGCGTGGTTATCCGGCGCGTTATTGCCTACGTTCGGGCAATTGGAGGCTTTTGCCAAGGCAACCTATACGCCCATCGGTTTTTTCTTTCTGCCGGAACCACCGGATGAACCACTGCCCATCCCGGATTTCCGCACGTTTACGAACACGTCCATTGAGCGCCCAAGCGCGAACCTGCTGGATACGCTCTATACCATGCAGCAGCGTCGTGACTGGCTGCGCGAGGTGCTGATTGAAGAAGACGCGTCCCCGCTGGATTTTGTGGGCAGTGCGCGGCTGAGCGATCCCCCGGAAAGCATTGGCCGGGAGATGCGCCGTATGGTCGGCTTGGAAGACGGCTGGGCGGCAGAGGTGCGTACCTGGACCAGTGCGGTGGGAGAACTTCGTCGGGCAATCGAAGAATTAGGGGTGCTGGTGGTGATTAATGGCGTGGTGGGCAATAACACCAGCCGCAAATTGGACGTGCATGAGTTTCGCGGGTTTGCCCTCTGCGACGCTTACGCCCCCGCAATCTTTGTAAATGGCGCTGATTTTGAGTCGGCCAAGATGTTTACCCTCGCCCATGAACTTGCCCACCTCTGGATTGGCGAGGAAGGGGTCTCCGGGTTTGAGGGCATTGTTGTAGCGGGTAACGCTGTGGAGAAGTTCTGTGATAAGGCCGCAGCTGAATTTCTGGTTCCCGCACAGGAATTACAAGGATTGTGGTCCAAGGTAAAACACAAGGAATCGCCCTTTCAAGCAATTGCCCATCAATTCAAGGTGAGTCCGATTGTGGCTGCACGGCGTGCATGGGACCTGCAGCTGATTGGGCGAGAGTTTTTTTTCACGTTTTATAATGAATATACCAAAAAAGAGCTCCACAAGAAGAAAGTAAAGAAAGGCCGCGGTGATTTTTATAACAACCAGAATTCCCGTGTGGGCATGCGTTTCGCGTCGGAAGTTGTCCGGGCGGCCAAAGAAGGACGTATCCAGTATCGGGAGGCATACAGTTTGACAGGGCTTTACGGTAATACCTTCAAGAACTACGTACAACATCTCGGGTTTGACATGCTATGACTGTATCAGGCCCGTATCTCATGGATGCCGATGTATTCATCCAGGCAAAAAACCGGCATTATGCCTTCTCCATCTGTCCCGGTTTCTGGGACAGCCTTATCGGCCACCATGAAACGCAGGATGTTTTCAGTATTGACCCTATAAAACAGGAATTACTGCGCGGGGATAAAGAAGAGGATTTGGTCAAGTGGGTAAAGAAGAAAGTACCCAAGGGATTCTTTCTCACGACACAGGAAAAGGCCGTTATTGAACATTACAGGAGCATCATGTTGTGGGTACAGCGTAGTGTGCAGTTTTCGGATGCTGCCAAGGCGAAATTCGCAACAGAGGCCGATGGTTGGCTGGCGGCATACGCGAAGGCACATGGTTATGTGGTGGTTACGGGGGAACAATACAGACCTGAAGCAAGAAGTCGGGTCCCGTTACCGAATGTGTGTAAACAGTTCAATGTTGACTGTTGCGAGGTGTTTCGAATGCTGAGCAATTTACAAGTGCAGTTCGAATGGAAACGATAGGATAATGCCATGCCGGGGCAACACACGGAACAGGCTTTTGAAACAGCCATAGAGGAATACCTGATAGCCCATGGCGGGTATCGGCAGGGTGATCCGGCCGCCTTTGACCTGGAACGCGGTCTTTTCTCGGGGGATGTGCTGGCCTTTATCAAGAAATCGCAACCCAAGGAGTGGGCCTACCTGGAAAACATCCAGAAGGACAAGGCGGAAGCAACACTCCTGGACTCGCTTTGCAGCGCACTGAACTCGGAGCATGAGGGCTGCCTTGCTGTGCTGCGTCATGGCTTCAAATGTTTCGGGAAATTATTTCGCGTGGCCTACTTTGCCCCTGCCAGCGGCATGAACCCGGACACGCAGGCGCTCTATGCGGCCAACGACCTGACGGTAACGCGGCAGCTGCACTATTCAAAGAAACATAACAACAGCCTCGATGTGACGCTGGCACTGAACGGCATCCCCGTGGCGACGGTGGAACTGAAGAATGCCATGACGGGCCAGACGTGGCGCAACGCCATCCATCAGTATAAATATGATCGCGACCCGGTCGACCTGATCTTCCAGTTCCGGAAGCGGACACTGGTTCATTTTGCCGTGGATACGGACGAGGTGTATATGACCACGCGCCTGTCGGGCAAGCACACCTGGTTCCTGCCCTTCAACCGGGGCTGCGGCGGCGGCGCGGGCAATCCGGACAATCCCGCCGGTCATAAGACGGCCTACCTCTGGGAACAGGTGCTGACACGGGATAGTTTCCTCGATATCCTGGCGCGGTTCATTCATCTGCAGGTGGAAGAGAAGAAACTGGGCGACAAGAAGGTTAAACGGGAGACCCTGATCTTCCCGCGTTATCATCAGCTTGATTGTGTGCGCGCCGTAGTAAGCCATGCCCGTGACAACGGTACCGGCCAAAACTACCTGGTCCAGCATTCAGCGGGGAGCGGCAAGTCTAACTCCATCGCCTGGCTCGCCCATCGTCTCGCAACGCTGTATAACACTGCCGATGAAAAGGTCTATGACTCGGTGATTGTGGTGACGGACCGGGTGGTCCTCGATCAGCAACTCCAGAACACCATTTACCAGTTCGAGCATAAGCAGGGCGTGGTGCAGAAGATTGATACCGATTCGACACAACTTGCCGAGGCGCTTACGGCGACGGTGCCCATCATCATTACTACCCTGCAGAAGTTCCCCTTCGCAACGGATAAGATGGGTGGACTTGAGAAGAAGAAGTATGCGGTCATCATTGACGAGGCGCACAGTTCGCAGGGCGGTGAAACGGCTACGGAGATGAAGGGCGTGCTCGCGGAGGCGTATGTGCGTGAGGAAGCGGCAAAGTTTCGTACTGAAAATGACCTTCCCGATTACGAGGAAGAAATTGTCAAGACGATGCTGAAACGGGGCAAGCAGCCCAATATCAGTTTCTTTGCCTTTACGGCTACCCCGAAATACAAGACGCTGGAGGTGTTCGGCCAGCCCGGCGCAGACGGCAAGCCGCAACCGTTCCACCTGTACAGCATGCGCCAGGCCATTGATGAGGGGTTTATCCTGGACGTGCTCAGGAATTACACGACCTACAAGCGTTACTACCGGTTGATCAAATCCATCGAAGACGACCCGCAGGTAAACAAGCGTAAAGCGGCACAGGCCCTGGCGCGGTTCATGAGCCTGCATCCCCATAACATCGCCCAGAAGACCGAGGTGATGGTGGAGCATTTCCGGCAGTTCACCCTGCACAAGATTGGCGGCAAGGCAAAGGCGATGGTGGTGACTTCCAGCCGTCTGCACGCCGTCAAGTATAAACTGGCCTTTGACAAGTATATCGCGGAAAAGGGATACACGGGCATCAAAACGCTGGTGGCATTCAGCGGCACGGTAACAGACCCCGATATGCCGGGCATGGAATATACCGAAACCGGCATGAACGTGGACAGCAAGGGCAAGCGTATCGGGGAGAAGGAACTGCCGGAGCGTTTCGGTAGCGATGCGTACCAGGTGCTGCTGGTGGCGGAGAAGTACCAGACCGGGTTTGACCAACCGCTGCTGCATACCATGTATGTGGATAAGCGGCTTGCGGGCATCCAGGCGGTGCAGACCCTGTCCCGTTTGAACCGCACCGCCCACGGTAAGGAAGAGACCTTTGTCCTGGATTTCGTGAACAATGAAGACGATATCCGGGAGGCGTTCCAGCCGTTCTACGAACAGACCACCATCGGGGAACAGGCGGAAGCACAGCAATTGTACGAACTGCAGTCGAAACTGGATTCGTACCAGGTGTACTACAAGGCGGAAGTGGAGGAGTTCTGCAAGGTCTTCTACAAACCGAAACCCAACCAGACTGCGGCAGACCATGGCCAGATGAATAAATGCATAGACCCGGCGGTGGGCAGGTTCAAGCAACTGGAAGAAGAGATGCGGGAGGCCTTTCGCAAGGAGTTGACCGCTTTCCGAAACCTGTATGCTTTCATGGCCCAGATCATTCCCTTCCAGGATTCGGAGCTGGAGAAGTTGTACTCCTATATCAGAATGCTTCTGGTGAAACTGCCCAAGGGCGGCCGGGGGCCGATGTACAACTTCGACGATGATATTGCCTTGAAGTATTACCGGCTCCAGAAAATCAGCGAGGGTTCCATTCAACTGGAGACAGGCAAGCAGGAACCTGTATCCGGACCGACCGCGGTGGGTACCGGCCAGGCAAAAGGCCCTGAAATCGAATTATCCAAACTGATTGATATTTTGAACGAACGGTTCGGCACCGAGTTCAAACCCGGTGACCAGCTGTTCTTCGAGTCTATCCGGGAAGATGCCGTTGCCGACGACGGGCTGCGCCAAGCGGCCCTGGCAAACACCATAGAAAACTTCGGATTCGTATTCAGCAAAGCCCTCGAAAGCCTTTTCATCGACCGCATGGACCAAAACGAAGAAATCACCACCAAGTTCATGAATGAAAACCAGTTCCGCGATGCCGTAAGCCGTCACCTGTTGAAAGAGGTGTACCATCAGATCCGGCAAGAACACCCCGAGACGGTATGACGTTGTACTTTTGCTCCTCCATGGAGCCCGCATTGGCTGGCGATTTTGATGTGATTGTCGTGGGCGGCGGACCTGCTGGAACGCCGGCGGCCATCGCCGCGGCGCGCATGGGCGCAAAAACCGCGCTGATCCAGAACCGTCCCACCCTGGGCTGCAATGCAAGCGTGGAGTGCGGCGTGGGCCTGCAAGGGGCCGGCTGGCATCACCCCGGCTGGCGCGAAACCGGCATCATCGAGGAGGCCGGACGCATCCGCATGGCCCGGGGCGACCATCATTACAGTTATGCCTTCCAGGAACTCTGTGAGGCCGAGGAGAACCTGTCCGTTTTCTTCAACCAGCATGTCTTTGACGCGATCATGGAAAACGAAGCGCAAATCAAGGGCGTCAAAGCGGTGAGCACGCTTACCGGCGCAATTACGGAGTACCACGGAACCCTGTTTATTGACTGTACCGGCGACGGATGGGTGGGTTACTTTGCCGGCGCGGAATATCGGTACGGGCGTGAAGCGCGTTCAGCGTTTGGCGAAAGTCTTGCCCCAGAAAAGGCGGATGACATCACCATGTCCGGGTGCCTCATGGGTGACGGGTTGGGAAATCTCACGGCGTTTCGTGCGGAAAAGACCGGTGGGCCCGTGCCCTTTACCCGGCCGCCCTGGGCCAGGGAGATTACCACGCTGGAGAGTCCCGGCAGAAATTTCGGCTCTTTTGATCGGGGGCTGTGGTGGATGGAACACCCGGGAGATATCAACAACATCTGGGAGGCCGAAGAGGCACGGGATGAACTGATCAAAGTAACCTTCAGCTACTGGGATTATATTAAAAACAGGAGCCGGGTCAAGGAAGAGGCCACAAATTACACGCTGGTAACCATCCCCATCATGAACGCCAAGCGGGAGAGCAGAAGGCTGGTGGGGGATTACATGATGACGCAGCAGGACTGTGAAGAAGGCCGCATGTTCCCGGACAGAATCACCCATACGGGGTGGCCCATGGATATTCATCATGTGGAGGGCATTTACTCCGGCGCTGAAGGCAGTTTCGATTTCCAAACGGGCGTTCCCATTGGTTCGGTGCCTTTCAGGAGCCTGTACTCCAAGAATATAAACAACCTCATGATGGCCGGCCGGTGTGGCAGTTTTTCACGGGTTGCCTTGGGGACCGTGCGCGTCATGAGCACCCTCGCCACCCTTGGCCAGGCGGCAGGAACAGCCGCAGCGATGTGTGTTGCGAACGGAGTCACGCCTCGCGACATTTACCAGAATCACATTGGGGAACTCCAGCAGAGGTTGCTTAAATACGACCAGACCATCCCCGGCATCAAAAACGAAGATGCGAATGACCTGGCCAGAAGTGCCACGGTCACCGCTTCAAGCACCCTTTCGAAGGACGTGATGGATCTGGACGCCATTGCCCTTACAAGGTCCATTCCGTTGAATATGACACGTTCAGTGGTTCTGCCGACCGCTGATTTGAAGAAACTGGATATCATCGCGTTGTTTTTCGAATCCACGGCTCCGGAGTCACGCCAACTCACCGTGCGGATTGAGGGACTGAAGGAGGAAAAGCAACTAGAGGCGGAAATGTCCTTTGGAACCTGGCCGGTGAGCGTTGTCGCGGACTCAAAAGGTTGGGTGCGCCTGCCTGTGGGTATCGAAATTCCGTCGGGTATCGCGTTCCTTCGGTTCAGACTCCCGAAAACCGCCGACATATCCTGGCCCACCATGTCGAAAAGTTATTTCGCCGGCGGACGAACATACGGAAACGGCGAAACGATGACCTATCGGGCGCGCGAGTTCCACGCCATTGCTACAACCCCAGTAATAAGTGACGCTCGATACGCGCCGGAAAACGTGGTCAATGGCTGGACCCGCCTGAAAGAAAACCCGGCCAGTTTATGGGCGTCCGATTCGGCAGCAGCCTTGCCGCAGTGGCTGGAACTTAATTTTGGTAATGCCACCGAATTCAACACGGTACACCTGACCTTTGATACAGACCTCAACACCCAGATAACAGGCGCGGCGTATCCGAAAGAATGTGTAAAGGATTACGCCCTTTCTTTCTGGAAAGACGGAGAATGGGTGCCGCTGGTGGAAGAAACCGGCAACTATCAACGTCACCGCATTCATCGCTTTGACCCTGTTACCTCCGAAAAACTCCGGCTTACCATCCATGCAACCCACGGTTCCCCATCTGCGCGCGTATACGAGATTCGCGCTTATAACGAATAAGGATGAAAATAATGATGCTTACAACGTTGTTTTTTGGGCTGGCAGTATTGGCCGCACCGGAAGGCGGCGGGAACATGAATACAGACGGGTATGGGGCTGTAGTACGCCAAGAAACCAGCCTCGTTGCCTATTGGCGTATGGAGGGCAATCTGCGGGATGAAGTCAGCGGAGACACGGCCAGCGCGGAGGCCCACTTCGCCGCATCTCCCAGCGGCGGCATACTCGCACTCGATGGGACTTCGCCCGTTGTGTTGGAAGACGCCGATGTGCTGGACACCGCTGAATCCACCGTAAGCTTCCTTTTCCGACTCACCGGTCCCGGTGAGGGAAATCCGGGCCTGGTGGCCAAACGCAACAACGAGAAGACCCGGTTCAGCCTGCATGTGGCTGCCGACCGCCGGAGATTGGCCATGTGGAATGGGACGGGGGTGCGCTGGACCGTACTGCCGGAAAATATGCGAATCGAGGACGGACGCTGGTATCATCTGGCGGTAACGAGCGGCGGTCCCTCAGGTTTTGCGCTTTATCTGGATGGCGCTCCCTGCCTTATGGATGGTTTTGGCAGTTTCAACCTGCTGGAACGGCAGCTGCCCCTGGTGCTGGGCGCCGCCCAGCCGGACAACATGGAAGGGGCGTTGTGTGAACTGGATGAGTTGGCCTTTTTTAACCGGGCCTTGCCGCCTGAGATCGTGGCAGCCCACGTGGATGCCGTGGGCCTTCGGGAACAGCGCGAAGCGCTTACTGTCGAATTTTCGGCGATAAAGGAGCAGCACCTCAGAACCCAACAAGAAGCCGCAGCTGAGCGTGACCGATTGCGACAGGCCCTGCTGTCTGCCCCGAACCTTCTGGAACGGGGCGAAGCCCGCATTTATCGCGGCGAAAACCTTGAAGCCATCAGCTTGCCTTTGGGCGGTATTGGCGCCGGGCTCATTCAGATGGATGGCAAGGCCATGCCCCACATCTGGCAGATCCACAATAATCATATCGGTGTGCGGGTGCCCGACTCCTTCTTTGCCATTGCCGTCGGCCAAGACGGCAAAAGAATCGTGAGGGCCTTGCAGACCGAGGCGGTAGGGGCTATCGAGCCAATGGCAGGCCTTTCCTTTGAGGGGCGCTATCCATTTGGCTGGTACCGCTTCGAAGATGATGCCCTCCCGGCGGAGGTATCGTTGGAGGTGTTCAATCCCCTCGTCCCGCTGAATGCAAAGGACTCGGGGTTCCCCTGTGCCATTTTCACGGTGACGGTTACGAATCCCACCAACCGGTCCCTCAACGTAGCCCTGTTGGGGGCTCAGCAGAACGCCGTGGGGCTTATGCCGGACCAAACGCTTGAAGGACGTGCAAACAACGGCTACGGAAAGAACGTAAACGCCTGTGTTCATTTGGATGGGGGGACTGCATTGCATATGACGCAGACCCCGGAACCCGGCGCCTCCGGCACGAATGTCGGCGGCACGACCGCGTGCTGCTCCGGCGCTGTTTGTTCGCCAGGTCAGTGCGTTCCGAGCATGACGTTGACGCTGCTGGATGCATCCGCCCAGGCAGCCGTCAGCTGGACCGACAGCGCCGACCTGCGCAACGCCCTGGCTGCCGGAACCATGCCGGAAGGGCCATCCGTTTCCCAGCCTTCCAATGCAGGAGAAACCCATAACGGCGCGGTTTCATGCGCCTTCCAACTCGCCCCGGGCATGACCGAGAAGCGCACCTTTATACTCACATGGTACCTGCCGAATGAAGAAGCCGGGCGATGGCGCGGACAAGGTGTCATGTATACCCACTGGTGGCGGAACAGTCTCGAAGTGGCCCGGGACATCGCAGCCCGCCTGGAGGAGTTGACCGTTTCAACCTGGCTCTATATTGACTCCCTGTACGAGTCGAATCTGCCCTGCTGGCTGCTGGACCGCATTTCGTCGCAGGTGGCCGTTTTGCGCTCGAAAACGTGCTATTGGAGCCGCGACGGCTACTTCGGCGGCTGGGAAGGCTGCTGCCCTGGAATCGGCTGCTGTGCTGGAAACTGCTCCCATGTGTGGCACTATGCCCAGGCGTATGCCCGCCTGTTTCCGCAGTTGGCCAAAAAAATGCGCGAGCAGGCCCTCGTGTTTGATCAGGATGGCGGAATACTCTTCCGCCAGACCTCGGATTGGAAAATGATCGCCATAGACGGTCAGTGCGGAGAGATCCTTGGCGCGTATCGCGAGCATCTGTGCAGTGTTGACGACACCTGGCTGCGCGGCCAGTGGTCCCGAATCAAGCGGGCGATGGACTACACCATCCGCCGCTGGGATGAAGACGGGGACGGCATGCTCCACGGACCGCTTCATAACACCTTGGATATAGATTCGACCGGCACGGGCTCCTGGTGGGGCAGCTTGTACCTGGCAAGTTTACAGGCGAGCGCTGCCATGGCCCGCCTGGTGGGTGATGAGGCCTCCTCGGAACGCTATCTCGGCATCTGGAATCATGGCCGAGAAAATCAGGATAAGGCCCTCTGGAACGGTGCGTATTACGCCCAGGTGGTGGATGAGAAGCCCCTGTATGATTACGTTAACGGTTGTTCCATAGACCTTGCCCTTGGCGAGTGGTGGGCGGGTCAGACAGGGCTTCACACGGCTTACCCCGAATCGCGCGTGCAAGATTCGCTGCGCGCCCTGTTCCGACATAACTTCCAGCCTAACTTCCATGGGGTTCAGCAGACGCCCCGCAAGTTCGTCAGTGATAACGACGCGGGCATGCAGATGATTACGTGGCCCGGCAACGACCGCCCTACACCGCACACGCTTTATGCCGACGAAGTCATGTCGGGCTTCGAATATGCCGCTGCGGCGACAATGCTCCAATACGGCCTGCTCAGGGAAGGGTTCACCGTGGTCAAGGCTATAGCCGATCGATACGACGGCCGTATCCGGCGCGACGTAAGCGGTGGGGAAATGGCCTCCTGGGGGTACACGGGCAATCCATTCGGCGATGACGAGTGCGGCAAGTTCTATGCCCGCGCCATGAGCAGTTGGTCCCTGTTGCTTGCCTGCCAGGGTTTCGTTTACGACGGCCCGTCTGGTCGCATCGGTTTCCGCCCCGTATGGAAGCCCGAAGATCACGCCAGTTTTTTTACTGCCGCCGAAGGGTATGGGTTATACCGTCAGTTGCGGAAGGACAGGACCCAGACATGCGCCCTGGAAGTACGGGCCGGCAAAATCGAAGTGGCCGAATTCACATCGGAAGTACCATCGGGGTGGAACGTATCCGGGGTTACTGTGCGTTTGGGACACGCGGAATTCCCCGCAGATTGGGCTCAGACCGGAGATGACTGCGTGGTGCGACTCTTAGCGCCCGTGGTAGTTCGTCCAGACATGACATTGGAGGTACAGATCCACTTCGGTGCATAGCCACCTGGGAAGATCTCTCTGAAAATTCTCTCTGGCAGTGTGTCCAACAAAATTTGCGACCTATAGGGCCTATAGGACGTATACGAGTGAGCTGCCCATGTTTTTATGGTTCATGGGGGAGGCGAAGCCTCATGAATGACAGTCCCTAACCCGCTATAAAGTTTTTCGCTGATTGCATGACGGGAAAGAATTTTTCGCGTAAGCTATCGGACTGAAATCTGGCCGGCTACTTGGCCAGAGCGTTGGTTATTTCCTCCAGACTCACCCCGAAATTTTCTCGTGTAATGTTCTCCAGGTCGCCCGGCTCCGCGATACTATGCGAGGTCCGGTGGACATGGGTGAGGGACGCGCCCGGCGCAAGGGCGGCGGCGGGAGAAGAGGTTTCAAGTTCATAAAACGGCCCCAGCAGTTTTTTGCCGGGTTCAGGTGGGCCATCGTTGTAAGAATTTACTACATCCCCGGAATAGGGATGCTCCTGTATTTCCCACATCGAATTAACATAGTCTGTAGCATTTTTCGGTTTATTGTATTGAACCAAGGTCAATTGTTTTTGCGAGGGCGTATAACTTCCCAAGACTTCCAAGGCGCGCTTCGGACTGATTCCAATCTTGCTGCGATACGTGCCATCGCCACTGAAAAACAGGACACTGTCACCGACTTTCAGTTTGTCCTCAGGAACTTTACCAAAATAGGCGTCATTTACTTTCGGGCCCAATTCAGTTTCAGGACCGGGGCGGAAAGGAAT
>JAAYBJ010000266.1 GCA_012730105.1 Candidatus Hydrogenedentota bacterium
CACCCTCGGGGAATGTTTCGCCTTCAACGGGTGCCTCACCTTCGCCTTCAACGGGTGCCTCACCTTCGGGGAGTGTTTCGCCTTCACCCTCGGGGAATGTTTCGCCTTCAACGGGTGCCTCACCTTCGCCTTCAACGGGTGCCTCACCTTCGGGGAGTGTTTCGCCTTCACCCTCGGGGAATGTTTCGCCTTCAACGGGTGCCTCACCCTCGCCTTCGGGGAGTGCCTCGCCTTCGGGGAGTGTCTCACCTTCGCCTTCAACGGGTGTCTCACCTTCGCCTTCAACGGGTGTCTCACCCTCGCCTTCGGGGAGTGCCTCGCCTTCGCCTTCAACCGGGAGGATTTCCTGATAGAACCCGGTCTCATTGAGGTCACCGCTTATCATCATGTTTACTGTAAGGCCTGCCGGTGTGATCCAGCCATCAAGATCTTTAAACATGAGACTGTACGTTCCCACAGGAAGCACGAGGGAATCGCCGTCATTTTGCCAGGAGCCGCCACCGGACACTGTCCATTGGGCGCCAGCCCAGGCGGCCTCTTCCGGGAAAAGGCGAACGGTTAATCTTCCCGAATGTTGATTGTATTCGCCGGTTGCGGCCACATTACCGCCTGGCGTAACGGTAACCTGCTGAAGCACGGGAGTGAACCAGCCGGCGACTTCGGAGAACTCGATGAAATGTTCTCCAGCAGGTACATCCGCGATCGTGTAACCGCTTTCGTGCCATTCCATCGTGCCGACGATCCGCCACCATCCGCCCAAAGGCAGGATTTCGGACGGCAGGAGGGTTACCGTTAGATTGCCGTAGAAGGGGGAATAGGTTGCCGTAATCATTTGTGCCTGGTTGTCTGCAATGGTAACGGTACGGCTATCGGGAGTGCTCCACTCGGGCACATCGGAGAAGACCAGGGTGTAGGTGCCTGCCGGCAATTCACCCAGGGTGTGCCTGTTGGCACGCCAGTCTGTTTCGGAGCCCGTTGTAAGTCGCCATTGCGGGTCGAAGGCGAGTAGGGTGTCCGGCAGGAGGATACATCCGATGTCCCCGCCCAGGACGCGTTCAAAGGCGCCGATATCCGTTTGCGCGTTGCCGTCGCCATTGCCGTCGGCGATTCGGGGCCGCCCGCCGGCGTCGGTGGTTACACCCTGTGGCACCATGGCATCATTTCCGGCATCAATGACGGAGGATTGTGCGGCAGGCCGGTAATCCCCGTATGCCGCGCTTACGAAGGCAGGCATCGCGGTGATATCGCCGGTCCCCGGTGTCACCCCGTCATAATTGTACGACTTGTTGTTCAGGCAATTACTGAACAACTGCGGGGCGCTGGTACTGTCCGCCAGGATTCCGCCCAGTTCATGACCTGCGATGATCGTGTTTCGAATGGTGGGATTGGCGTTGTTGCTGCAATAGATGCCGCCCGCTTCGTCCGTGGCAATGTTATTCACAATCGTGGTGTTAGAGATCACCGTGCCGCTGGTCGTGCGAATATGCATTCCCCCGCCCTGCAAAGCCAAATTGTTTGCCACAACCGTGTTGTATACCCTGGGATTGGCGATATCCATGGCGATGCCGCCGCCGTTTAGGGCGATGTTGTCCGTCACGGTGCAGTTGGCGATTACGGGGCTGCTGCCGAAGACATGAATGCCGCCGCCGAATTCCGCCAGTCCATTTCGCACCGTAAAGCCGTCCAGTCTGGCAGCGGCAGTCGCGCCTTCAAAGCGCACACCGGCATTTCGCAGGTCCCCGTCAATGACCGCGACGTTGGCGGTCCAGTCCCGGTCGATGGCATTCTTTTCCGCGCCCGAGAAGCCGCCATAAAGGGCCACACCCTTGCTTATTACTATGTTTTCAACGTAGGCGCCCGCGGCCGCCCACACTTCACCATGGGGGTAGACGGCATCTATCGCGGCCTGAATCGTCGCTTTGGCGGCGCTCCAAGAATCGCCGGATCGCGCATTGTCGCCGCCCGGCGCCACCCGGACAATATGGATCTCATCGGCGCCTATATCAACCGCATCATCCGCAATACGCGCCTGTCCATCAATATCCAGCCAGGCGGGCAATACGTCTGAATCGTTTCCTGCATCCTTGCAGGGGGAGGTTGAACTCAAGTGCCAGTCTGTTGCTGACGCCCGCAGCGGGTCGGCGGCAATGTTGCCGTTTGAGCCGGTGGGGTCCGCAATACCGGCATAGTTGTCAACTTCCGGATTGTAGACGCAGGTATGGCGTATTGCAGGCGGGTTGGCATCGAACACAATCGCGGCGGAACCGGTGTTGAATGCCACAAGATTGTTTGCCAACAGGGCGCTTGGGGAGGCGGCTGTCACGACTGCGCTTCCTGACGTGTCCGCCGTATTATTGAGCAGACTGTTGTTGATAATATGCGGCTGGGCGAGGAAAAGGCCGATGCCGCCGCCGCTGACACCCGCGTTGTTATAAGCGACCACATTGTTGGCGAAGATACCTCCCGAGGACAGGGAATACATGATCCCCGCTCCCGTGCCCGCACTGTTATATTGGAGAATATTGTTGATAATCACGGGATTCGCGCTGCCATCCACAAAGATACCGCCGCCGTTATTGGTTGCAGTGCAGGAACTGATGGTGTTGTTGGCGATGGTTGGCGCTGCGCCTTCACGGCACCAGATGCCGCCGCCGTTCGACGCATTGCCGCCAACTATCCGGAATCCGTCCAGGCGTGTTGCGGCGGTCGCGTTTATACTGATTGTTACGGTCGTTCCGGCGTTGGCGCCGTTGATTACGGTCAGGTTCCCAGCGATATCGCGGGCATCCACATGATTCTCCGTCCCAGAAAAGCCGCCATAAACAGCAACGCCGCTCTTAATGGTAATACGCTCTATGTAGGTGCCCGCCTGCACCCAAATCTGGTCGCCTGAAACTGCCGCGTTCATTGCCGCCTGAATCGTCTGCTTCGCTGCGCCCCAAGTCAGACCGGTGTTGGCATCGTTCCCCGTCGCGCTCACATGGAGGAAACTTGGCAGTTCGTCCGCGCCGATGTCGGGGAAGGCGCCGATGATGCGGGGCTGCCCGTCCATATCCACCCATCCCGCCTGAACCTGGGCATTGTCGCCCGCATTTCGGCAGGGAGAATCGGACTGCAAATGATAATCGTCGGCGGCGACGTTTACGAACTTCGGGTCCGCGCTGATGTTGCCGCCCGAGCCGGTTGGGTCCGCCTGTCCTGTGTAGTTGACGCCGGGGGTGTTATAGGCGCAGTTCGCGGTGAACGCGGTGGTTCCCGTGCCGTCTTTTCTGACACCGGCACTGTTCAGGGCGACCAGATTGTTCGCGAACACGGGCGTTGCGCAGTTCCATATGACCACGACTTCAGGTCCGGGACCGGTGGAAGTATTATACACAATGGTATTGTTGACGCACTTCACGGTGGACGACTCCACAAGTTGTATTGCGCCTCCGGCCACCGCAGTATTACGGGCGATAATATTACAGGCGATCAGCGGGGTGCCGGACTGCACAGCAATGCCGCCGCCTTCATTGGCCGCCTCGTTCTCGTGTATAAAATTATTGAGGATTTGGGCACTGCCGCCGTCCAGGCACCCAATGCCGCCTCCGCCGGAGGGGGAAACATTGTCCCGAATGATATTGTTGGCGATGACCGGCGAGGCGTTTTCACACCGGATGCCGGCTCCGAAAACGGCACCCCCGTTGCGTATGGTAAAACCGTCTATTCTCGTCCGCGCCGTAGCGCCCGCGGCAAACTGCACCACACTGTCCGTGCCCGACCCCTGGAGAACGGTTTCGTTGACGCGCCACTTGCGCAATGCAAAACGCGCTTCATTGCCTGCAAAACCGCCGTAGAGGGCCACACCTTCGGGAATAACGATATTGCCGGAATAGGTTCCCTGCTTCACCCAGATGTCGCCCGAGGGCGCGGCCGCGTTGAGCGCCGCCTGCACCGTGGCCTTTGCGGTAGCCCAGGAAACACCTTCATGGGCATTGTTTCCGTCCGGCTTCACATAGACGATGACGCTTTCATCCGCACCCATATCCACACAATCGCCCCAGATACGCGGCTGGCCGTCAATATCAAGCATAGAATCGGGCACGAAGGTGTTCTGTCCGGCATCGCGGCAGGGCGAGGCGGAATCAATGCGCCATCCGTCCGTCAGCACGGGATTTTGAGAAATATTCCCAAAGGTTCCGGTGGGACTGCTGATGCCGTTGTATTCAAAGGCGCTGTTCCCGTAAACGCAGTTGTAACGCAGGGTCGGCACGCCGCCGGAGACATGAGTGAGTCCCGCAGCATTGTTCGCAACGATGCTGTTGGCAATAAGCGGGCTGGCATTCACAAAGTGCAAGGCGCCGTTGCCGACGGACAGATGTCCGGCCACCGTGCAGTTCAGCAGGCTGGGGTCGGAGCCTTCACAATACAGGGCAGACCCAAAATTGCCCACCGTATTCCGATAAAATACCGTGCTGACAAAAGATGCATGGGACCCATCGCGCAGACTGATGCCCCCGCCATAGGTGGCGCTGTTGTCCATGATGATGCAGTGGGCTATCACCGGGGATGCGCCCACACACGCGATACCGCCGCCGTATTGAGCGTTGCCGTTTTGTATGGTGAATCCGTCCAGGCGGGCCGATGCGCCCACGCCGGCGCCTGCGGACACGACCGAGCCTCCCGCGCCTTCCAACACCGTTTTATTGTTCAAGAAATTTCGTTGTGCCAGGGAGGTTTCCGTGCCGATGAAGCCCCCGTACAATTGCACGCCGTTTGCAAGGGCAATGGCTTCTGTATAGACGCCCGTTGCGACCCATACTTCGCCGCCGGGCAATGCTGCGGCTATCCCGGCCTGCACGGTCTGCTTGGCCTGCGCCCAGGAAAGCCCGGTGTTGGTGTCCGACCCGCCGGGGCGCACATAGACCACCAGCACCTCGTCTGCGCCGATATCCCGGGCCCCCCCCAGAGTCCGGGGCTGTCCGTCTAAATCGGTGCCGGACGGGGCGTCGCCCACATTCACGCAGGGCGAATCCGAGCGTACGCGCCATTCCCCTTGCCAGACAAAACCCGGCGCCGCGGAGAAATTGCCCGCGCTGCCAAGCGCCGGATGGGGCGCATTGATCGGATCATAATTGCCTAGAATATTATACTCGCCATTGCCATAAAAACAATTGTGCTGCACGTGGCCGGTAACTTGGGACAGGTTGGCCTGCACACCGGAACTGTTGTGCGCCACGATACAATACTGAAGGGAAATTGCAGCGCCGCCCGGCGGCTCGGCAATGCCATTGGCCGTGCGCTGGGCAATGGCGCCGCCGTCCTGGCCGGCAGTGTTGTATACGATGGTGTTGCCGAGAATTGACGAGCCTCCGTCACCGGAAGACCATCCCGACGACCAAATCGCAAGGCCGCCGCCATGCCCCGGCGTGGTGTTCCCTGAAATCAGGTTGTTAATCAAAAAACCGGTCGGTGGAGGTGCAGGCAATATAGAACCTCCGAAGACCGCGCCGCCATGAGCGAGTGCGATATTGCCGACAATGCGATTGTTTCTGACCGTGCCTCCGCTCATCCAGATGCCGCCACCCAGGTCGGCGTTGTTTTTTTCTATGAGATTGTCCGCCACCACAATACGAGTGCCCTGCATCCATACGCCGCCGCCCTCGCTTCCGGAACTGCACGTATTGCCCCGAATCTCATTGTTCCGCAGGTTCACAACCTTGCCCTCAGGCAGAAAGCGGGCGTCAACGTAAATCCCGGCGCCTCGGGCAGGCTGGGTGCCCGTTTGCGCGATGTTGTTCGAGATGATGTTGTTTTCCACCAGCGGCGCGCACTTATCGGCAATGTAGATGCCGCCGCCCAGGTTTGCCTGGTTGTCCAAGATGCGGTTGTTCCGGATCGTGGGCGAGGTAATCGCAGTGTTACTGCCCTCTCGAAGGCGGATACCGCTTGGGTTCCCATTGCGGATTGAGAACCCATCCAGTACGCTGGTTTCTCCCACCCCCTGGCGGAATACGACTACAGTGCCCTCACCGCCGCCGTCCAAAATCGTTTCATTCGCCCCGGAATTGCGTTGTCCACGGGCAGTCTCCGTGCCGGTGAACCCTCCATACAGGCTGGGTCCGACGGGGAACTGCACGTTTGTGTTGGCATAGGTGCCGGCGGCCACCCAGATTTCATTGTCCGCGGCACTATCGAGTGCCGCCTGCGGCGTGGCCTTGGCCAGCGCCCAGGTTGCCCCCGAGTTTCTGTCATTGCCGCCCGGCTTGACATAGATAGGACCGCTGCCACGCTCATAGGCGCCCATGTCCACGGTCGTGTCAAGAATGCGGTTGCGGCCATCGAGGTCCAGCGGCCAGTCCACACCCGTATTGCTGCCGGTATTCCTGCATGGGGACGCTGCCGTCAGACGCAGATTTGAACCTTCATAGGTGTCCGCGCGATAGACCAGTTTCGGGTCTACAGCGATGTTGCCGTTCGTGCCCGTCTGATCCGCCAGGGCGCCGCCGTAGGGCGTGGAGCGGGATGTTTGATAGAGGCAATTATTACGCAAGACGCGCGGGCCTGTATCCACCGGATGCTGATATATGCCGTGGTCCGCGTCATTGAAGGCCAGAATATTGTTGGCTATCAGCAAATTGTTCGAATCACCCAGCTCAATCAGGGAACCGGTCATCATGTTACCAACCATCGTGTTGTTGACCAAACTGAGGGAACCGACATTCCACACAAAGAACTTCGCATCAAAAAGCCTAACGCCGGAACAAAAGGCAAAAAGGGAATTCCGGACAGTCACTACACTGTTCGAATTCGATCCGGAGTACAGGAGTGCTTGTGAACAATCAATAAACCGGCAATTCTCGACAACCAGGTCTGTCAGGCTGCCCACGCGGATTGCGCATGTGTTTTCCCTGAAAAGGCAATTCCTGATGGTAAGCCCCGTTCGTTCGGACGCATAGCCGCCCAGATAGATCACTCCTTTTTGTTCCGGATAGGTGTTCACATGCCCGGAAAGAACCAGTCCGTCGAGGAGGGTCTCTATCGTAGTACCCGGCGCAATCCGGAAAAAGTTGAAGGCTGCATTTTTTAACACGGTTTCACGTCGCCGCCAGTCCCGCTGATCACGGGCGGTCTCATTCCCCTGGAAACCGCCATAGATCGCTACCCGTTTGGTTAATTCAACCGTAGAGGAAGTATAGGTTCCCTCAGCCACCCAGATTTCATCCCCATGAGAAGCCGCCTGTAAGGCGCCGTAAATGGAGGCTTTTGCATTGGCCCAGCTCAGGCCGCTACTGGCGTTATTGCCGCTCTTGGACACGTAGTATACCCTTGCTTGGGCTGCCTGCCCTGTTGCCACGACCATTGCCACTCCGATTACGACCATTATGCGAGCATACATACATATTCTCCCTGAAATACGCCGGGGGCCGGAAGTATTTCTGTTTTTCGCGACGGCGCGCAAAATAAAGTTCTTGAGGCTATTTTATAGAGTCCCTTGCGGCACGTCAATAGTCTGAACAGACTAATGTCGACTTTCACATTGAATTAAAAGAATGATACGATTTTATTCGATAAAGCCGCATGCAATAATTAAGGAGGGAGTTACCTTAGTGCCCCCATAATCCATCTGTATGCCCTGGTTTAGATATTTTGTTGATATATCGTAACTGTCTAGCAGGTCACGGTTGTGGACATCCAGATACCGGAATCCAAGGATTTTCACGTATGGCATCCTTGATGTTTTGAAAGAGGTCTTTATTCTGTTTGAGCGATGTGGAAACATAACTCCTGATTCGAGCGAATTGTTCAGCGCCTGCGAAAGTACGCGAACAGCCGGAAGTCTTTTCCCGAAGCTTCACCATTCGAATGTCGCGTTCGGCAAGGTTGTTGGTAAAGGGCACGGCAGGGTTGTGCAAAAACAGCAACACCGAATCGCGATGCGTTACCAGCCTTGTATACAGATTGGCAGCCTTGGATTTCTTCACCCGGCCTCTTTTTCCCGGTGTCTTTTGCGGTGGGGGAAGGTCTTGTTTGCCCTGAAGCAAAATAGTGTTGTACGCTTGCTCAAACCATGCTGTCAGAGATTCAGAAAGTGCCTGTTCTCCGCGTGTTCCTGTCGCCTTGGCCATCATTTCCAGGAGCACGGACAATTCATGCGCCCAGCGGTAACCCTCATTTTCACATATCCCGAACAGTTCTCTGAGCAGATGGGCGCCACACAGCCCATGTTTACCGCCATAGCGAAAGTAGGGGCCCCAGCAATCGTGAATCAGGGAGCCTTTGAAAGCGGGAATCACCCCGTTGGCTTCAATGGCTTCGCAGCCACGCTTGGGATGAACCTGATAAAACGTAAGTGTTGGGGTGGACAACGTGTGAAACCACTGGCGCTTGCCGTCCACTCGCATGTCCGTTTCATCGGCATGCAACACTTCTTCATGCAGCAATTGCCTGCGAACTGCCTGCTCGAATGGGGCAAGGGATTGGTAGACCTGCTGCTCCGCAGTCTCAATGGTGCGTTTGCTTACCGTCACGCCCAAAAGGTCGCGGCACACCTGGGTCAAGCGGTTATAGGGCAACAATTGATAGTTGCGCAGATACACCAGTGCTGCCCGAAAGCGGGAGCCGTACTGCATGCGCGCTGGCGCCTCGCTTGGGGCGGCGGCGTGAACCTTGCGACCACAAAGAGAGCAAACCTTGGTGATAAGGCGATGTTCCACGACTTCAAACAGTTTCTCAGGAAGTTCAAGGACCTGTCGGCATTCGACATGGTGAACAGGCTCTTGTTCAAGGCAATGGCCGCATTGGCAATAGTCGGGAACATGTGTTTTGACTACGTCGGGCTCGGCTACTTGCCGCAGCGTTGTTCCCGGATGTCCGGGTTGTCCACCACGCTTACGACCGCTCTTGCGTCGAAGACTCTTGGGAGCCGGTTTGATATAGCCATCACTGGAGGGCGGTTTGGAACTATTGGAACTGTTCATGCCCAATCGTGCTTCAAGGGCGCTTACGCGAGCCATCAAGTCGATAATCAAGTCGATCTTTTGAGATTCGCTTAGTTCTGCAAGTTCAGAGCGTAGTTTGTTTTCGTTGTAGTTCATACTCATTAGAACGCAACATAAAGGAAAAAGTTTTACACATACCACAATATATTGTGGGGTGCTAGACAGTTACGATATATCAAGGAATATGCTGTAACAGATACTAGTAACACGATAAAAGATGCAAAGAGAGTGCATCTTGTTTTATACTTGTTAAAGATACGTTATGAGGTAAGAAGGAAGTCTTAACATGGGTCAGGACTTGTTTGTATAAATTGGTGTTCTTCCAGTTGTTATAGGCAAGATGAGGAGGGACCATGACATGCAAAAGTATTCCTTGAAGCATGAGGATTACCGGGCGATTTACTGGCTCTTGGGGGAATGTTGCGAGTTGGGCAGGACGCCCGAAGCTTGGACCCGCCGCATTTTCGAGTTTACACGAGAGAGCCTGGGCGTACATATGGGGGTGTTTATGGAAGGTACGCCCGCCATGGCCCATGGCAGGGAGGCGCCGAACCCCAAGGAGCCGATGCTGATTTTCGGTATTCCGGCTCGCCATGTCCTGAAGTTGATGCATGAGTATCGGTGCAGCAACGGTCTTATGGACGACCCCGCCATGCCGGCGTGGGCGCGGTTGCGCGACACTGTGGTCACCCGGGCGCGCCATGAACTTGCCGAGACCCAGGCGTGGAATAATTCCATGGTCGTCAACGAGTATTTCCGGCGCACCGGTTCGGATGAGATGATCCTGTCCGCGTGTCCTTCCGTGGAAAACCGGAAACTGCTGATGAACTTCTGGCGGCCCATTGGAGAAAATCCGTTCGCAAAACGCGAAGTCCACACGGTGCACCTGATTAGCGAGGAAATCACCGGACTACTGTTCTCGGGACGCCTTGCGGTGCTGAACACGGGCATCGCCCGGTTCACGCCGCGGCTGAGGGAAGTGCTGACGCTCCTGTGCGACGGGAAAACAGAAAAGGAACTGGCGACGCTCCTGGGGATCAGTCCCCATACCGTGCACAACCATATCCAGCATCTCCACCAGGTGTTGAAAGTGAAGTCCAGAAGCGAACTTGTCGCCTATACCCTCCGAAGCGGTTTGCTAGAAGGGGGCCAGGACCCGCTGTAAAGTAACATTGACGGATAGGGGGGGTATGAATGCGGAATGTGCCGAATGCGGAATTCGGAATGCCGAATGGGGAATGGGGAATGGGGAATGGGGAATGGGGAATGGGGAATGCGGAATGGGGAATGCGGAATGGGGAGTGTGAAAGCGGAGTGTGGAAAGCGGGGGCGCGGTCAAGACATAGGTAACAAATGAGATCAGGACATGGTAACAGTTCTTTTTCTTTTGACCTGTACACACTGTGTGTCCAGGCAGATGCCTTGATCCTCATTGGTCTCTCGATACGACATATTTTATCCCCGGTCCAGCCTTCTTTAAAATTACCCCGGCACGTAAATACAATATGAGGTGATATGTTTCGGAATTGTATTTACCCTTGCGTATGACTACCCCGGAACCCGGTTCTGCATTTAAAGCCAAGGAGATGTTCTTGTGCCTGTTCCTGAGCGACCACTCTTGCCCGGTGAATTTCCCGGCGCCATCTGGTATGGAGAAGAGGAAATCGAGGCCGCCATGCGCGTATTGCGCAATCAGTCCCCCTTTCGTTATTACGGCCCCGGCTGCAGTTTTGAAGTGCGGCAGTTTGAGGTGGACTTCGCCCGTTTCCTGGCTAGTACGCCCGGCGGCCCATGGCCCGAAAAAAGCGGTATCCAGGTGACGGCGGTAAACTCCGGCACTGGTGCGCTCGAGGTGGCGCTGGATGCGCTGGGTGTCGGCTGTGGCGATGAGGTGCTGGTGCAGGGATTCATGTGGATATCCAGCATCTCCGCCATCGTGCGCAACCGCGCCATTCCGGTCCTGGTGGATTCCGATGATACCTTGAACATGGATCCCGCGGCCATCCGTGCGAAGGTAACCCCGCGCACCAAGGTGGTCATGCCCGTGCCCATGCTGGGCGGTTGCGCCCGGATCGGTGTCCTCATGTCCGTTGTGCGCGATATCAATGCCGAACGAAGAGAACAGGGATTGCCGTCGATACGCGTGCTGGAGGACTGCGCTCAGTCACTGGGTGCTCACGCATGGGGCATACCGGGATCGATTACGCCTCTTGCTGATGAAGGCATTCACCGTGTCGGCACCTTCGGTGATATCGGCATCTTCAGCCTCCAAATTAACAAAAACATTACGGCGGGGGAGGGCGGCATGATCGTAACCCGGGATCCGGAGCTCCATCGCCGCATCGATGCGCTGCATAATGCGGGCTACGCGCACGACCTGGAAAACCCGTGTAACTGGTACGGTGATATCCCCGTGGGCTGGGGACATGGTCGGCGTATGACGGAACTGCAGGGCGCGATCGCCCGGGTGCAGTTGGCGAAGCTGGACCGGATTCTGGACGGCATGCGCCGCAGCCACGCGCGCCTGGAGGATTGTGTCCGCAAACTGGGCATGACGCCCCGGGCGCGGGCGGATGCCGATAATCCCGGCGATACCGGCTACTACTGCCTCTTCCAACTACCCCCGGCCGATCTGGACGAAGCCGGAAAGATCGCGCGGGGCCGCGCGGTTGCCAGGGCGCTGGAACCCTGGGGGCTGCATCCCTGGTTTCTTCATGACTTTGAAGTACACGTGTACTACAACATCGTGCCACTGGTCGAAAAATGGCCGATAAGCAACGGGTGTCCCTGGGCGTGCGACAGAAACAGTTTCCACACCGCCTGCCGATATGAACGCGGCGCCCTGCCGCGCTTGGACGAGGCGTTGATCACCACCGTCGGTATCAATGTGCCGAGCCGCATGACGTCGCAGCAGGAACAGCAGGTTGAGGACGTGCTGACTTATGTCTTCAAGGAGGCGCTGCCGGGTGTGTAAGCACGATGTTTTTTTTGCCAACCACGGAATTCACGGAACACACAGAAAAAGAAGCTTTCAAAAGAGGAAAATCGCTAAAGCGATTTATCCATGGTGAAAATGTAGACGCGGCATCTTGCCGCGTTACAGAAAACAGTGTTGGAAGCAGTGAGTCGGTTTATTGAACGTAGACTTTGCCATAGTCTTCTTTATGCTATTCTTTCCGTGTCCTTCCGTGAATTCCGTGGTTGAAAAAAAAGGAATATGCAATGAAAGCTCATGTTTTGTGCCTTTGTCTTCTCCTTATGGGATGGGCGACTGCCGGCTTTGCCGAAGAAACGCCTTTGCTGGATGTCTGGTGTGTCGACCCGCTGGTCAAGGTATTCCAGGATGCCACGCCCGCCGCAAGCACCGGCGTGGATGAACATGTCGCCCGTGGTGAGTGCGCGACCTTTCAACTGGTCTTGAAACCCAAGGCATCCTTGGACAGCATCGTTTTGAATATGAGTTCCTGGACCCATGAAAGCGGCGCTTTCCTGACGGCAACCGCCAAAGTCCGTTTCGTGGGGTATGTAAATGTGGACCGGCCCACGCAGAAGCCTTCCGCCGACCAACTGCGCCAGCCGCCCGCGGACTACCCCGATGTTCTGCTTGAACGGGAGGTCATTCCCATGGCCGCGGGCGCCGCGCAACCCGTCTGGATCACGGTGAATATCCCCCTGGACGCCGCTCCCGGCAAATACACCGCGCAGGTGGACATCCAGGTGCGGCGGGGTGATAATGAATCGACTCTCGAGGTGCCGCTCAGTCTGATGGTGTATCCGGTGACGTTGGATAAAAGCCGTTTGTGGGTGACGAACTGGTTCGCCATGCATTGGCCCCACATGGACATCAACCCGGAACCGGAATCCGAGGAATACTACGCGCTCCTGCGTCGCTACGCGCGCAATATGGCCGAACACCGTCAGAATATGGCGCTGATTTCTCCCCTTGCCCTGACTCACTTCGGCGTGGATGAAGCGGGGGAACTCAGTTATGATTTCAGCCGATTTGACCGTTGGGTGTGCATTTTCCAGGAAGAGGGGGTTATCGGTCGCATCGAGGGCGGTCATATCGGCGGCCGGACAGGCGGATGGCTCTCGCAGTTCGGCGTTTCTACGTGGACCGTCCGCGACGGCGCTGTGGTGTCAGAACAGGTCGCCCCGGATTCGGAAACCGCGAAAGCCTTTTATAGCCGCTTTTTCCCGGCGCTGGTGGAACACCTCCGGCAGCAAGGCTGGCTTGATTGCTACCTGCAACACCTTGCCGATGAGCCTATAGCGGTTAATCTCGACAGTTACCGAGCCTTGGCCGCATTGGCGCGGGAGTTCGCACCTGAGTTGAAGATTGTTGAGGCCAACCACTTCAAAGACCTGGTTGGTTCCATAGACGTATGGGTGCCCCAGCTGAACTTTCTGCAGGAGAGTTTTGATCATTACCGGGAACGGCAGGCGGCGGGCGATGAAGTCTGGTTTTACACTTGCGTCTTTCCCCAGGGGGAATATGCCAATCGTTTCATTGAACAGCCCCTGATCAAAACCCGGCTGCTGCATTGGATCAATTTCGCTTACAACATCACAGGGTATCTGCACTGGGGTTACAACCATTGGACGCAGGACAACCCTGTCACCCATACTACACGCCCGCACGGCGGACCGCCCTACCTGCCTGCGGGTGATCCCTGGGTTGTCTACCCCGGCAGTGACGGCCCCCTGGACTCGATTCGCTGGGAAGCCATGCGGGACGGCGTGGCGGACCATGAACTGCTGTGCAGGCTGGCCGGGGAGTGTCCGGATAAGGCCAAAGAACTCGCCGCAAGACATGTGCTCGATTTTGACAAGTACGACACGGACGTGGAACGTTTCCGCGCGACCAGGATTGAACTCTTGGAAGCCCTCTCGGAAACGGTGCGGCCCTGAAACTGAAGGGTCACCTAAAGCACCAAGGCCGGGTGGAGCGGTACGTAAAAATTCATACGTTTATGTCACAGGCGGACAAGGTACGCGCATTTCGCTGGTGACATGTATTGATCCAAGCGAAACCCGCCTTTGATTTCTAACGGTGGGTTCCGCTTGGCCTTATGTATGCCCCAAGTGCACGCAATTTTTTCAGCCCTATGTAGCAATGAACGGGGCACCCTATGGTTCCGCTCCACCCGGCCTTGTTGAATCGTAATGGTTGCAGTGCTTTCTTAAGAAAAAATGCCGAAACATCGGATGATGTTTCGGCATTTGAATTGCGTTGTAAATGCGGGTTTACGTTGTCGCGTCCCGCCTGAGTTTCGTGTTTTTTTAGAACAGATATTCCGGTTCCAGCACCGCATTATAATTGACGTCACGGTCGCTGAAGGGGAAGGTCACTGTCTCAAACACGCCGGTACCCGTGCGCATCACAGCGCGGGCGCCGCCCAGTACCGGGGTTACCCCGACCAAGAACCCGAGGGGTTTCCCTTTTTTCAGATTCTTGTCAAAGGTCATGGGAATCTCGGCCCAGCCAAAGAGGATGTTGGATATGCCCCGTCCCATTTTTGTCAGGGCTTTTTCCATTCCCGTCGGTTTCGGGAGGTCCACGTCAGGATTGTACAACTGGGCGTGAACGGGCATGCTGAACAAGGTGGCAAAAAGAACTGCCACGGCAAGGAAGCCGGCACAGCCCATAACATAGTGGCGCATACGCATTTCTTTACCCTCCGGTAAAAGCTGTCTCCAATACGATGAAATTACGGTGCAAGTGTACCAAAATCCGATGCTTTTGTCAATAATTTTCTAGGCGGCGATTTTAAGAAATTGCGGTCATCAGGAAATGAACTTGGTGTATTCTGTTGTCAGGCATGATAGAGGGACGTTTCTAACAGATCATGTGCGGCTTTTCTTGCCTGGATTCCCCAAGGGCCACTAAGGAAAGACCATTATGGCCATATTGATGTGTTTTGGAGGCATATAGTAGACGCCAGAAAATGAACAAACTCAAATACTATGTGGGTGGGTGGTAGACTATATATTTTTATGTCAATGTCTAGAAAAAATCAAGTTATCTAAAAAAAAGTAGTAGTTGTGTTGCATTTAAATTGAAAATCACTTATTATGAACGATGTTTAAGCGTGGTTTTGGTAGTTTTTGGGTCCGCCGGTGTGTGTATGTTCTTTTCGCAAGGGTGAAAAGTCTGTGAACGGAATCATAAGTGAATAACGTTAAGAAGCAACAGCGAGGATCGTCAACGCAGCCAACGAAAAGGAGCATTGTTCAATGAAAAATGTAACAGTACAGGCAAAAAGTATTGTGGTTATCGTTTTGTGCCTTGTTTCCCTGGTCGTGGGACAAGCTTCCGCCACAGTTGTCAAAGGTGACTGCGTTCGCTATCGACCGGCTGAGGCTAATCTGCCGGTGGCTTTGGTCAGCGATGGAACGATAGAGTCCGACTTTGAAATAGAAGATGACGGCAGGATTCTTGATGTGGATGTGTATCTGGATATCGAGTGTAACAGCACTTCGGCATTGAAAGTGGAACTGCAGGCGCCGTCTGGGGCCAAGATCATTCTTTTTGACGAACTGGATAACGATGGCGAGAATTTTGAGTCGACCCATCTCGATGACGAGGCGGGCGACAGCATCTATTCCGGAGTTGCCCCGTACAGCGATGTCTATTATCCTCAGCAGGCGCTTTCCTCGTTTGACGGTCTAAGTATCCAAGGCACCTGGCAGCTGTATATCAGCGACCTTGGCGGCGGCAGTACGGGCCAGTTGAACAGCTGGAACGTGTGTATTGTCTCCGAACCGATATTCGATGATTGTGTCGGTTATGACGCCACAGACCCCCAGCTTCCCCTGGCCGTTGTGGAAAACGATACGGTGATGTCTTCCTTTGAAATTGAGGACGAAGGCCTTATCTTGGATGTAAATGTGGTGCTGGACGTTACGTGCAGCAGCACCTCGGCCCTTGAGGTGGATCTGCAGGCGCCGTCCGGCGATAAGATCAGACTGTTCAGCCAAGTGGACAATAACGGGCAGGATTTCAATAACACCGCGTTGGATGATGAAGGCGCCTATGATGTGCATCTTGGCTTCCCGCCTTTCCGCAATACTTACATTCCCGGAGATGATCTTTCAACCTTTGACGGCCAATCCATTACCGGCACCTGGCAGTTGTACATGACAGATGTCGAAGGCAGTACCGGCACGCTAAATAACTGGAGCCTGTGTCTGGAGACGGAACCTGAACCGGAAGAAGGCGAAGCGCCTGCCGAAGGTGAAGGCGAAGTCGTGGCCGAGGGTGAAGGTGAAGCGGCTGTTGAAGGTGAAGGCGAAGTCGTTGCCGAAGGTGAAGGTGAAGCGCCCGAAGAAGGTGAAGGCGAAGTTGTTGCCGAAGGCGAGGGCGAAATCGTTGCCGAAGGCGAGGGTGAAGCACCTGTAGAAGGTGAAGGCGAAGAGGAAGGGGAAGACGAAGCCTGCGGCTGTTGCAGCGCCCCGGAAAAAGACGCGGCGATCAAAGCGCTTCTTAAACGGACACTTGGCGATTGGCTGCTTGTTGGAATGTCGCTTACGGTACTGTTGTCCCTCAGCGGCACCTGCAAATCCTGAGCGCTCTATTCGGATAGTTATTACGGATGCTTTCCGCGCCATGATTTGACGTGGGGAGAGAGGAAATGTCTTGGCAATACGCTGGTTTTATGCCGGGGAGATACGTGACATGGTGGCAAGCATCTCCGGCTTCCGGCAAACGCATGGGAGATCTTATGATGGCAGTACGTTCCATTAAGATTATGTTCTGCACGGTATTGGCCTTGTCGCTTTTACTGCCGTGCCAGACTGTTTACGCGGTCAAATTGAACCTGGGCGGCGCCTTGAACAAGGCAAAAGAGGTCGTGGATGCCGTCGCCCAACCTTCCGGGAGCGCGCCGGCCGGCGAGGAAACGGCAAGTGAAACCACGGGGGCCGCTGTGCCGGGTAACACTGGTGGCAACAGGATCGTATTCTCCAAATCGCCCATAGACCCGGCAACCCCGACAAATCTGACCAATAGTTTTCAGGCGGGTGATACTATCTACGGCCTGATTCAGATAGGCACCACCTGGAGAAAACTGTATGATGCCGGGGACGTTTCAGAACTTGGCATCATGGTGGGGCTGGGCGCGGACGGCAAGGAGGACTATCAGTACATTACCTTGAAAAAAGCCCAGTATATCGATTCGAACTATCTGGTCCTTGACATCGCCCCGGACCCGGAGAAGATGACCGCTTACAAGGATCCGGATATGCTCTACGGTGAGGGCAAAGGCAACCGGAAAATAGGCCCCATTGCTTTCACCTACGATCTAGCCCAATTGCCGCCCGGAAAGCATACGGTAAAGTTTTTTGTCAGAAATTACGGCGAACACCCCGCAGTCGGCGAACTGGAAATCGAAGGCAACGATTTCAGTTTTTACGCCGATCTGCATGAGAAGGTAAAATCGGCCAGCGACGCCGCCGGCACCCTGCCCCCGGCGGGCATGATCAACAAGGAACTGGAAGGGCAGATGCGCGCCTTGCTGGAGAATGCCGGGTGGAGCAATATCCTCCGCATTGTGATCATCGACAAGGACTGGTGGCTGGACGGGAATACATCGCGCTATCTGAATGTCGCGGCGGCGGCCAAGGACAGTAATGGCGAGTGTTACTGGTGTAATACCCAGTTCACCCAGCCCAAACTGATCGACGGCTCCTGGGGAAGGCTCGAACTGACCAAGACGGGCATCAAGCGCCCTATTCCTGAAGAGAACTTAAATAAATAAAACTTCCCGAGACTTCGGGGCCACTCCGTTGCTTTTCCCGGGCAACGGCAGCTTTGGATATTACGTTTCTGCCGGTTTCTGCAAGGATGCCGGCAGATCTTTCATTTCGCAGAGCTGTTCCAGATTCTGCATGACATACAAGCCTTCCGCTTCCGCGAAAAGGCGGCCGTCTTCATGGCAGCGCATGACGGCGCGCGTGTAAATCTTGCGCCTTTCCGTACGGCAAACCTCCGCCTTCACTACGGTGTCCGTGCCGAGGGGCACTTTCTCCCGGTATTGCACGGTCAATGAAGCCAATACGGCCACGTAACCGGAGTGCAACACGGCCACCCCCATGGTTTCATCCAGCACGGTGGCGATGCTTCCCCCGTGGGCGTGTCCGGGAGGACCTTGAGCGGCCCAGCCAAACCACGCGCGAGCGCATACCACTCCGTCGACTTTGCGCAGAAAATAGGCGACACGGGACGTGGCGATCAAGCGCTTTGCGGCGTCATGTGTTGGAAACTCCCGGTCAGGGCGCCTGTTCAAAGACAGCGACAGCCTGTATATCGCCGTCAACCGGAACATTGGCGGCAACTGTCCAGTCCTCGATGCG
>JAAYBJ010000030.1 GCA_012730105.1 Candidatus Hydrogenedentota bacterium
GTGGCGACGCAATAAGGCCACCTTCTCCTCGGCGGTAAAATGTCTGCGGTTTTTGTTCATGACTTCTCCTTTCTAGCCTACACATTTTGGCTGGTTGAGAAGTCCTATTTCTACTGAGGCGGGACAATATTAACTTGTGAGTACCGTATTGTGACCTATGTGGGATTGTTATTTCATCATGCAGCCAGCCCTTTTTGCGTAATCAATCAGAATTGCGCAATAAGAAAACAACACCATCACCACAAGATTTTTCATGACAAATCTTCCTCGATTTCAGCAGCCATAACTTCACCCAGCATACCGCCCTGTACATACATAATCTTCATTCATTGTACTACTTTTTTTTCCATATAGCCACAACCTCGTTAGATGATCCACCCCTCAGTAGGCCTTATCTTCCTCGTTCTCCGCTTTACCATCTGCCCGAATCCTACAATATCGGCTTCAGCCCGATTTTTCTATCACCATCCAAATCACACCCCGCCAGAATTCCCCCTGTTTTACAGTCGCCCTATAGCATCGTACCCAAACTTGACCCTCCCGTGAAAAATGACTTTTTTAATTTCCAGAATAAGGAAAATTACACCGATACCATAAGAATAATGGATCGTTTCCTGTCCTCATTGGGATACATGGAAAGCCAGTTCGCGACAGAGTAAGCTTTATGTGTTAAGGAATAATGATCGAGGATAACCAAGTTGTAAATGAATGCGGGGAAACTGGTGTTGTTATTCATTCGGGTCGGACTCTTACGTTTGTTCAGCGCGTAGACTCGTCAATCGGCATTTTTTCTGCCTGCAGTCACTCCCCTTTGAACACCTGCTGCAACGCGTAATAGGCGGGTTTTGGCGCGCACAGGAAGTCGATGACGGCGTTATTCGCCGGGCAGGGGAAGCAGTCGTGCCCCATCCAGATGATGAAGCCGCCGCAGCGGGGGAAGCGTCTTTTGCAGGTCCGGGCGGCGATAGCATAGGCTTCCGCCTGCACGGCCTGGGTTTCGGCAATGTACGCGGCGAGGTCGGTTTCAGTGTTTTCGGATAGGGGTGTCCCTGATTTAAACAATTCCCATTGGGTCCACCACGCGGCCGTGTGCATCCAGTAGCGGCCTTCGGGCGGCCAGACCAGGCCGGGCTCCGCGAAACGGACCAGACAGTCCTGGGTGGCGGCGCCGGGCATACCGACTTCCGAGCGGAACAGGGCGTCGTCGCCTTCCCAGTAGGCGCGCCAGGCGGCGAGGCGTTCGGAAAAGGTGTTGCCTTCAAAACTGCTCAGGCCCCAAGGGCCATGAACATCATGGTGAAGACCCTGCCCGTATTCCTTTGCTTCCGCGTAAAAGCGCGGTCCCGTGGGCGACGTGGCGATAAAACGATGGTCGGGATCGTGTGTTTCGAGAAGGGTCTTCAGTGCCGCGAGGCAGGGATGGGAATCATCCAGGGGAAGGATGCCCGTCTTCTCGTTCGGGCCGCCCCAGGTCAGCTCATTGCCTCCACTCCACAGTAACAAGGATACATGATGGGCGCGCCGTTGCACATAGGACATGGTGATCCGCTCCAGCGCGGCGATGGCTTCGGGCGTGTCGGGCGGGCAGTTTTCGATGCCTGACGAGGACAGGGGCAATTCCTGCCACACCAGGATTCCCGCTTCATCGCACAGTTCATAAAACTCCGGCTTTTCCAGGATGCCGCCGCCCCATACGCGCAGCACGTTGACACCCATGTCCCTGTAAAGGTGTATAAGACGGGCATAGTCCTCCCGGGTCGCGTCGTGATATACCGCCTTGGGGGGCACCCAATTAACGCCCTGCAGAAAAACGGGGGTATCATTCACCACGCACAGCCAGGGCGCGGCGTCCGCCGGTGCGCCCTCGCAGGGCCGCCATTCCACTCGCTTGAAGCCGACCCTTCGCGAAACGGTCCAGCATGGGATCCCCTGCCCATCCTGAGCGGCAACGCGCAAGGTATAGCATTTTTGCGATCCGGCGCCGTTGGGATACCAAGGCTCCACGGGATATGCCGTCAGGATCAACTCCGCCTGCCCCGAACCATCGGCGGCTTGTGTTACCGAGGCCAGTTCCGCGTCCCCGTCATATACGCCGAGCGACAAGGTCTGGACATCTTCGCCAGGGCCATATTTCAGGGACATGGCCAGCGTTCCTGTCTTGTTGTCTTTGGACAAGCGGGCGGTGATGCCGGTGACAGCACAAAAGGCGTCGGACCCACTGAGCAGGGCGGGCGGTTCCCAGACCCCTATGGGCACAATCCTCGGGCACCAGTCCCAGCTGTAATTGTAGCGGGGTTTGAAGTAACGCGACAGGGAGGTGTATCCGTATTGCGCCTGCTCGCGGGGCGGTTCTTCGAAAATAATACTGAGAAGATGCGGTTGGCCATCGGTCAGGCGCTTGCCCAGCGCGATACGGTGCGGTACCAGGGCCCCTTCAAAGCGTGCGGCCTCCGTGCCATCCACGAGTATCCAGCCGGAATAATCGAGTCCGGGCGCGTCCAGGAAAATTTCTTCGCCTTCCGGTAGCAGCCCCGGTTCCAGCTGTGCGCTGAAATCCCAGTGGCGGTGTTCCACCCACTCACAGGTCAGGGAATTCATCCCCACATTCCAGTCCGGAATGAGCCCCGCCTCCAGCAGCAGTTGCTGCACCGAAGCCGGGATGCGGGCGGGCAAAGGCCCGATGTCCGGAGGCAGGGCAGCCGCGTGTTCTATTCTTTTGGCAAGCCGCCAGGTGAAGGGACGCCAGCCGGTCAATTGCCAGTCCAAGGCGGATAAATCGAGACGCGCCATACTGTAAATCTCCTTTTCGGGAAGTGTAGCGAAAACACGCGGCACAAGGGAACTCACGAAGTGGTGAACGAGTGAAATGGAAAGCTTCACATTGCGGAAAGGCAGGTCACGCGCGCCGCGTCAGAAGCCGGATGCCACGCACCAGCAGGGCCACCAGGGTGAGCAGGGTGATCAACACACCGGCATAAAAGGATACGGGCCGGTACCGGAAGGTGACGGTGTGTTTCCCGTTCGGCAGGGCAACGCCCCGGAACAGTCCGTTTACCCGTAGAATCGGGGCGGTTTTACCATCGACATAGGCACGCCACCCGGGCGCATAAGAATCGCTCAACACCAGGATGCCCGATTCCGGAGCATCCACGGCCACCGCCACCTGTTCCGGTCGGTCCAGGATAAGCCTGAGGCCGGCCTGCACCGTCTGGGCGACGGAGGCGCCGTCGGGCGCGGGGGCCCTTTCCGGCATGACCTGCACCAGGTGGCTGAGCGCGGTATCCACAGGCACGATGATGCACTTCTGCCGGCTGTTGAAGTCGGGCGCGCTAATGGCCTCCATGGCGGCGCGGGTCTCGAGGGCAAGTTGCCAGGACTGGGCCCAGCTTACGCGCGGGAGCACATCCTCATTCGCATAGACGCGGATGTCCGCATGGGCGCCCCGCGGCCGTAACCGCGATAGGGGCAGCCCGGCCTCTTCAAGGGCATTTTCGTGCGTTGCCGCGACGGCCCGCACGGCCATGACATTCAAAAGGCCCGCCGGGGAGCGGCCCGTGTCCGCGGTCTGTGTCTCGTCGGGGATGTTTTCAAACGCATCCCACCAGACCCGCTGTTCCGGGGTCAAGGGGAATTCCCGGGCGCCTGCCATGCGGATGCCCGCAGGCATTCCCATGTTGGGGTGAAGCCGTTCATTTCCCGCTGGGGGGCTAATCAAAACACGGTCGTCCAGGGCCGTGTCCCGCAGGAGGGCGGCGAGTGGAGCTTCCAGGGAAATGCCCGGCCCCTGCGCGAAGAAGGGATGCGCCTGTCGATTGATAATGGACGTGTTTAAATCAATGAACTGGAAAGCCAGCAGAATAATGCCGCTTAATACGCCAGCCCAGCCGGTCCGGAACACGGCAAAAAGCAACAGCGCGACCGCGCAGGGTATCATGCGTCCGCGTACCGTGTCCGGCGCGATCATAAACACCCCCACGAAAAGCAGCGCAATGAGAAGGAGCGGTCCCCATAACCTGGGCGTGAGCGGATCACGACGCACTGCGAACAATCGATCCACGCCCAGGGCGGCCAGTACGCAGGCCGCGAAGGCCGCCGGGTAGACCAGGACAGCGACCACGCCCGGTGCGGGTGTTTCCCGCGTGCCCCAGAGAATAACGAGCCCCCACGATCCCAAAACGATCCCGAACAGTAAAGCCCGTTCCCAGCGCGGTGCGCGATGGAACAGCGCTGCGGGCAGGAGAAGCAGCGCGGACACACCCAGATAGGTCACGGGCGGCCGCTGCGCGGCATGGGCCTCCAACAATTGCGCCAATAGCCCTTTTAGGGTATGGGGCACCTCGGCGGATGCTTCAAAGCGGGTGAGAAAGGCGAGGGGCGCGTCCAGTCCGCGCAGCCACGCCAGTGCCGGCGCCCATTGGACGCAGGACAGCAGCAGGCCGACTATAAGCATAAATATCAGGCCCCGCAGACGTTCCCAACGGCTGTATTCCACCGCTTGCCCCACCACATCGCCGCCGGGCTGTCCCTGAATAAGCGCCAAAAACCCGTATCCGAACGCCAGCGCCAGCGCGGCCGTCATCAACAGGAACGACCCGGAAAACATCAGGAAGGCCGTGACCAGGCCGCCCAGCACGGCAAGGGCCGGCCGCGGCCGACGCAGCGTATATTCCCGGATGATGAGGCACAACAGCGGCAGCCAGACCAGTGCCGAAACATATCCGGGGTTCGACATGACGGCGGCCGTCGCCCCGCAGCACATGTACATCAGGCCGCCCAGCACGGAAGGCAGGTAACGCAGATTCATGGACCGCATATACAGGACGAAAAAGAAACCCATCAGGGACAGGGCGATAAACGCATGGAGCGCCATGGCGCGGGTCGTTTCCATAAACAGAAATATGATGTTCAGCGGCTGGAATAGCGCGTTTCGCGGGTCCGCAAAGAAGGGCGCCCCGCACAACTGCTGGTTGTTCCAGAGCGGTATATCCCCCTGGGCAAGGCGATGGTACCCATAGTGCATCGCGGGATAGACCTGTTGAAACAACAGGCTGTTTTCGGTGCTCCGGGCTGGACGCGTGTCATCCGGCGATTCAATGCTGATCCAGAAAACGGGGCTGCACAGGATAAATACCGCCGCTGCCAGGAAGAGCGGCAGGGGTGAAAAACGATTGAGGCTTGATGTCGTTCCCGGTTTCACAGCATCTCCCGCGTTTCCTGCATTGTCGTGGACGGCAGTCGGCATACGGTGCCGACGCATAGTGAAGGTATTCCGTACAGACGGTTCAAGTTTCCGCCTCATGCCGGACGGGTACCCGTTCCTAGCGCGTTGACGCGCTGCGGCATCTGCAGATCCTACCATGGGGCTGTAAAGACAGTCCACCTGAAAGGGGGGAGAAGATAAAAAATGAGCGGGACCGCAACAGGGGAAGGGGAGGGGAGGAAGTGGGGGAGGGGAAACCTGCTGCGGCCCCGCGTTTGCCTGATTCAGTATTACTACTGACTCAGGACCTCTTAATCCTGCACTAGTGTACAGGGCGAGTCAAAAGGCCATATTATATTTGATTTAACTGTCCAACCATTTAAGGAAACGTTTTTCTCAGCCCAAACATTCCCTTACGTTTGTCATAGATTTTATTGAATTCAACTTTCATCTAAGAAACGCGTCTGCTCTCAGTCTTGGTTGACAACCTGTCACTCTCAACTTTTAACAGCCCGCATCGCTACTTAAAGTATACCATGTCTGATGCAAACAGAGTAAAGTTTTTTTGAAAGAATGATTATACTGTTAATACACAGTAATTATCTGCCACATATTCAACTTTTTTAGTCAATTTTCTGTAATCAACCATTGCCTACTTACTATACAACGGAACCGGCGGATTGTTTCACGGTTATTTACGCGCGATGGGTTCAGTTAACATGCCCGAAATTGGAGGGGTTATTATTACGCGGATGTATGCGGCGTCAAAGCCTGTATGGGCAAACGCGACGATTTTCAGTAACAGCGGAAAATCCCAGAGCAAAGACTTTTGGAGAATAAATAACGTTGACACCAGCGGGATGGGACAATTATCTCGTGGAATATGGCATGCCCAATCCGGCATTCCTCTTGACCAATCCCTGCAAAATCCGGTAGGATGCGACTTTGTGTGCAAGCCGGTATTTCCGGTAAAAGCCACGTATTAAACACAATGGCGGCATAACAATGTTGCCTTAAGTCCGAAGACGCTTGAAATGCGCCCTCAAGTCGGGGCGGACACCGGGTAGACACCCACCGGGAAAGGATAGTGTACATGATGAATTCCTTTTGTTTTTCAAAATCCGGCACATGGCGTTATGCCATGCCTGTTGTCCTGCTGGCGGCCTGTGTTATCAGTTTCGCCGGCTATGCGGAAGTGCCCGCTATTGCGGCGGTTATGGATGAGTTGATGGCCTCCCTGTCGGCAGGGCGCGACCTGGATGCCATGGCATCCCTGGACACGGCGGCCATCTTGGAGACGCTCAATGAAGAGCAGCGGCGGATACTGGGCACGGCGTACTGGCACTTTGATGTGGATGTGCCGGTGGTGGTGTCGGTCGTGCGCGACACGGCGCAGCAAGAAGCGCCTTTCTGGCTGGAGGAACAGGGCTTCAAAAGAACGGATATGACCGTCCGCAATGAGAATTACACCTACGAGGTGTGGCAGAAGTCCTTTCCGGCAGGACATGTCGGCCTGGGAATCAATGGGTTCGACAGGCATCGTCCCCACTATTTTGTCGGCGTCGGGGCGCAGTCACCCGGCCAGACGGTCACCATTTCCAACGCGGTTCCCGCTCCCCAGGAGGTTTATGTTTTTAAGAAAGGCGCCACGGTGTATCTGGATTGGACCGATCTGGTGCTGGAGGAGGTGCCGGCGGCCCTGGAGGGACACCTCCTGCTGCCCACCATACGCGGGCGTGCCCGGGAGGCCGAATTTATCGGCGCGTTTCGGGAAACCCTGTATCCGGCATCAAACCGCCCCGATATGGCGTTGCTTACTTGGAGCGACGATCCTAAAACTACACAAACGATACAGTGGCGAACAGCCACAAATGCTACGGCGCCCTCGCGGTTGCAGTTCCGGGTAAAGGGCGCATCCGATGCGCCGTGGACTCCTGTGGATGGCGCTTCGGTGGAATTGTATGACCGTAACATCGTGAATGATCCACGCGTGCTCTGGCATACCGTGACTTTGGAAGGGCTTCGGCCCGGCACGGTATATGAATATGCTGTCGGCGACGGTAACCCCGATGAAGGCGACATGTTGATTTCCGAATTCCGGACCGCGCCGGAAGCGCCGGAATCGTTTACGTTTCTGTGGATGAGCGACACCCATAATCGTCCGGACAGCGCGGCGGTGTTGTCCGCAGCCTGGCAGAAACACCCCGACACGGCCTTCCTCACCATTTCCGGTGACCTTGTGGGCACCGGGCAGGAGCGCGAAGATTGGGACCTGATGTTCCGTAATTTTGCGCCCTTCCTGCGGGAACGTCCCCTGATGCCTTCCATTGGCAATCATGACGCCATCGACGGGCTGGGCTCGGGTCTGTACCGCGCCCTGCTCCGCTTGCCGGACAACGGGCCGGAAGGATTGCACCAGGGACAGACCTACAGTCTGCGCTACGGCGACCTGCTCCTGATCTCACTCGATGTCACCGAAGAGATTGCCGTGCAGCGGCCCTGGCTGGAAGCGACGTTGCGTGATGCGGACGCCCCCTGGAAGGTCGCGGTGCTGCATTTCCCGCCGTATGCGCTGGAACGGGAGTACCCCGAAATTGAACAGGAATGGGGAACCCTGTTCGACCAGTACCACGTGGACGTGGCGCTCAGCGGCCATGTGCATCATTATCTGCGCACGTTTCCGCTTAAGGCCGGGAAGCGCGTAGCCAGCCCGGCGGAAGGCACCATCTACCTGATCTCCGTGTCCATTGACGGTCCGCCCGAAGGGGGTGAAGCACCGGAATACGCCGAAATCGTACGTCGTGACGGGTTCGCCACCTGCACGGCCTTCACCGTTTCCAAAGACCGGTTTGTCATGAACGTCTACAAGGCGGACGGCACGATTTACGATACCTTTACCCTGACCAAATAGCCGGTGGCGGGCGAGGCGCCTGTACTATTATCAGAAGAATAATACCGGTTCCGAGACGGTCATTTCCCGGCCAACAGGGCTTCTCCGCCGTTCCAGAACAGGGTTACAAGCCGGGTTCTGATGATACTACGGCATGATTGAACGATTTCCCCGGTGTTTATTTTTCCCCGGCACAGGGTAATGTGTATACTTTCCGGGGGCAATAAGCGTTAAGGATATGCTGGTGTATTTCTTTAACCTCAGGAATTTGTGAATGGCACCCAGAAGACGTTCTATATCATCCGTATCCATTGTACAAGTTATTGCCATGGTGGTGCTTGTGCTGATTGCCCTGATCGGTCTTGCGTTCATGCTCGCGCCCCGTAAACCGGCCCCGCCCCCCACCTCGCGTATCAGTTATGAAGCTCCCCCGGAAGAAAAAGAAGCGCATACGCCCGAGCCCTTTGTTGAAATCGCGGCTCCGGCGCCCGCGGCGCCACCGGTTGCGGCCACACCGGAAGCGGTCCCGGCCGCTGTGGTGGAAGAGCCCAAACTGGCGCTTAAAATCACCGGTTCCGTATTGAACGCGGCGAACCAGGCGCCCATTCCCAATGCCAAGATCACCGTGGTGCGCAAAAGAACGGCGGAAGACCGGGTGGCGCTGGCTTCCATGGACCGCCGCGAGCGCCGCCGGATGCGCGGCCAACTGCTTGACAAAGAAGAGGCTTCCTCGGACGAGCAGGGCGCTTTTGCCATCGATGTGACCCAGGCGGGTGTCTATGAGGTAACCGTAAACGCTCCGGGTTATATCGCCTTCACGGCGGAAACTGATCTCTTAAACGAAGCCCTGCTCGAGTATCGCCTGGAAGCGCGCCTGTCTTCAGGCGCCAGCATTTCAGGCCGCGTTACCGAGGTCGGAACAGGCAAAGGCGCGGGCGGGGTTACCGTGCGGGTGGAATCCGTCGGCGGTCCCTCGGGCGTTACCGACACCGAGGGCAACTACATCGTAGAAGGCCTGCCGGTGGGTGAATTCGGCGTTGCCGTGGATCTGCGCGATTCGCCTTACATGGCGGGCCAGACGCTGCCCTTCCAGAAAGTGGCCATCAAATCCGCGGACCAGAAACTTAAAAACATCAATTTCGAGGTGGAAGCGGCGGGCGTCGTATGGGGATACGTGCTGTCCCCCGACCAGACGCCCATTACCGAAGCCAATGTCATTCTCAGTTCCGACCAAAGCATGCTTGCCCAGGCCCTGAGCACCATCGCCAAGAAATCCGCCCCCATTACGGACATGACCGGGGAAGATGGATATTATGAACTGACGGGCGTGCCCTTCAACCAGGAATGGCGCATTCACGCGCTGTCAGGCGTTTACGCGCCCCAGCTCAGCGAGCCTTTCCTGCTGACCGCGGCGCAGCGTAATGTGCGCATAGACGTGTACATGTTTGCCGGGACCAATGTCTACGGCCAGGTGGTCACCGACAGCGGCCAGGCCGTGCCCGGCGCGGAGGTCATCTGCATTCCCGCGTACAGCCGTTTCTTCAGCAGCATGACGGCGCCCCAGGCTTTCCGGAACGCCAATTCCGACGCGGACGGCGTATTCGCCATTGAGGAACTGCCCGCGGGCGAATACCAGTTGTTCGCGCAGAAACAGGGGTACAAGATTACGCCGGTGGGCATGCCCATCTATCCCGACGGCTACAGCGACATGAAGGGCGTGAAACTGGTCCTGAACAGTGTTGAAGAAGGCTCCTACGCGGTTTACGGGAAGGCGGTGGACGACCGCGGCCTCGGTATTGACGGCGTGAACATACGCCTTACTGGCGTGAGCATGGGCGGGCTGCAGGGTTCCGAACGCAGCACCACGACCGCCGGCGGGGGCCAGTTCCGTCTCGACGGCGTGGCCACGGGCCAATACACGATTATCGCGGAGAAGGACGGTTACTCGCCGACCACGGTGCGCCGGGTGAGGCTGAACGATGAGACCCGCGTACTGATGCGGCAAACCGCCGTGGTGCGCGGCCGCGTGCTGGTCAAGGGCCGCAGCGAACCCCTGGAAATGTATGAAGTGGCCGCGTATCCCCTGTCCGAAAGCACGGGCTCTGTCAACGTGATGGGGATGATGGGCGACAACACGCGTTCCGAACAGTTTTACGCGCCGGATGGCAGTTATGAACTAAGCATCAATGCAGGCACCTACCGGCTGGAGGCCACGGCCGCGGGGTATACGCCGGCGCGCACCGAAATCAAGGTTGAGGCCGGGGAGGTGCTCACGGGCATCGATCTGACCCTGGACGAGGAAGGCGGGGTCATCGCGGGCGCGGTGTTCGCAGCCGACAGCGGCAGCGTGGCGGGCGCCACGGTGACGTTGCTGGAAGCGTCTTCGCCGGCGGAGGCCCTGATGATGCTTGCCTCAAACGCGGTGCCCGACGACCGCATTCAGCAGGTGGGCGGGGACGGCGCGTTTTCCTTTGACAGCCTGCCCGCCGGGGAGTTCGTGATCGTCGCGCAGCACCCCGGGTATCCCACGGCGCAAAGCGAGCTGATCGTGCTTGGTGAAGCGGACCGCCAGGACAATGTGCGCGTGCGTTTCGGCGCGGGTGGCGCCGTTGAGGGGTATGTGTACAGTGAAGGCCAGGCGGTGCCAGGCGCGGTAATTCTGGTGGTGGGCAACGGGGTGACCCAGAACGCCACCACCGATGAAAGCGGGTATTACTACCTGGACGGGCTTTCCTCCGGCGTGTATCAGGCCATGGTCACGGACATCAGTTCCGGCGACCTGTCCAGCATTTATGACGCCCGGGGCGTGCAGCTGACCGTGGAGGAAGGCGTGGCGACGCGCTACGACTTCGGCACCCAGGATGGGGCGCGCATCGAAGGCCAGTGCGTTCCCGGCCCGGTCAACATGCTTGGCGGTCGCGCCGTGCTGGTCCGTCCGGGCATGTCGCAGGCGCCGCTGGGCGAAACGGTGGACGTGACGCAGCTGCTCGGCCAGAGTGTCGGCATCAACCCGGCCGGTGGTTTCATCATGGAAGACATCATGCCCGGCGAGTGGCAGCTGGACATCTATTATTTCGAGATGGGTGTCGGAAACCCGCTCGAGGTCCGTTATGTGCATAGTGAATTCATTCAGGTGGAGCAGGGAGAAGTACTGCCGCTTGTATTAAATGTCAGTTATTGAGGCCTGTCCGGCGGTACGCGGGAAAGGTTTCGCAGCATTACCGGGAAAGCATCTTTGACAGCTGTAATAGAACTCACAGACTTATGTGTGTCCTATCGGGACATGCGCGCTTTGGACGGGGTCACCCTGAGCTTCGGCAAGGGCGCCACCGGACTACTCGGTCCGAACGGCGCGGGGAAAAGCACCCTCATCAAGACCTTGCTGGGCTTTGTGCGCGCGGAAAGCGGCGCCATCCGGGTGTTCGACCTGGAAATGCCTGCCCGGGCCATTGACGTACGCCATCGTCTGGGGTATATGCCCGAACGGGAAATATCCAGCCCGAAGGTCAGCGCGGTTTCGTTTTTGACCTACTGTGGGCGGATCTTCGGGATGAGCCGGGTGGATGCGCTGGAACGGGCCCACGAAGTGCTGAACTACGTCAAGCTTGGCGACAGCCGTTACCGCAACATGGAAACCTATTCCACGGGTATGCTGCAGCGGGTGAAACTGGCCCAGGCCATTCTTCACGACCCGAAACTGCTGCTGTTCGACGAGCCCACCAACGGCCTGGATCCGGACGGCCGCATCGAAATTCTCAACCTGATACAGGACATCGCCGAGCGTCCGGGCGTGTCCGTGATCGTTTCCTCCCATCTGCTGCCGGACGTGCAGCACGTATGCAGCCAGGTGGTCATGATTGACAAGGGCAGGGTGGTGCAGTCCGGCGACATCCAGGCGCTTACCCCCCGCCACGACAACCATTTTGAAATCCGTTTCCGGGACAATGACGCCGCCTGCGTCGCTGCGTTGCGCGCCGCGGGCCACCGCTGCGAGCGGCTTCACCCGGGCAATACCTGGCTGGTGCAGTGCGCCGGCGCCGACGGGGTCCGTACTATTTTTGAAACGGCCGCGCGCTGTTCCACACAGGTGCGGCATTTACAGCCGGCCAGACACAGCCTCGAATCGGTGTTCCTGCAGGCGGTTGGAAAGGACTGAGCCGTGCCGATTTATACCAATACCTACCGGCAATATGACGGACAGCCCCGGCACCGGTTCCGCTGGCTCGTGGTGGTGGAGCAGGAGCTGAAGACGCTGGCGAAGTTCCGCGTTTTCAAACTGCTGTGCCTGGCCGCTTTCCTTCATATCATTGTGCGCCTGCTGCAGATTGTCGCGTATGACGTGCTTGCCCAGGACCCGAACAACCCGCTGCAGCTGATCTTCGCGAACCTGGACGTGGTTGAAATCAAGGCAAGCACCTTTTTTGGTTTCCTGTACCTGCAAACCTCCGTCATGTTCATCATTCTTCTGTACAGCGGCGCAGGCATGATCTGCAATGATGTGCGCAACAACCTTATGGAAATCTATTTCTCCAAGCCCCTGACCTGGGTGGATTACGCGCTGGGGAAGATCATGACGCTCGTGCTGCTGGGCCTGTCCATTACCGCGCTGCCCGGCGTGTTGCTTGTGGGGCTGCACAACCTGTTGCTGCCGGGCATGGAAACGCTTCAGGCCAGCTGGTGGTGGCCCCTCTCCATCATGGCGTATTCATTGCTGATCGTTATTCCCGCGGCCTTGTGCATCCTGGCCTGTTCGGCCCAGTTGCCCAGCCAGAACTACGCCACCATCACGATTATCATGGCGCTGGTGGCTGATTCCAGCCTGGCCGGCCTGCTTGCAGGCCTGTTGCGGCAGCGCAACTTTCTGGGCGTTTCCTTCCCCCTCGCCCTGCGGCGGATCGGCGAAGTTCTTTTTAAGGACACACGGGTGCTTTTCACCCTGTCCTGGCACTGGTGCCTGCTCTTCGTTGTCGCGGTGACCCTGTTCGCCCTGTTCATAGTGCTGCGCAAGGTGCGGCGTGAGGAGATTGCCCAATGACCGCGATTATCGAAGCGCAGGGTGTGTCAAAATGGTTCGGGGAAGTGGTGGCGGTCAACAACCTCAACCTCTCCATCGAATCCAGGATTACCGGGCTGCTCGGGCCCAACGGCGCGGGGAAGAGCACCCTCATCAAACTCGCCCTGGGCCTGTACGCGCCCAGCCGCGGCGAGATACGGGTGTTCGGCAGCAGGCCGCGCAACAATAACGCCGTGATGCGCCGGATCGGCTATTGCCCGGAGACGGATTACTTTTTTGAAAATACGACGGGATACGAGTTTGTTTACTGGCTGAACCGCTACTGGGGCATGAGTCGCCGGGACGCTCGGAGGGCAGCGGAGGCCGCGTGCGAACTCACCCGCATGACCGAACGCATGCATGACCCGATCACCGCCTACAGCAAGGGCATGCGCCAGCGCATCAAGATCGCCCAGGCGCTGGCCTCCTCGCCGGAGCTGCTCTTTCTTGATGAACCGATGAACGGGCTCGACCCGAGGGGCCGTGATGAAATGTACGCGCTGATCCAGGCCCTGGCCGACGCCGGCATGGCCGTGGTGGTGTCCAGCCATATTCTCTATGAAATCGAGCGTATTACGGACAACATCGTGCTGATGTACCGGGGCACGCTGCTCGCGCAGGGGCAGCTGCACGATATTCGCGGACTTATTGACCGGCACCCGCACGCGATACGGGTGGAATCAAGGCAGTCCTGCGCCATTTCAAAGGATTTTCTGGATCTGCCCGATGTGACCCGGCTTGAATTTGAGGAAAACGCCCTGGTGATCCGCACCCGCGAACCGAACGCGTGCTATGCCCTGCTGAACGACATGGCGCGCAAGAATGAGGGCCTGATCGAAGGCATTACCTGTTCGGACGACAATCTCCAGTCCGTGTTTGATTATTTGACCCGATAGTCCAAATGAGGCGCCCAATATCATTATGAATGCTAATGAAACCATGCTGGAAAAAGGGATGAGGACTGTCGACTTGGATTCGCCCCAAGACGGCAACCGCCACATGACCCTGCCCGACTGGCTGCTCCAGGGACGCCAGCCCGCGTACCGGGGGTACTTCGCCGTGCTGCAGGCTTCCTGCGGACACGCGCTGCAGACCCTGCTGCGCCGACGCCGCCTCGCCCTGGCCGCGTTGGTCGCGTTTCTGCCTGTGCTGATTCCAATCGCCCTCTCTTTCTTGTCCAGCTCCCGCTTCGCGGAATCGGGCAACGTGGTGTTTGTCCGGCTCGCGGAAGACCTGTACGTTAATGTGTTCACCCCGCTGATGGCGCTGTTTTTCGCGGGGATGCTGGTCGCGGAAGACATCGAGATGCGCACCATGACCTATATCCTTACCCGGCCAGCCTCCCGCTCCGCCTGGGTGTTTGGCCGCTTCCTGGCCTTTATGACGGTCGCGTCGCTCATCCTGATCTGTTCCTGCGCGCTGACCTTTGCCGCTTCCACGCTGCACGCCGACCTGTCCCTCACCCGGACCACGGATCTGACCCTGCTGATCCATTATTTCGGGGTCATCGTGCTCGCCCTACTGGCCTACGGCGCCTTCTCCGTATTTCTCGGCGCGTTCACCAAGCGGCCGATAGTCTACGGGGTTATTCTGCTCTACGGCTGGCAATACGTCGCCACCCTGGTGCCGGGGCTGGTGGATTTCTTTACCATTAAGAAATATACGGACGCGCTGCTGCCGCTTATGGCCACGCAGCGCAACGTCACGGAGATACACACCGCCCTTGGCACCTTCACGCGCGAGGTGTTTCTGGTGAGCGCGGGCAAAGCCGTCGTCGCCCTGTTGCTCATTACCGCCGTTTCCCTGGGCGCCACCATCATCGCCGTCTTGCGCCGTGAGTATGCCGCCGACCGCGCCGCGGGCGGATGACCGCCGTCAGGCGGCCGGCCCGTTGAGGATAATTTCGCTTACAGGTACAATAGGCGGTGGTCTGTGCTTTTGATGGTGAGGATGGTGATGACAATCTGGTATCTTATGGAAAAATTTCTTTCGCCAAAAGAAGAAGTTCGGTATGTTGTTCACGCTTCAGCGTGCTAAGTTGTTCACGGTTTTTGTGTTAACACGCACACTAAAGTGTGAACAACATACTCGGAATATTTTCTTTCTGGGTTGTGGGCAAAGCCCCTGTTAGAGAGATGATAAACAATATCCCGTACTACAGGAAATGGAGAGCCAGATGAGCGTAGAACTTCCCCGGCTGCAGTCGTACAAGCGCATGAAAGAAGTGATGACCATGTATTACATGGGCGCGAAGATGGGTGAGGGCAGCGGCCAGAAAATGGCCTGGATCACCAGCGGCGCGCCGGTGGAATTCCTCTACGCCGCGGACATCACCCCGCTGTATCCGGAGAACCACGCAGCCATGTGCGGCGCCACCAAGATGGCGGACATGCTCTGCGGCGCGGCGGAAGACGCCGGGTTTTCCCGCGACCTGTGTTCCTACGCTAGAACGGACATTGGCGCCATTATCACGGGAACCAGCCCCATCGGCGGCATGCCCAAGCCGGACCTGCTCGTGTGTTGCAACAACATCTGCGGTACGGTCACCAAGTGGTACCAGGAACTGCAGCGCCGCTTTGACGTACCGTTGGTATTTATTGATGCGCCCTATCAATACGAACCCGAGGACGCCAGCCACGCGGTGGCGTATATGAAGGAACAGTTGAAGGACTATACCGAAGTCATCGCGCAGGTGACGGGCAGGCCTTTTGACCACGACCGTTTCAATGAAGTGGTCGGCCTGTCGGAAAAAGCGGCGGATCTATGGCGCGATATCCAGGCCATGCTCGCCCACAAGCCCGCGCCCATGAACTCCTTCGACACCTTTATTCACCTGGCGCCCATCGTGACCCTGCGCGGCACGCAGATTTGCATCGATTATTACGAGGAACTCAAAGCGGAGGTGCAGGAACGCGTTGACAACGGCATCGCCGCCATTCCCGGAGAACGCTTCCGGCTGGGCTGGGACAATCTCGCCATCTGGCACCATATCAACCAGCTGTCCCAGAAATTCGCCGAGCGGCAGACCGCCCTGGTGGTCTCCACCTACCCGGAAAGCTTCTGTTACCGCGGCCCGATCAAGGATCCCAAGGACCATCTGCTTTCCTTCGCGTCCACCTATATCGGCGGCTACATCAACCACGGCCTGGATTACCGCGAAAAGGAGCTGGCCCACATGGCGGAAAAATTCAGCCTGGACGGCTTTGTCATGCATTCCAACCGCAGCTGCCGGGCGTATTCCTTCGGTCAGTATGAATTGGCGCGGCGCCTGGAAGACACGTACGGCATTCCTTCCCTGATGCTCGAAGCGGACATGAACGATTCCCGCAGCTGGTCCGATGAACAGGTAAACACACGCATCGACGCCTTTATTGAAACGCTGGAGTCGCGCGCGGCACAGGCGGTATAGTCGTGCGTCTATGTCTGGGCAGTGTTCCGGGCGCTCAGACCATCCATGTCTCCAAACCGTAGGTGGCATCGGATTCGTGAACAGCATCGGTGCCCATGTCGGGATTCATTTTGTCCCAATACCATTTGGCCGGGTTTTCGAGGATGTATTTTCGGATGCGGCATAGTTCCTGTTCATTGCGGATGATGTGTTCGTAATAATTGCGTTGCCATAATTTTCCGGGAAACGGCCGCCAATCAAATTGTTTTACGCCGTCCATATATCGTTTCGTTGTCAGGGTTTTGAACCGTTGTACCACGTCCGGCAATGATAATTGCGTTGGGGCATTTTCCGTAGGGGCGCCCCCCTGTGGGCGCCCATTTTCATACGTTTGGGTTGGGCACCCACGGGGGGTTGGGCACCCACAGGGGGTTGGGCACCCACGGGGGGTTGGGCACCCACGGGGGGTTGGGCACCCACAGGGGGGTGCCCCTACGATGATGATAATTCCGTGGATATGGTTGGGCATAACCATGAATGCGTCTGTGTCGATGCCGGGATAATGGGTACGAATCTCATTCCATGTCGTATGGATCATTTGGCCGGGGGCATTCAATTCCATTTCCGCATTCCTGATGTTCCCGAACAGGGGGATGCGTTTTTGGGTGCACATGGTCACAAAATACGCGCCTGCGCGGGAATAATCGTACCCTTGTAATCGGATCGACCTGCGATGATGTTTCTCGGGGTCGTATGACATGAAACCCTACCTTTTATCGTCAACCGGCTTTTTCCGCGGGTTCACTATACCACGGTGTGTTATGTTCTCCGCCACACAAAAAAACGGCGCGCCCTTTTGAGGCGCGCCGTATGCGGTCTTGGGGTAAGAGTTATTCTTCTTCCACCCGTGATTTTTCGTAGGCGGCGATGATTTCCTTGGCGACGTGATCGGGTACTTCGTCGTAGTGGCTCAGTTTCAACTCGTAGCTGCCGCGGCCCTGGGTCATACTGCGCAGTTCCGTGGAATAACGCAGAATTTCCGCCTCGGGCACGTTGGCGCGGATGACCTGGCGGCCGCCGCCGACGGCGTCCATACCCAGGATGCGTCCGCGCCGGCTGTTCAGGTCGCCGTTGATGTCTCCCATGTATTCCTCGGGCACGGTCACGGCGATTTCCATGATGGGCTCGAGCAGGCAGGGCCTGGCTTCACGCACACCCTTCTGGATGGCCTTGGAAGCGGCCAGTTTGAAGGCCATTTCCGAAGAGTCCACCGCGTGAAAAGAACCGAAGAACAGTTCCACGATGACGTCCACGACGGGATGGCCGCTGATGACGCCGCGTTCCAGCGCCTCGAACCCGCCCTTGTCCACATGGGGAATATACTGCTTGGGCACAACGCCGCCGACGATGCTGTCGATGAACTGGTAGCCGGCGCCGCGTTCGTTGGGAGCGATGCGCAGGTGCACATCGCCGTACTGGCCGTGGCCGCCGCTCTGTTTCTTGTGCTTGCCCTGCACCTCCACCTTGGCCTTGATGGTTTCGCGGTAGGCCACCTTGGGAATGCCGGTTTCCGCTTCTACCTTGTATTTGCGCTGCATGCGGCTGAGCAGGATGTCCAGCTGCAGATCGCCCATGCCGCGGATGATGTGGTCGCCTGTGGCGGCATCGCGATAGTGCGAGAAGGTCGGGTCCTCTTCCGCCAGGCGGTTCAGGGCCTCGCCGATTTTGTCTTCATCAGAGCGGGACTTGGGCACGATGGCCAGTTTGACCATGGCTTCCGGCAGTTCGATCATCGGCAGATGAAGAGTACAGCCGGGCGCGCCTATGGTGTCGCCGAAATGGGTGTTTTTGAGCTTGGTCATGGCAGCCAGGTCGCCCGGACCGACCGAGTCCACCTGTATTTGCTGTTTGCCGTTGACCAGGAAGAGTTTGCCGGTCCGCTCCTTTGTGTTAGTGGTAACGTTATAAAAATCAGTGTCCGACTTCAGGACGCCGCTTAACACGCGGAACAGGGTGAGATGGCCCACGAAGGGGTCGACCACCGAGCGAAACACCTGGCCGAGGAAAGGCCCGGCAGGATCAACGGCAACGGTAACTTCCGCACCGCTTTCATCCTTGGCGACGATCTTGCGTTCCAGCGGGCTGGGGAAGGACTCGGCGATGATATTGAGCAGCTCGTCAATACCTTTTTCCATGGAAACGCTTCCCGCGATTACGGGAATGATTTTGCCGCTGGTAATGCCTTTCTGCAGGCCCGACCGGAATTCCTCGGGAGAAAGTTCCAGGGTCTCCAAGAACTTTTCCATGAGGGCGTCGTCCGTTTCCGCCACGGCTTCAATGAGGGCTTCCTTGTAGGCGCCCGCTTCCGGCGGGAGGGAAGCCTCGTCGCCGGTGACGATATTCACCACGCCCGTAAGTCCGGCGCCTTCCCCGATGGGCACCACCATGGGCACGCAGTGGCGCCCGTAGGTATCCTGGAGCAGTTTAAGCGTTTCATCAAAATTGGTGTGTTCCCGGTCCAGCTTGTTGATAAAGAATGCGCGGGGCACATTGAAGCGTTCAGCATATTTCCAGGCGTTGTCCATGCCCACCTGCACGCCGGTGGACGCATCCACCACAATAATCACACCGTCCACGAGAGGCATGGAAGAGGCGACTTCGCCGAGGAAATCCATGTAACCGGGGTGGTCGATGAGATGGATGCGGCCGCCTTTCCACTCGAGGTGGGCCAGCGCCATGGCGATACTGTGTTTACGTTCTATCTCTTCATCGAGATAGTCGCACACGGTATTGCCGTCCTCAACCGCGCCCAGGCGGCCGGTCAGGCCCACCTTATGCAGGATATGTTCGACGAGCATCGTTTTGCCGACGCCGCCGTGACCTACAATGCCGACATTGCGTACTTTCCCCGGTTCAATTGTTGCCATGAAAAAACCTCCGGCACAGGTTTTGTCCGGTATGCGGACAGGATGGTGTTACTGTAATACCCAAATGAAAAAAGAGAAGCGCTGACAGGAGTGTCAGGACTCGCTAGTATACCCTTAATACGTTGGTATCCTCAAATTAACACCGGGCGGGGCTGCGCGCTGGATGTTCAGTCCCCGTTCTGCCGGTCTTCCCGCTGCGCCTGCAACACATGCTTTTCGAGCAACGCGGGCACCTGGTCGGGGGTCATATCTCCGAAAATCCGGTCTTCTATCATGATGACCGGCGCCAGCCCACAGGTGCCGAGGCACCGGGTTCCTTCCAGGGAGAAGAGGCCGTCCCTGGTGGTCTCGCCGAAATGAATCCCTAATTCTTCACACAACCGATCGGCCACGCGTTCCGCCCCCTTTACATAGCAGGCGGTGCCGAGGCACACATTGATGACAAAACGGCCGCGCGGCTCCAGCCGGAAGAAATGGTAGAAGGTGGCTACCCCGGTTACCTTGGACGCGGGCACCTGTAACAACTGGGCCACGGCATCCATCTGCTCCCGGCCCAGGTATCCGAAATGGGCCTGCACCTTGTGCAGCACGCCGATCAGGTGGCTGGAAGCATGGGCATCTTGGGCGCATGTTTCAATATAGGCCACAATTTCAGGCGTCAGGGCCTCAATGCTGCGGCGACGCACTTCTTCCCGGTTGTTGGTGGCGGTGGTAACAGGCATCATCGTATTCCTCTCGGCAATCTGGGCTGGTAGCGGGTGTGGAGCAGTTTGTGCGCCTTGTCCCCGCCGGGAGTGCCCAGGTAGTCTGTATACAATTTCTTGATGGCCGGATTATGATTGGAACTCCGCACGGTCTTGGCCCCGTCAATGCTGTAGAGGGCTTCTGCGCGTTTGGCGAGCAGCCGTTTGTCAAAGATACGGTAGCCTTCCGGGGGATAGGGCTGGCCGCCGCCGCCGATACACCCGCCGGGACAGGCCATCACCTCGATAATGTGAAACTCCTTCTCGCCGCTGAGTACGGCGTCCAGGAGTGTTTTCGCGTTGGTCAGTCCGTTGGCGACGCCCACGCGCAGGGTAAGTTGGTCGTTTACCTTCAGTTCCCGTTCGCGCAGCCCTTCCACGGCCCGCACGTCGGCAAATTCCATGGTTTCAGGCGGCGCGCCGGTGATCTTTTCGACCGCCATGCGCAGGGCGGCTTCCATGACACCGCCGGTCGTGCCGAAAATGTCGGCTGCGCCGGAAGATTCACCCAGGGGCGAGTCGAAACTTCCGTCGGGAAGGGCGGCCAGGTTGATGCCGTAATTTTTGATCATCCAGGTGAGTTCCCGGGTGGTCAGCACGGCATCCGTTTCGGGGAGTCCGTCCGCGGTGCGCAATTCGGGCCGGCGCGATTCGAATTTCTTAGCGGTGCAGGGCATGATGCCCACTACGAAGATATCCTTGGGGTCAATCCCCGTCTGTTCCGCGTAATAGCTTTTCAGCAACGAGGACATCATGGCCATGGGTGAGCGGCAGGTCGACGCGTAGGGAATGAGTTCCGGGTAAAATTTTTCAAGGAAATTGACCCAGCCGGGGGAGCAGCTGGTCAGCAGGGGTAGGCGCTCGCCCTTTTGAAAACGGTTCAGAAATTCCGTCGCCTCTTCCACGATGGTCAAATCCGCCGTGAAGTTGGTGTCGAAGACCCGGTCAAAGCCGAGGCGCCGCAGCGCCGTCACCAGTTTGCCCGTGGCGGGGGTGCCCAGGGCCATGCCGAAACCTTCGCCGATGGTGGCGCGGATGGCGGGGGCCGTCTGGGCCACCACATGTTTTTTAGGATCGGCCAGCGCTTTCCACACCGCTTCCGTGTTGTCGTGTTCCGTAAACGCCGCCGTCGGGCAGGCGGCGATGCACTGGCCGCACTGGATGCAGACGGAGCCGTCCATGTTGTCGTTGTGGGCCGGGCTGACCACGGTCGTGAAGCCGCGCCCCTGCTGGCTGAGGTTATGCACGCCCTGCACTTCCTCACAGGTGCGCACACAGCGGCCGCATAGGATGCATTTTTCCGGGTTCCGGTCTACTGCGCTGCCGTCCTCCTCGATGGGAAAGCGCTTGCGTTCCCCGGCAAAAAGGCGTTCCCGTACCCCGGTGGCGTAGGCCACGTTTTGCAGTTCGCAGTTGCCGTCCCGGTCACAGGTCAGACAGGCCCGGGGATGATTGTCCAGCAGGAGTTCGACGATGTCGCGCCGCGCCTGCCGGATTGCGGGGCTGTTGGTCTGCACTTCCATGCCTTCCCACACGTTGACGGAACAGGAAGCCATATAGAAGGGGACACCCTTGACTTCGACGATACATACCCTGCACGAACCCTGCATGCTCAGGTCGGGGTGGTAACAGAGCCTGGGTATCTTGATGCCTAGCTGTGTTTCCGCAGCCGCCATAATGGTCGTGTCTTTCGGCACGGTGACCTTTACATCGTCTATGGTAAGGGTTACCATTTGTTCCTGGGTCATTGTTTTACCTTTATCATCAGAACCCCGGGGGGCCCGTGTTCCGTTACTGTCTGGCTACCGCGTCAAAGCGGCACACTTCAAAGCATCGGCCGCACTTGATGCATCTGGACTGGTCGATGACATGATTTTCCTTGCGCGCGCCGGCAATGCAGCCGACCGGGCAATTGCGCGCGCACATGGTGCAGCCCACACATTTTTCCGGGATAATTTCGTAGTGAACAAGAGCCTTGCACTTGTGTGCCGGGCACTTCTTTTCCAGCACATGCGCCTCGTATTCATGACGGAAATATTTCAGGGTGCTCAATACCGGGTTGGGCGCGGCGCGTCCGAGACCGCACAGAGAACTTTTTTTCACCAGGTCGGCGAGCCGCTCCAGCTTCTCCAAGTCAGCCGGTTCACCTTTCCCTTCTGTGATACGCTCCAGAATTTCAAGCATGCGCTTGGTGCCTTCACGGCAGGGGGTGCATTTGCCGCAGGACTCGTCCTGGCAGAAGGCCATGAAGAACTTGGCCACGTCCACCATACAATCGTCCTCGTCCAGCACGATCATGCCGCCGCTGCCCATGATGGAGCCCAGTTTGCCCAGTGTATCGAAATCGATGGGCGTGTCCAGGAACTCCTCGGGAATGACGCCTCCGGCGGGTCCGCCGGTCTGCACCGCTTTGAGGGTTTTCTTTTTCGGAACGCCGCCGCCGATGTTGTATACGACCTGCCGCAGTGAGGTGCCCATGGGCACCTCGACCAGGCCCGTATGGTTGACCTTGCCCGCCAGGGCGAACACCTTGGTGCCGCCGCTGTTTTCCAGGCCCATGGTCCGGAACCAATCGCTGCCGTAGACCAGTATGGCCGGCACATTCGCGAAGGTTTCCACATTATTAATTACTGTGGGCTTGCCCCACAGGCCGCTGTCCGTGGGATAGGGCGGCCGGATACGGGGCTGGCCGCGTTCGCCCTCGATGGAATGAATGAGCGCCGTTTCCTCACCGCATACAAAGGCGCCGGCGCCCAGCCGGATTTCCAGATCCATGCTGAAACCGCTGCCGAGAATATTGTCGCCCAGCAGTCCGTTTTCCCGGCACGCCGCAAGGGCGTTTTCGATGCGCCGGATGGCCAGCGGGTATTCGGCGCGCACATAGAAAAAGCCCCGGCTCGCGCCGATGGCGTAGCCACCGATCAACATGCCCTCGATAACGCTGAAGGGGTCCGATTCCAGCATGCTCCGGTCCATAAACGCGCCCGGATCGCCTTCATCGGCATTGCAGATGAGGTAACGGGTGGTTTCCGTGTTTTCCCGGCCCGCCTTCCATTTAAGCCCGGTGGGATAGCCGCCGCCGCCGCGACCGCGCAGTTTAGACTTTGTGATTTCATCGATAACCCAGTCGGGGTCGCCCTTGGCCAGCGCCTGGGCCAGTGCGCTGAACCCGTGGTACCGGATATATTCATGAATGCTTTCCGGGTCGACTATGCCGGCGTTTCGCAGGGCGATGCGGTTTTGTTGATTGAAGAAAGCCACATCACCGTAGCGGTCGAAAAAACGGACGCTGATGGATTCCTCCTTGCAGCGCAGACTATCCACGATCCGGCCGCCGGCCAGGTGTTCCCGGGCGATCCGTTCCACGTCGGCCCGATCCTTGATGAAATAAATCACGTTTTCCGGGCGCACCAGTATGCAGTTCGTGCCGGTGTTCTTGCGCATTGTGCAGAAGCCCATACCGCCCGCCTGGGTGAGGGCCACGGCATCCTCGTCCACGCCGGCCTTCTCCATCTCCTCCCGGAACCAGTCGCCGAGATCACTGCAGGAGGTGTTGCCGCAATGGCGCGCTTCGCAGAGAATCACTTGCCGCTGCATGGGGGCCGCGCTCTTTTCGAGCGCCGCGCCAGCCACCACTTCTCCACCCTGAATATGACGGGTGAATATTTCATGGGCTATGTCCCGGGTAACCTTCTGGTACAGGACCGGCATTTTGTCCGGCATCAGCACGCCTACAATCGGTTCCCGGCTGCAACGTCCCGTGCAGCCTACATGATGCAGCTGTATGTCTTCACGGCCGGAAGTGCGAATATTCCGTTCAAATTCCTTCCACACTTCCGTGGCGCCCGCCGCGTTTTCACAGGTGGCAGAACCCACCTGGATAATAATCTTGGAAGACAGGCCGAGCGTGTCGCAGGCGGCTTGGGCGGTTTCACATAGTGCCGCGTAACGGCTGGAAATATCTTTTCCCATAGAGGTTTCAAGGGCTCCTTAGTCATAATTCCCTGTTAGCTGCGGTTACATGGCAAGGTGGCAATAAAATCCTTTATCCTGCCGGTTTTTTCACTACCATGGAGACACGTATAACACGCATGCAGCGCGGGGAGAGATTTTGTATAGTATATCGGATATTCGAGGCAAAAAGAAAGCAGAAAAGCGAAAACGCAGGGTATTCATCCCGTTATTCTAATCCTGAGAACTTGGCATATTCTTGCCGCTCACTCAAATCTGCCAATAATTTGCATTTTTAATGTCTGCTCATGTATAAGAACAAACAGTATTCTAAACTTATGTTAATTGTGGGTATTAAATGGTAAAGAAGAGGAGGTTCACCATGTCAGAAGAACTCACGGCCAGATTCGAACTTGCGAGCAAAGAAGTGACGGAGTTGTCGGAGGTGCCGGACAGTGCAGCTCAGTTGAAGCTGTACGCGCTTTTCAAGCAGTCCTCTAGCGGCGACTGCGCGGGGCCCCGTCCCGGCATGATGGAATTCGTGAAGCGCGCCAAGTATGACGCGTGGAAGGAACTGGCGGGCCTGAGCCAGGACGAGGCCAAGGAAAAATATATCGCCTTCGTCGAGGAATTGAAAGCCGCTGACAAGAAATAATCGCTCGCAAACAGCGTCAAACCGATTGATCGCCGGCTGTAATCCCGCTTAAGGGTAATTACGTGTCCGTACAGGGCTAGCCGGGGTAAACGCGCCGGTTTTCGCGGTCGTACTTCATTCGCTGTCCGGTATGCAGCGCTTCCGCCGCCATAATGGTGGCCACGGAATGCTGGTGTCCGAATGCTATGTCCGCGGCCGGACGTTCCCGGCTGCGCAGGCATTCGAACCAGTTGGCCATGTGGTTCCCATCCGGTTGCGCGGTAATGGCGCCCGCCTCAATTTCATGGCCTTTCTCGCCGCCATCGCCGGAATAGGTCAGCCGTTCCACGTCCATGGTGCCGTAGCGGCCGTGGGCATTGTATCGGTTGCCGGCGGCGTTGGTGATGCTCATGGACCAGTCGAACAGGAAGCCCTCCGGGTAATCCAGCAGCGCGTGAAACACGTCCGTGTGTTCCCGGCCGTCTTTCCATTGGTAGATGCCGCCCAGGGCTACGGCGCTGTCCGGGTAAGTGGCGCCGGTAATAATGTGTGCCACGTCCACCAGGTGGCACATCCACAGCCCCGCCAGACCATTGGTGCACATGCGGTAAAGATGCCAGCGGCGGATCAGGTTGGGGTCAAAGGGCACTTTCTCCCGGTTGAACAGATATGCCTCCCAGTCCACGTCCTGCGCCTTGCAGTCGCTCACGTCGCGCGCCCAGCGCGGATGGTTAAAGCACACCGACGAAGAAACGCGGGTCAAGGTGCCTAGACCCTGCCCGGACAGGAATTCACGCGCCGCCCGCCACTTGCCCTCGCTGCGCTTCTGCGTGCCCACCTGGACCACCCGCCCGTTCGCGCGCGCCAGGTCCAATGCCTCGTTGGCCATGTCCATTTCCAGCGACATGGGTTTCTCCACGTAAACGTCCTTGCCGGCTTTCAGCGCTTCGAGCATGATGGGCGTGTGGCCGAAATCGGGGGTGGCGATCACCACGGCGTCCACATCGTCCCGGACAAGCACCTCCCCGAACCGCGTCGTGGTGAACGGCGCCGCGCCGAACCACTTGGTGACGCGTTCCGCCGCTGTATCCAGATTGACCCGCCACACATCACATACCGCCGTAATGGCAACGTTATGGCTGTCTTTGAGTTTGGCGATATCCGCGATATGGGAGGTGCCCCGGTCGCCCGCGCCGATAATGGCCAGGGAAATGCGGTCATTGGCGCCGAAGGCGCGCCGGTTCAGGGCGATGCCCGCGCCGAGGGCCATGCCGGAGGCGGCAAGAAAGGTTCTGCGTGACAGGGACTGGTTGGTCATGACAAGCTCCTTATGACAGGTGTTGTCGCAAACCCGGCTTTCGCGCGGAAATACTCCGTCATGAGCCGGGTTTCCGGAACTGCGATTTGCCTACAGGGAAACGGCATTTACCACTGCCGTTCAGAATGTACCAGAACAACCGGCAGGGATACAACCATTGTTTTCAACCCGGATCGCCGGACGAAAATAGTCTATATTCGGGAAACCTTGGCGACTAAGGCTTCTGTCTGCAAAGAGATCATACCGATGGCAAAGGGGAGAGTAACGTTCTGGTTCATTGGTGCCATCTTTGAAACAACGCGTCATTCCGGTTTTTTGCGGTGAAGAAGGGACCAGTAGCGAAGGGTGCGACTGTGCCGCAAAAATACCGGAATCTATCTTCAGAAGCCGTCGGCAGGAACCGCGTGAGTTACTGTATGCGGGAATGAAGAGCCCTTTCTCGCTTGGCTATAATCTGGATTCCGGTCTTTTTCGCGTTATCTGAAAGTGCTCTTTGATACAAAGCTTAAGTCGCGAAAAAACCGGAATGACATTTGGTGAAGTTGTTCCAAATGAAAAGCAAAGTTCTCTGATGCGGGCTTGTTCTAGCCCTTTCTTTATTTCATCCTATCAATACTATCCGGATATTCAGATGGATCTCTTTTCCTCCATCACATTGTGCCATTTGCCAACGAGGCCTGATCGTTGCATTTCTTATCCGGCAATCCGCGTTCAATAGAACGGTGGATGCCTTTCGGAGCATAAACCACATTTCCCCTTTTTACCCGGCCCGCTGGTAAAACAGCATGGCGGCACGTGGGCGTTCGGGCAGCGTAATCAACAGGCCTTCATTCATGAGGGCGGCACCCGTCATTTCCTGGTCGATTTCACCGTCGCGCCCGGTAACACGGTAGACCGCTGCGACATCCAGTCCGCGCAGTTTGCACCGCGCCGCCTCATAGACGCTGTCCTTTCTGCGAAAGGCCTGTATCGCGCCGCCGCCCATATCCGGCCGGTCGTACTGCCAGGCCATCCATTGGTCTTCGCTTCGTGTATAGGGCGAAAGCGGGTAAAAATCGCCGAAGAAGAAGGGGGCCAGCGCGCGCCAATCATCCAGGCATCGGCGCATCACCTCGAAGTCGATGACCTCCACGCCCGCCACGTCAGGGCCGAAGGTGAATTCCGGCGCCAGGGAGCTGCGCATCCAATACACATCTTTGCGGCTGATGACGCCCGTGCCGGTGAAGGGGAACCAGAGTGACAGCCCGTAGGTGTGGCACTGCTGCCCGGCGGGCCCCCAGTACCAGTCGCTGCGCAGGAGTGGCACGGCCCGGCGCAAGGTTTCCAGGTCGTTGCGCCTGCCGCCCGACGCGCAGGAATCAATGGGCATGCCGGGATGGCGGCGCAGCAGTTCATCCCAGTAGGCCAGATAGCCTTCCACATGGCGTATTTCCGCGATGCCCTGCCGGTTGCCCGCCGGGTCCTCCGCCGTATCGGCGGCACGCCAGTGCGGCAGGGGATCCATGTTGAAATCCTGGCGGTAAAAGTCAATGCGCTGTTCCGTGATCAGCCAGTCGACATGGTCGGTCAGCCAGGCGCGGCAGGCCGGGTCGCCCAGTTTAAGCAGGCCGCCTTCCGCACCGCCGTGAATCCACTCCGGGTGCTGCTCCGCCAGCCAGGTGCCGGCGTGCACGCGCTCCGGCTCAAACCAGACCAGCGTGCCCATGCCGTGGGTGCGCGCAAAATCACCGACTTCAATCAGTCCCTTCGGAAACCGGACCGGGTCCACCTTCCAAGTGCCGGTTTTCGGCCAGCCCGGGCCGTCGCAGGGGTACCAGCCCGCATCCTGCCACCAGTAATCGGCTTTAATACCCTCGTCCGTGTAACGCTGGATAAAGGCGATTTCCTGGGCGGCGTTGCTCATCAGGTTGGGGTAGTAGTTGCCTGTGCACAGGCATACCTGCGGCTTTAACGGCGCGCCGTCGCGTCGGGGCATGTTGTGCGCGATCATCCAGGCACGCCACAGATTCTGGCCGCGGATCCATTCCCCGTCATAAAACAGCAGTGCGATGAGCGGCGTACGCACCGCTTCACCGGGATGGAGAATGAAATGGGTTCCTTCCTGGCCGCCGCGCAGGGTCAGGCCGTTCGCGTCCCGCGTGAAACGCGCATTCCACTGGCCCGCCCAGCCCACGACAAAAATCATGCCGTCCGTAGAACCCGCCACATTGAAATAAGGGAAGGCCTCTTGGGTGGGGCGGCCGCCCGTGTTAGCAAAGGCCAGGTCGGCGCCCGCTTCGAGCGCGTCCAGGCGCGGCTCGTAGCTGCTGTCCGTACAGTCATCCCCCTTATTGTGATGCAGCCGCCTGCCCGCTGCCGGGGAACACGGAAAGAGCGCGTCCATGGAAAGAATTTCGGACAACACAGGCGTGTCCGCCTGGCCGGTGTTCCTGAAATGGAGGGTCCACTCCACCACGGGAAAATCATGGTACTCGACGCCCTCGCAGCGCAGCTCCAGTCCTGTTTGCGGATCGGTATACGTGAGCGTGTGCCGTGTCCGGGTGTCGTCCAGTTTCTGCGCTTCCCGCGCTGACCCCCACGAAGAGAGCAGCGTATCCGACGCGGCGCCGTCATAATTAAAAGAAAAGAAGGGCTCCAGGGGTACCGGCGGTTTATATTCGGTTATGGGCAGATTGCCCAGCCATACCACCGTTCCGTCATCCAGGGTCACCCGGGCGTCCGCCCAGTCGGCCTGGTCGGAGCTGATGCCGTCGCCCCCGTCCGTCACTTCGAGGAGAAACTCCTGGACGCTGTTCAGCGACACGGAAACCTGCAGGCCGGGCGCGCCTCCCTTTAGCAATCCCGAATTCCACAATTCCGCATCGCCGGACTTTACCAGGAAAACGACACTGCCGCCGCCGGACCGGGCATCAATGCCCGCCACCGATTCGAACAGGCGCGCCGGTTTGGAAAGGCGCACCACCAGCCGGCTTGGGGCATGACAATACAGCCCGCTGATAAAGGGTTCCGCACCGATGAGCAGTGGCTCGCCCGAGCGGGCGTTGGGCTGCACCGGCCCGTGGTTGCTCATAACCTCGATGGTGTCCTGCGCGGGCTGTGCCGCCAGCGCCACACCTTCGAATTTCGCGGATACCCAGCGTTGTGCGTCGGCCATCTCGGTATCCGTTGGTGAGAGGCCGCATAAGGCGGGGATTATGCCCAAGGATAGGAAAACAGAAATCATGGGACCCTCCTGTCCAGTTGCCCACATATTCACTATACCGGATTGAGTTGTACACGTCCAATTTCTAGAACGGGTTTGGGGATTAAGGGTGCGCCAGGCCGGTTAAACACGATTCCTTGCCTTATAAAAATCCTGCCCTGATTATAAGCTTACTTTATTCTGATATAATGTCAACACTATTCACTACAGGCAAAACGCTATGACACCCAAACAATTTTTTGAATGGCAAACATCCGGCGGGACCAATGATGTGATGCTGCTCGTAGATACGCTTGAGCGCGCGGATATCCCCTGGTGCGCAATAGGCGGTATAGCGGTCAATCATTGGGCCGCGCACGCCATGGTAACGCAGGATGTGGACATCGTCGTGGCTTTTGCCGAACAGGACCGGGCAATAGGGTTGTTTGAAGCGGCGGGTTTTCGTGTAGAGCGTTTTGACTGGTCCGTCAATATCCAGGGCGGTTCCTCAGTCAGTATACAGATCAGTACGGAAGAATTTTATCGTGGCTTTCCGACACGCGCGGTGCCGGCGGATGTGCATGGTATTTTGTTGCGCGTCGCTTCTCTTGAAGATACGCTTGCGGGCAAAATGCGCGACTGGTCCGATCCCGCACGGCGGCAGAGCAAACGCATAAAAGATCTTGCGGATATTGCCCGGTTGCTGGAGACACATCCCCATTTATGGGAACGTTTGAGCGGAGAACTGAAGGAACAACTCCGGCATCCGTAGCGTCGCCAGTGTCACACCTTTTCGAGCAAGCCCCGTATTTTGGATTCCCGCGCCTCAATGCTTTCGGTGAGTTTGAACTGCACCCGTGCACGGTTCAGGTTTTGTTCATCATAGCGGGTGTTGAAATAGACGTTTCCGGCGATATAGTCGGCAAAGAAGCGCAGCCCCAGTTCAAAGGCGATGAGACGGATACTGTCATACAGGTAGTGTCGGTCGGCCTCGGTAAGAAACGAACCGGCATAGGCCATGTATCCTTTCACGATGGCCTCACACAGATCCGTATCGAAGAAAACGCTTTTCAGGTCCAGGGTTTCTTCCCCTGCCGGGTTGCAGCTGGACCGCAGACAATCGCCGAAATCGTAGTGGATCAGCCCCGGTTTGACGGTGTCCAGGTCGATGATGCACGTGCCTTTGCCGGTGGCGTCATCAATCATGATGTTGGAGATTTTGGGGTCGCCGTGAATGGGTCTCAGGTGCAGTTCTCCCCGCGCCTTGGCGTCTTCCAGCACGGAACACCAGTCGCGCCGTGCGTCCACGAAGAGGTTGCAGCGTTCCGCCTCGAGCGAGGCGTGGAGACGCGCCTGGCCTTCCGGCGTTTGCAGCGCGGCGTCCAGCGTCTTCAGGTATTGCGGAGTAATATGAAACCCGACCAGGGTATCATGCAGCGTGTTTGCGTCCATATCGCTGATGAGCCGCTGGAACTGGCCGAGCACAAACCCTGCCTCGTAGGCATGTTCCACACTCTGGATTTTGGGGTAGGCATGGGCCGAAGCGATCAGCGTGATGGCGCGCCAGAATTCTCCGTCCTCGTCTATGACATAGTCTTTGCCGTCCTGCGCGGGAATAACCCGCGGCAATTGCCAGAAGCGGTCAGACTGGTCTATCTCCTCCTCAATACGCCGGTGAACGTGCTCCGTCAGCACGCGCATGTTTTCCATGATGTGTTCCGGTTGGGCGAATACGCGCTTATTGATCCGCTGCAGGATAATGCGTTCCTCGGAGAAGGTGGTGCGGAAAATAGCGAGATAGGTGTCGTTGACGTTTCCTTCCTCCTGGCGCACCACGGTGACAACCCGCCCGGCCACCTCAAATTTCTGCGCGATCAGCGCTGCTTTCACTGGCGTTTCCTTTCCTGTATGGATAAGTTATTCTTGTCGGTTCTTGTCAGACGCTGTCGGAGTTCCGACGCCTTACATCTCCAATTTGAACACATAGGCATGCCGGCAGGGCATCTGATCGGCGGGAATGCACGGCACCTGCACGCGTACGGTATCCACATCGGCGGAAGCCGTCAACGGCTGCCCATATCCCAGCAGGGAGGCTTTTATCGTTTTTGCTCCGGCCGTGTTCGGGATCAGAAGCTCCGATCCCGGCCACTTCAGGCAGATGGCATATACCACGCTATCCTTGCGGGTGAAGCGCACGTCTTCCATTTCGGGCGCCTTGTCCCAGGGGATTGTGCCGTAGATAGCTTCGCCGTTCACCGCCAGCCACTCGCCCATTTCCAATAAGCGCTGTTCCATGATGGCGGGGATGCGCCCGTCCGCGGTGGGACCGATGTCGAGCAGCACGTTGCCGCCGCGGCTCACCGTGTCTATCAGCAACCGCAACAGTTCCGTCGTGCTACGGTAGTTTTCCGCCGTCTCGTTCCGGTTATACCCGAAGGACTTGCCCATGCCCTGGCATTCCTCGAAGCGGCCGGCGTTCATGAGCGGCCCCTCCTGGCGGTGCTGGTATTCGGGTGTGGCGAAACCGCCGTGGATGCTGCGACAGTCCTTGCCCCAGCGATCATTAATCGCCACATCCTTGGGCGCGTCGGATTCATTGAAAAGCCACGCGAGAAATTCCGGGCTGCGCCATGTCGCGCTCGGATGCTCCCATTCGCCGTCAGGCCAGACCAGGTCCGGTTTGTACCGCTGCACCAGGTCTTTCAACTGGGGCAGCATATACTGGTCCACGTAACGGTTCACATCCGCGCGATACAGCGGGTTAAACCACTCATAGAGTGAGTAATAAAACCCCATCCGCAGTCCCTTGGCGCGCACGGCCGTTACCAGGTCGCCTGCCAGGTCCCGGTGCGGTCCGATATCCATGGCGTTCCAGTTCCAGTTGGTGGGATCCGGCCATAGGCTGAAACCCTCATGGTGCTTGGAGGTCAACACCACATACTTCGCGCCGGAGCGTGTGAAAACATCCGCCCAATGATCCGGGTCGTACATTTCCGCCTTGAAGAGGGGCGCGAAATCCTGGTACTGAAAGTCCTCGCCGTAGGTTTCCGCGTGGAACTTCCAGGTTTCACCGTTCTTGTCCTGCATGTCATGCCAATACCATTCCGAATAGCGGTCTTTCGGTCCCCAGGCCGGCACGGAATACACGCCCCAATGAATAAAGATGCCGAACTTGGCATCTTCAAACCATTGCGGGCTGGGTCGGCTGTCGATGCTTTCCCAGGTCGGTTCGTATACAGTTTGTCCCAGGGCGGCAATCAGGGTGAGCGCGGCTGTCGTATACATGTGTTCTTCTCCTTTGGGTTGCTCCCAGTTTTCTATACTCGTATTTTATACAATGAACGCACTCAAGTACACGCCCGGGTGTCCCGCGTGCGCTATGGTATACTATCAGTTTATCAAGCAGGGAAAATTTTACCGGAAGCGGAGCGGCTATGCCTTGGACCTTTGACGAGAAAACAGAAACGGGCCTGAGTGAAGCGGAAGCGCAGCGTCGTTTCACGGAAGAAGGCGCCAATGAATTGCCCTCATCTGCGCGACGTGGCGTTTTCAGCATTGCCCTGGAGGTAATCCGGGAACCGATGTTCCTGATGCTGGTGGCCTGTGGCATGTTGTACCTGTTCCTGGGCGAGCCGGTTGACGCCGCCATGCTGCTGGGCTTTGTCTTTGTGGTTATGGGCATAACCATCGTGCAGGAACGGCGCACGGAACACGCCCTGGACGCGCTGCGCGATCTTTCCAGCCCGCGCGCGCTGGTCATCCGTGACGGACGCCAGCGCCGTATTCCGGGACGCGAAGTGGTGCGTGGTGACTGGATGATTCTGTCTGAAGGCGACCGGGTGCCGGCCGATGCCGTGTTACGGCATGTCATCAATCTCAGCGCCGATGAATCGCTGTTGACCGGGGAATCCGTTGCGGTCCGCAAGGCGGCGGAGTCGGGCGTTCCCGAGGCGGTGCGGCCCGGGGGCGACGACCTGCCCTTTGTCTATTCCGGCACCCTGGTCACCAGCGGGCAGGGTGTGGCCGAGGTGCAGGCTACGGGCATGCACACAGAACTCGGTAAGATCGGCAAGTCCCTCCAGGATGTCAGCCAGGAAAGTACCTTGTTGCAGCGGGAAACCCGGCGACTCGTGGGAAATCTTGCGCTGTTCGGACTGGCGCTCTGCGTCCTGGTGGTGGTGGTCTACGGCGTTACGCGGGGCAACACTACTGACTCCTGGGTACAGGGGATTCTGGCAGGACTGACCTTGGCCATGGCGACGCTGCCGGAGGAATTCCCCGTGGTGCTGACCGTGTTTCTCGCGCTCGGGGCCTGGCGCATTTCCCATAACCGCGTACTGACGCGCCGCATGCCCGCCGTCGAGACCCTGGGCGCGGCCACCGTTCTGTGTACCGACAAGACGGGCACTCTCACCCTCAACCAGATGTCAGTGCGCCGCCTGTACGCGGACGGTCTGCATTTTGTCGCTGATGAGGCCGCCGAAGGCGTGTTACCCGAGGCTTTCCACACCCTGTTGGAGTTCGGCATCCTGGCGAGCAAGCGCGACCCCTTCGATCCGATGGATAAAGCCTTGAAACAGCTGGGCGAACGGTATCTGGCGCATACCGAACATTTGCACGCGAATTGGACCCTGGTCCGCGAGTATCCGCTGTCGCCGGAATTGTTGGCCTTATCCCACGTTTGGCGCTCCCCCGGCGGTTCTGATTATGAAATTTCGGCCAAAGGCGCGCCCGAGGCCATTGCGGACCTGTGCCATCTTTCCCCCGGGGAAACCGAAGCCATCAACACCCAGGTCGCAGCGATGGCGGAGGACGGCCTGCGCGTGCTGGGCGTGGCCATGTCCCGCTTTACGGAAACCGATCTGCCCGAGGTACAGCACGATTTCAATTTTAAATTTATCGGCCTGATCGGACTTGCCGACCCGGTGCGCCCCACGGTGCCCGGGGCCGTTGCCGAATGCGCCACGGCGGGTGTGCGGGTCATCATGATTACGGGGGATAATCCGGGCACGGCCCAAAGCATCGCGCGGCAGATCGGATTGGGCGGACCGGACCATTGCATTACAGGTCCGGAACTGGATGCCATGAGCGATGCGGAACTGGCGGAGCGCATCCGGGATGTCCGTGTTTTCGCCCGCGCCGTGCCCGAGCAAAAACTGCGAATTGTTAACGCCCTTAAGGCCAACGGCGAAATTGTGGCCATGACGGGCGACGGGGTCAACGACGCGCCCGCGCTGAAGGCGGCGCACATCGGCATTGCCATGGGCGGGCGGGGCACGGATGTCGCCCGCGAATCGGCGGGGCTGGTGCTGCTGGATGATGATTTTTCCTCCATTGTAAAGGCCATCCGGATGGGCCGCCGGATTTATGACAACATACGCAAGGCCGTCGCCTATATTCTCGCCGTGCACGTGCCCATCGCCGGCCTCTCCATCCTGCCCGTGTTCATGACGGATTGGCCGCTGCTATTGCTTCCCGTGCATGTGGTGTTCCTGGAACTGATCATTGACCCCGCCTGCTCCCTGATTTTCGAAGCGGAGGACGCTGAACCCGGTATCATGGGCCGTCCCCCGCGCAAACCGGATGAACGCCTGTTCAATGCAAATACGGTCGTCCTCAGTGTGCTCCAGGGAGCGGTGGTGCTTGCTGTCATCCTGGGGGTAATCCTGTTTTCCTCGCTGCTTGGCCATCCGGACGAGAATACCCGGCGCATGCTGGCTTTCGTGACCCTCGTTGTTTCAAATGTGGCCTTGATCTTGACGAACCGTTCCTGGAACCGCACCATCCTGTCCATGCTGAAACAGCCTAACCGCGCGCTCTGGTGGGTGGTCGGCGGCGCGGTTGCCGGGCTTGGCCTGATTTTGAGCGTGCCCTTTCTGCGCGATCTGTTCCATTTCAGCGTCCCCCACGTTCTGGACCTGTTGGTGTGTTTTATTGCCGGCATCCTTGGTATCATCTGGTTTGAGGCGCTGAAGGTCATCCGGCAGTGGCGGCGCCAGCGAAAAGAGTTCGCCGGCGGCGTATGAAGGCGGCAATACGAAAACATCAAGAGGAGCAACGCATGAACTATTGTTTCAAGAAGGCCAACGTAACCTTGCTGTGCGGGTTTGCCGTGCTTGTACTGGCGGCTGTGGCCGTGGCCGATTGGCCCCAGATGGCCGGCCCGGACAGAAACAATATTTCAGCGGAGACTGGGCTGGCCCGTGCCTGGCCGGAAAGTGGTCCGCGCGTGCTTTGGACCGTTCCCCTCGGCGGCGGGTTCGCCTCCCCCTCCATTCTGGACGGCAAGGTGTACCTGCTGGACCGGATCGGGGAGGCACAGGACAACCTGCGCTGTTTCGACTTGGAAACCGGCAAGGAACTGTGGCATTACGCCTATGACGCGCCGGGCAGCGTCAGCCATGACGGTTCGCGGACCGCGCCCACTTTGGAAGGCAACCGGCTTTACTGTGTGGGATTGTTCGGCCATTTCACCTGCCTGGACCTGGCTACCCGCCAGCCTGTATGGAGCAAGAACATCCGCAGCGATTTTGGCGTGGACACCCCTAAATGGGGGGTGGCCCAGGCGCCTTCCCTATACAAAAACCTGGTCATTGTGGCGCCCCAGGCGCCCGACGCCTTTGTGGCCGCCTACGACAAGGACAGCGGCGAGATCATCTGGAAAACGAAAGAACTGGGAAGCGTCGGGTATTCGACCCCGGTTATTGTCACCTTGTGCGGTGTGGACCAGGCGGTCATGATCAATGCGCCGCCCCGGGAGGACGCGGGCACGGGTAGCGTTAACGGTATTTCTTTGGAAGACGGGTCGCTCCTGTGGTCGTATCATAACTGGCAATGCAAAATTCCCATTCCCTATGCCACGGCGCTGCCGGAAGACCGCCTGTTCATTACGGGCGGCTACCGGGCAGGTTCCGCCATGATACAACTGCGCCGGGAAGGGGAGCGCTTTACCGTGCGGGAATTGTTTAGAACGGACGCGTGCGGCAGCCAGATCCAGCAACCCGTGTTTTACCAGGGCCATCTTTATGTGAACAGCAATTCCAATGAGCGCGAAGACGGCATGATGTGCCTGACCCTGGACGGCAAGATCCTGTGGCAGACACGTGATAAAAGCCAGGCCTTTTTTTCAACGACCTTTGAACGGGGCCCGCTGATGCTCGCCGACAATCTCATCCTCAACCTGGATGGGAAACGGGGTGACCTGTACCTCATCGA
>JAAYBJ010000031.1 GCA_012730105.1 Candidatus Hydrogenedentota bacterium
AGGATGCCCATCAGGACATGTTCGGTGCTGAGATACTCGTCCTTGAGGCGTTGCGCTTTTTCCCAGCCCGCGTCGAGCGCCTTATTGGCGTCGCGGCCCAAGCCGGGCTGCTGCATGCCGCCGCTTGTGCGCGGAAGCCGCTCCAGGGCGGCCTCCGCTGCCCCGGCCACCTGGTCGGGCGGCACACCGATGCGCTGCAGGATGGACGCCACGGCGCCCTGCTCCTGTACGGCTAGCGCGCGAAGCAGGTGCAGCGACGTGATTTCCGGGTGGCCGCTGGAGGACGCTCGTTCCAGAGCGTCTTCCAGGACTTCGCGTGTTTTTATAGTCAGTTTGTCCATTCGAATCATGATATTTCACTCCTTTTTGCCTAGAGACATACAAGAAGCGTGCCAATGAAAAAACGTGGGGAAAGTACCTATTTGTGAGTGTGGGAGGGTTTATCCTGTTTCGTTATGGAATCAGGTGTGTCAGAGTGAAACAGGCAGAATCGGCGGTTTAGGCTTAACGGAGGGAGTTTTTACGCAGTTTGATTTTGTCGACTTTGCCGTTAGGAAGCAAGGGCATGGTCTCGTGGAAACGGATTACCCGGGGTATCTTGAACTGGGACAAGGAGGCAGCGCACCACTCCTTGAGTTCATTCGCGGATGTTTTTGTGCCCGGCACGGTTACTACATGGGCGTGGGCGACCTCATCGAACACATCATCCGGGACCGCGACCACCGCGGCGAACAGTACGGCAGGGTGGGATTCCAGCACGGTTTCGATTTCGCAGGGGAAGGCGTTTTCCCCGCCGCTCTTGAACATTTCGGAGCGCCGGCCATGAAGCGTCAGCACGCCATGCTTGTCCATGCTGCCCAAGTCGCTGCTGTAATACCAGCCGTCCTTGTCCAGCACTTCTTCCGTCAGGGCGGGGCTGTTGAGGTAGCCTTTCATGAGGAAGGGCCCTTTCACGGCCACCTCCCCGACGACCCCGGCCTCGACCGGCTTCCTGTCGCCGTCCACAATGCGTAATTCGCAGTTGCGATAGGGCAGGCCCACGTTCAGGCGCATGGATTCCATCGAGTCGCCGGGCCGGGTAATCGTTACAAAGCCGCCCATTTCGGTGGCGCCGTATCCGGTCAGCATGTGCGCGCCGGTTCTGCGGCACACTTTTTCCAGCGCTTCCAGCAAATCCTTTGACGCCGCCGAGCCTCCCCATACGAAGGTTTTTACCGAGTTCCAGGAGGTTTTAGCAAAGGCGGGATCGCGGATTTCGAGCATGTACATGGCGGGCACCTGCCCGATCATGGTGATGCCTTCCCGGTCCACAATTTTTAGGGCTTCTCCCGCGTCGAAGCCCTCCTGCATTACCAGGCACGCCCCCGAATATACCGCGCAATACCCGATTTCCACATCCGCGGCGACATGATTGATGGGGAAATGCAGGAGGATGCGCGTGTCGCCGGACAGGCCGAGCAGTTCTTGTTCCTGCTCTACATTGCTGATGATGGAACGGTGGGTGTGCAGCACTCCCTTGGGGAAGCCCGAGGAACCGGAAGTAAACATGAGCAGCGCTTCATCGTCGGGCGAAACCTGCGCCAGCCTTTCCTTAAGCGGCGCGTCCATGTGCGGCCGGGGGTCCGCCGTAAAGGCGTCGAAGGAAAGTGTGCCGCCGGGGGCGTCCCCGATGACCAGAATTTCCTGGATGCAGGACAATTCAAAACTGAAGGTCAGTGCGCGTTCGACCAGGTTGGCATTTTCATGGCGGTCCTGGGTGATGAGCACGGTCGGACGGCAATCCCGGAGAATGCGCCCGGTTTCACTGACAGAGAAACGGGGAGAGAGGCCGGTCCATATGGCCCCGATTTTGGAAGCCGCCATGAAGGTGATGATGAACTCGGGCCGTGCCATGGAGACCAGGGCGACGCAATTTCCTTTTTCAACGCCCAGTTCCAGGAGGGCCCGGGCGGTGCGGTCCACCGCTTCGACCAGCTGCGCCCAGGTCATGCGCAGGTCGCCGAATACGATCGCCTCCGCATCCGGCTTCTTCGCGGCCCATTTATCAACATATTGCCACAGTAATTTCGCTCGCTTGTCCATTAAAACACTTTTCATGTCGGTGACGCGCGTCAACCCCCCGCAGGATAGTTCTGACGGAGAGGTTTCCTCTTCGCGCCTATTTTACCTTAAGGCGCGGCCACAGTCACACATCCGTCACTAAGCGCCGCCTTGCCCGCGCTGTTCCGCACGATGAAATGGCATGCCGTGCCCCGTTCTTGCGCTTCCCTGTCCAGTAACTCGACCGTGATATCTGTGCCCGGCATAACCATGCCCGTAAAACGGCACCGTGCATTGAGCACGCGACTGGGGTCGTTGTCCGCTTCCAGCGCTATTATTTCGCGTACCGCCAGGGCAAGGGTGCCGGTGCCGTGGAAGATGATGCCGGGGAGCCCGACCATTTGGGCGAAGGCGGGCGAAATATGAATGGGGAAATGGACGTCGGCCAGACCGTCATAAATGTAGGAAGCGAGCGGGGATATCGGCAAAGTTCTGGACCAAAGAGGCTGAGCGTCCTTTGGCGGCGTGTGCACGGGAACGGTGTCTTCGCCCCGGCCCTCGTCGGTGCATTTCACCCCCCGCAGGATGCCGCCGATGCGTTCCACAAACACGGTGTCGCCCCCCGGATCGCGCGCGGTATATTCGAGAATCAGGTGTGTGCCCGCACGGTGGGGGAGAATGGCGGCGACGACTCCTTCAATGTGCAGCCGGTCGCCGGGCCGCATGGGCTTCAACCAGTGCAGCGCTTCGCTGAAATGGACCTGTCGCGCCAGCACGTCCACGGGAAAATCAGAATCGCCCCAGAATTCCGCCACCCGCGCCGAGATTCGCCAGGTGAGGGAAATGGCCAGCATGGGCGGCGCCATGATTCCCTCCGGGCGCGTGTCGTCCAGGTATGCGGGGTTCCCGTCGCCGGTGGCGGCCGCGTAATACATACATTGCTTCGGGGTGATTTCCACGTCAATGGGACGGCATTTGACACCCACATACTTGGAACTGATCTGCATAGGATTCTCCGGGACGTGATTTGCGCTTTATTTTGGGCAGATTTCTGTTATACGGGCTTTCGTCCGATGCTGAAATACCGGAATCCGTTGGCCTCCATGATGGCGGGCGTATACAGGTTGCGCCCGTCAAAGATGACCTTTTCACGCATCACTTCCCCCATGCGCGCGTAGTCCGGTCGTCTGAATTCATTCCACTCGGTCACGATAACCAGGCCATCGGCGCCTTCGAGGGCGCCGTAATACTTGGCCGCTATGGTTATGGCGTCGCCGTAGCGGTCGGCCAGTTTGCCCGCCGCCACAGGGTCGTACACGGTCACGGCGGCGCCGGCCTGACACAGACCGTCAATGATAAACAGTGCGGGCGCGCCGCGTATGTCGTCGGTGCGCGCCTTAAAACTGGCGCCCCAGAGGGCGATCTTCTTTTCACAGATGCTGTCACCGTAATAGTCGAGTATCTGGCGCAGAAAGCGCGCGCGGCGGCCCTCATTGACGGCGCGTACCGCCGATAGCAGGTCATGGGGCACCTGGTGTTCGGCGGCCAGGCGTTCACATACCGCCAGGTCGCGGGGCAGCCCGGAACCGCCGAAGCCGATGCCCGGAAAGAGAAAGGTGGGGCCGATGCGGCCGTCGGCGCCGACAGCCTCCCGCACCTCGGAAATGTCCGCGCCACATGGCTCACAGACATCCGCCAGCTGATTCATTACCGAGATGCGCGTGGCCAGCATGACGTTGGTGGCGTATTTGGCCATTTCGGCGCTGCGCGGGCTCATGACCAGCAGGGGTTTCCCGGTCCTCAGGAAAGGCCCGTACATCTCCTTCATGATTTCGTTCACCCGGATTTCCCGGCAGCCTATAAGTACCCGGTCCGGGCGCAGGAAATCATCGACGGCCGAACCTTCTTTCATGAAATCGGGATTGACCACGACATCGACGGGATGTCCGGTATGGGTATGGAAAATCTCTTCCAATTGTTCCGCGGTGCCCGGGGGGCAGGTGCACTTGTTCACAATAATGCGGTAGCCGTCCATGGCTTCGGCTATGTGGCGGGACACCTCGAAAATGCCGGAAAGATCCGTATTCCCCGCTTCATCCGCGGGTGTGCCCACGCACAGGAAGATCATCAGGCTGTCCCGGATCGCGTCGCCAAGATCCGGGGTGAAGGAAAGCCGTTCCTCCTCCATGTTGCGGATGATGAGCTCTTCCAGCCCGGGTTCATGAATGGGGGGAATGCCTCGTTTTAACAATGCGATCCGGTCCGCATCCCTGTCCATGCAGACCACGCGATGGCCGTTTTCTGCGAAACAGGTGCCCGTTACCAGCCCCTGGTATCCGGTTCCAATAATGGCGATTTTCATGATGATACGGCTCCTGTTTCCTGCTTCAGAAACACCCCCCTTCCCCCTTGTCAGGAATACCTGCTGTCTCCTGATCTCATACTAGCAGGAATGCCCGAAAAAGTGCAAGACGAACGTCATCCCTTTCGCGCCGTTACCCGTGCTGTCGCAAGGAACAATAAAAGAGCCGCAACGGTCAACGGGACAGGCGAAAAATCTTCAGCAACTTACACGCTCTACACACCTGCCGCAACGTGACCGCTACGACTCTACATTCATGCCGCCTTTTCGGCGCGCACTTGACCGCACTGGCTGATTGGGCGCTTACAACGCCACCGTCCCACTCGGGACATTTGCAGGGCGCGCTTCGAAAAGGCCTGGCTCGCACCACGACTCCCGTCGTGTGCACGGCCTGCTCAATCGCGGATACGCCCTCGCGTTCCATGCGGCATATCTCCTCTTTTTACCCAACCAACATTCATGCGGGTGATGCCGCGCCAGAACGCCTTGACGTTCCACAATTATTATACCACACATTGCGGAAAAACAAGGGGATTTTTTGGGGGGTTGAAGAGGGTGGAAATGTCGCTTTGGAAGAGTCGAACCGGGTCTGACAAAGTCCGACACTATCTGACGAAGTCGGACAAAAAGTGCTGGTGAAAGCGGTTGTTTCCGCTCATAGCGCACACACGACGCGGAACCCGACATCATGGACGGCCTGGGATGCTTCGTAGTGGTTGCGGAAGGCGGAACGGCCCCTCTTGGGACAGTCAAGCCAGGATCCGCCGCGCACGACTTTGCGCGTTCCTGATTCGTAGGCGGAGGAGGTCCATTCGGCCACGTTGCCGTGCATGTCGTGGAGTCCCCAGGGATTCGGCGTGAAACTGCCCACGGGAGAGGCTACGCGCCAGGTATCGTCGTAGCGGGTGTCGGCGGGCCGCCAGGGCGGCAACGCATCGGGCACGTGGGGGTAGTAGACCGTATGGTGGGTGACGTCCGAGAAGTTGGCGCAGGCGCTGAAGTCGCTGTCCAGCGTGCCGTACCATAAGGGCGTTGTGGTGCCCGCGCGGCAGGCGTATTCCCATTGCGCTTCCGTGGGCAGGCTGAAGTGTCGCCCGGTCTTTTCCGTGAGCCATGCGCAGAAGGCCGTCGCCTGTTCCCAGGATACGCGGACCACGGGCTGTTCGGGACGGTTCAAATCGAAGCCCCGTTCATCGTCGCCGAACTGGTAGGCCTCGCCTGTTTCCAGTCCGCTGTCATGGCCGGGATCAAAGCACCGATATTGGCGATTGGTGACTTCGAAACGTCCGATGAGGAACGGCGTGTCAATAGATACGATCCGTGCGGGCCGCTCATTCGGATAGCCCCGGTCGGCGCCCATGAGAAATTCGCCCGGTTCCACGTGTGTCAGTTCGAGATCCACTCCGTTTCCGAGGTCCACGCGGACAACAGGCGCCCCGGCCGGCGGTTCCGTGGGGCTCACGCACATGCTCTCATTAAAACCAAGGGGCATGCAGGATTCACGGTTTCCGGCTGCCGGTGGCGCCTCGAGGGTTGCGGCGGGATGGATCGCTTCTTCGTCCACGTCAATACCCGCATAACGGTGATGAAGTTCCCTGCGTCGTTCCGCGCCCTGTTTCGCCGCGGCCAGTTTTACCGGATCCGAGGCGACCACCTCCTGCCAGGTGCCATGGAAGGGTGCATTCAGATCGATCCAGGTAATCAGCCGGTCCCATGCCTCCTCGCTCAGCGTTACGCCGTAATGGCCGTCGCGCAGCAGTTGCACCAGCGTGCTGGTGTCGGCATGAAAATCCCGGGGCGGCAGCAGGTGGGCGTCGCTCTCCAGCGTGGGTGTGTGCACCCAGCGCCGCAGTTCCATGTACGATGGCGAGAAGTGCATCTGGAACGCCGACGGGATACGTTCGGCGGGCCGGGCGGTCAGGTCGATATTGGCGGCGCCGTTCTTAAACGCTTTGCCGTCATGGCAGTCCACGCACCAGGCATCCAGCACGGGCTGCACTTCCCGTTCAAAGGAAAAGCCCCGTGCCGGGCCGTACCACGGTTTGACGGCGGAAGGCTCCCTGCGGAAGGCTTCGCGCGCGCCGTCGAATTCGCCGAGGGTGTTCTGCGGCTCGTGGCAGCCCGTACAGGAGAGCGTCTCGCCCGGCGCCGCCGTGAGCCAGCTGCGCATCAACGCCACGGCCTTGCCTTCCCCGTCCAGGGGCTGCAATGAAATGGGGGTGCATGCGGGCATGCGGAAGTTCGCGGAGCCGTCCTCCTCGACGGGAACCGTGCCGATGATCCGCTTCACGTCCCAGGGTCCGTCCAGGCCGACCCGGTCCGGTTCGCAGCCCATGCCATGGAAGGTGTAGGTATAACCCACCAGCCGCAGTGACTTTACCGTACCCCGGGGCACGCCCGCCAGTCCGGGCCCGCGGTACACATCCGTCAGCATGACCACGGCCTCCGTATCGTCCGGGTCAGTCTTATCGGGTAGTATGGGTGGCCGGGGCGTCTTTCGCCAGGGGACGGGTTCGAGGAAGGCCCAGCCGGGTTCCTCATGGATCAGAACGAAGTTGTCAAAGGTGTCCACGAGGTAGATGCCCCAGAGCGATGACCGGGACGGCTTGCAGGAAACTATAAAATACGTGTCGTTCAACGGGTAGGGATGCAGGAAACGGGGCCAGGTGGCCGATACCAGGCCGTCCAGGATGACCGGTTCGACCTTTTCCCCGTAACCCGGAATACGTTGCACTACCCCGTCGGCTTCGCTGCGGCCGAGGGCGGGGTCCAGCAGGATCAACTCCCCCTGGCGCGGCGCGTCGTGGTGTCCCCCGGCCACGGCAATGATTTTTGTCGGATGGTTCGGCACAGGCCGGGCATAAAAAAGAGACGCGGGCCAGAAAGAATTGCTGCCGTAATATTCCATCTGCCCGCTGCCGTCCGGACCTGAATGAAACAGAATGCGGGTGAAGGCGTGGGCGATGTCGGCATATTCCCAGCGCAGGTAGAGCAGGCGTCCGTTGTTCAGGACCGTGGGGCACCAGTTGTGGTCCTGGTCATTGGTCAGGCGCCGGATCCGGCCGTTCCGCTCCAGCAGATACAGGTTGGCGACCTTGGACCGTCCGCCCACGCAGGGCACGCCGATAAAAGGGGCGGTGGAGGTGAAGACGATGCGTTCATCCGACAGGTAACACGCGTCGTAATTGTGTACGTCCGGATCGTCGATGAGTGGGAGCGGTGCAAGCGTTCTGGAGGTGAGGTCAAACTCCGCAATGCCCCAGCGCCCCTCGGCGTCCGGCATCGACAGCAGCAGTTTTTCGCCGTCGTAGTGCAGGTCCATGTCGCCGATGAAGCGGTCGCCCTCGGGACGGAACAGCAGTTCGGGCTGTCCGCCTGTTGCCGGCAGCGACTCCAGGGTGTTGTCATATCCGGTCGGGGCGATGTCCGTGTTGCCGTGATAATTCATGGGCAGGCCCGGATTGTCCGCGCGCCGCCGGATGACGAGGAGGCGTTCAAAATCCACCAGGGGGTTGGCGAGCAACGCCCGCCGCTGGAGTGCCTCGAAGCGCGCCACGACGGGGGCAAGGGCCTCCTTCCCGGAGTCCTGTGCCAGCCGGTCATGTTCCGCTTGCAGGGTGTCCAATTCGGAAAGATAAGCGCTACCGTTTATATAGGTGCCGGGAAAAGATTGCGAAAGGTCTTCAATGGCCATGCGTAGCGCACGCCATCGCGGTGTGGCAATACCCGGTTCGTCAGGAAAGGCCGCAGGCGGATACTTGGTGGGTATGACGATGGGCCGCCAGTGTTGTTTGTCGCCCAGGTAGACCAGCAGGTTGGCCGTGAGCCGCAACAGGTTGGCGCGGTAGGTGTTTTCCAGGTCGGCATAGTCGGGCCAGCGCCAGCCGAAGAATATCATTCGCCCGGAACCCACGGCGTATTCCACCAGCGGCCGTTCGACGCCGGCGGGCGTGTTGCCCAGCACCATGCCCTCGGCGGGCCCGCCCCAATAGAAATCCGCCACGGCGGGACAGCCGCCATTACTGAGTCCGATACGCCCATTCGTTTCTGTCAGGCCTGTAAAGGCCGGGTGGGAAGGCATTTCAGGCACAAGGAACGCGGGATCACGGTGATGTTCGAGTTGGTGCCGCTGGGAACGCACATGGGGTTCCAGACCGCAATAATCCATCATGCCCACCGCCCCGCCAGAAAATAAAACACCGCCGCCCTCTTGGGCGAAGGCGCGTATGGCCTGCAGGCCCGGACCACCGTGAAGCGGTGTGCGGTCAATAGAATCGCCCTGGTGGTGCCAGACCACATCAAACTTCGACAAGGGACAAAGCACGCCGGTGTTGTCCACAAAGCCGCCTGTGCCGTCGTACGTCAGCAGCGCGGCGTCGCCGAGCGTTTTGGCCGCTTCCCATGCCGCGATGTTGTGGGGGCCCATCGCCTCCGGACTTGGTTCTGCGGCCAGGAAAGCGATCTTTACGGGCGGGGCCGCGTGGGATGCCAACCCGGCCAGCATGAAGACGTACACGAATGGAATAAACTGTCTCGCGTTACGTGAGTGTGACAACATCGGCTTTATCATGTTCAAGAGCATAGTCGGAGTACCAAAACCATCTGTCAGGGGAAACTATCCAGAAAATGCATGCTATCACAGCGTCTGGAAGTATTCAACTGGTATATGGTTAGGACCACCGTCCTGATTTGTGTCAGACAGGTCGGACGATGTCGGACGGATATGTCTTGTGTGTGTTTCCTCCTTTGGGCTTTGAACGGCCCTTTTGTTATGCTATTTCCGCTTCAGCGTCTTTTCGGGCGGGAGTTGTGCCGGAAAACGTGGGTGGCCATGCGAAGGCGCGTGGTATCGGCCTTGGTGAAGTTTTCATTTCAGACTCGGGAAAATCAGTTATGCCAATCCTGTTTTATAATACGCTTACACGCAGCAAAGAAGAATTTAACGCTATCAAGCCGAATGAAGCGGGCATGTACACCTGCGGCCCGACCATTTACAACTATGCCCATATCGGCAATTTCCGGGCGTACATGTTTGAGGACCTGGTGCGGCGTTACCTGACGTTCAGAGGATACAAGGTGACTCACATCATGAACTTGACGGACGTGGAGGACAAACTGATCCGCACCTGCCGCGAAACGGGCAAGTCGCTCAAGGAAATCACGGCCCACTACGCCCGCGCTTTTTTCGAGGACATTGACACCCTGGGCATCTGGCGCGCCGATGCCTATCCCGCCGCCACAGACCATATTCCGGAAATGGTGGACCTAATCAAGGCGCTTCGTGAGAAAGGGCACACCTACGAAGAAAAGGGCAGCATTTATTTCAATCTCACCACTTTCCCAAAATATGGCCGGTTGAGCCATATGAACCTGGAGGACTTAAAAACCGGGGCTAGCGGTCGTGTGGACGCGGATGAGTACGAGGCCGAGGAGGCCCGGGACTTCGCCCTGTGGAAGGCCTGGGACGAGCAGGATGGCGATGTGTACTGGGAAACGGAATTGGGCAAAGGCCGGCCCGGCTGGCACATTGAATGCAGCGCCATGAGCATGAAATACCTGGGCCCCCATTTTGACATCCATTGCGGCGGCATCGACAACATGTTCCCCCATCATGAAAACGAGATTGCCCAGTCGTGCTGCGCCACGGGCGCACCCTTTGTGAACTACTGGCTCCATTGCGCGCACCTGATGGTGGAAGGCCGGAAAATGGCCAAGTCGCTGGGCAACTTCTACACCCTGCGCGACCTGCTTGCGAAAGGACTTGACCCCCTGGCCATTCGATACACCCTCATCGCCACCCATTACCGCCAGCCAAGCAACTTTTCCTTCGACGCGGTGGCCGCAGCCTCCCAGGCGCTGCGCCGCATCCGGGATTTCCGCATCCGGCTCGAGGAAATCCACGGCGAAGGTGACGAACTCTTGCAGGAGTGCCGGGACTGCGAGGCGGAATTCATTGCAAACATGGATGACGACCTGAATATTTCAGGCGCCTTGGGCGCCGTGTTCAACTTCATCCGCGATGTCAACCGCAAGATTGACGACGGTGGTGTAGGCAGTGCGGGCGCCATCCATGTCCTGGACCTGCTAGACCAACTGAACCAGGTCACCGGCATATTCGCGCCGCCCGTGGAGGATACCGTGCCCCGGGAGGTGCTGGACCGCGTTGCCGCCCGGCAACAGGCCCGCCGCGAGAAGCGGTTCGCCGAAGCCGATGCCATTCGCGACCAGCTTTTGAATGAAGGCTGGATTATTGAAGACACGCCCGACGGACAGCGGGTGAAACGCGTGTAAGGGACGTTGTTCCGGAAGCGGGGACACCTGCGGATGGTCAATGCTCAGCTTCGCCTGAAAAAGGTTTAATTATTGACAATCGGAGAAAGGCTGGCTGTGAAGATAACGGTTTTTTCTCCGTCATGGATGCCGCGAAAAAATATCCGGCATATTGCTTGACATTGGTGATTTTTATTTGCTATACTTCCCTTCTGTTTGTACGCAATCCCTTTCTCTGCGCAGGAAGTGTTGCGCAGAAATCCCGTTATTACCCGATATAACCCTTGGTGTGGAGATAGTGTTTTGCCTACGATTAATCAATTAGTGCGTAACTGCCGGAAGAAGATGGAGAAGAAGACCAAGTCGCCGGCATTGAAAGCGTGCCCCCAGGCTTCCGGCACGTGCACGCGTGTTTCCACGCTTACGCCGAAGAAACCGAATTCGGCCTTGCGCAAGGTGGCCCGTGTCCGCCTGAAAAACGGGATGGAAGTCACGGTCTATATTCCCGGCGTCGGACATAACCTGCAGGAACACTCCCAGGTCATGATTCGCGGCGGTCGTGTGAAGGATCTTCCCGGTGTTCGTTACCACCTTATCCGTGGCGTCTTGGATGCCACGGGCGACATGGGCGGCACGGCATCGGTCAAAGACGAAGGCGGCAAAAAGCGGCACATGGGTCGCTGGGTCAGCCGCTCCAAGTACGGCGTCAAGAAACCCAAGAAATAATCAGGCAATAAAATTGCGGGCGCCACGGGCGCCGCATGGAAGATAAGGTCAATAAAGCAATATGTCAAGACGGCGTGAGATAGTCAAACGTAAACTGTTGCCCGATCCGAAGTATGGAAGCACCACGGTGGCGATGTTCGTCAATACCATGATGAAGTCCGGCAAGAAGAGTATTGCCGAGGGTATCGTGTACGGCGCATTTGACATTCTGAAAGCCAAGGTGCCGGATCAGAACCCGCTGGCGGTGTTCGAAACGGCGGTTGACAATGCCAAGCCGCTGTTGCAGGTCAAGTCGCGGCGCGTCGGCGGCGCCACCTATCAGGTGCCGGTTGAAATCGCCCCCGCAACCCGCACCGCCCTTGCCTTCCGTTGGATCATCGAGTTTTCGCGGAAACGCGGCGAAAAGACCATGAAACAGAAACTGGCGGCCGAGCTGTTGGATTGCTACAACAGGCAGGGCGCCACAATGAAACGTAAAGACGACACGCATCGCATGGCGGAAGCCAACAAGGCCTTCGCCCACTTCCGCTTCTAGGCGGGCAGGCGTGCTTCGGTTTAAAGTATGAAGGAATTGATTATTACATACGATGGAGAGTGACGCGCCGCATCGTTAGCGATTCGCGCGCCGCCTCTGTCGTGCATTCAGACAGTTGAATCAGGCAGAGTGTAGGGCCAAAATTCCGAGAACAACGGACAGTACTTCTCGAGAAGCGTGAATTGTTAGCGTAACGGTGGACACATCATTCTTGCGGTCATATTCCGGCGTGCCTGGTGCGCCGGCGGTGAAGAAAGAGACAGAACGTGCCCCGTAAAGTAGCTATCGAGAACATGCGTAATATCGGCATTATGGCTCATATTGATGCCGGCAAGACCACCGTCACCGAACGGCTCTTGTACTACTCCGGCCGGGTGCATCGCATGGGCGAAGTCCATGACGGTGCGGCTACCATGGATTTCATGGAGCAGGAGCGGGAGCGCGGTATAACCATTTCATCTGCCGCCACAGCCTGTGAATGGAAGGGGCACCATATCAATGTTATTGATACCCCCGGGCACATCGACTTTACCGCGGAAGTGGAGCGGAGTCTGCGCGTGCTCGACGGTGCCGTGGCGGTATTTTGCGCCGTGGCGGGAGTCCAGCCCCAGTCTGAGACGGTCTGGCGCCAGGCACAGCGTTATCGTGTGCCGCGTATTGCCTTCATCAATAAAATGGATCGTGTCGGTGCGGATTTTTTCAAGGCCGTAACCAGCATGACGACCCGCCTTGACGCCCACCCCATTCCCCTTCAGATGCCGATCGGCGCTGAAGACCAGTTTGTCGGCCTAATTGACCTGGTGGACTGGCAGTGCATTATGTGGGACAAGGACGGCGAGGACAATCAGCAGATCGTCACGGAAGTGCCCGAAGCGTACGCCGAAGAGGCGCAACTTCATCGCCATGAGCTTATCGAGGCGGTCGCTTCCGTGGATGAATCGCTGATGGAGCGGTACATTACCGACGAGCACACGATCACGAACGGCGAACTGAAAGCGGCGATACGAAGATGCGCGCTGGCTTCCAGGCTTACGCCCGTTATCGCCGGAACGGCCCTACGCAACAAAGGCACACGGCTTTTGCTGGACGCGGTGGTGGATTACCTGCCTTCGCCCCTGGACATGGGGGAATACGAGGGCACGAAACCACGCCAGCCCGGGAGAACCGTGAAGCGCCGTCCGACAGATACCGACCCGTTTTCCGCGCTGGCCTTCAAAATCGTCACCGACCCCCATGTTGGCCGTCTGACCTTTGTCCGTGTTTATAGCGGCGTGATCAAGGCGGGGCAGCAGGTGGTGAACGCCCGTACGGAGAAAAAGGAACGGCTTGGCCGGCTCATTGAAATGCATGCCGACGAGCGTACGGACATTGAAGAACTGCACGCGGGCGACATTGGCGCCGTAATCGGATGCAAGGACACGACCACCGGCGACACGCTGTGCGACCCGAAAAAAGTGGTCGCGCTCATGTCGGTGGACTTTCCGGAGCCTGTGGTTCATATCGCCATTGAAGCCAAGAGCAAAGCCGAGCAGGAAAAACTTGCGCGCGCACTGGTGAAACTGTCGGATGAAGACCCCACATTCAGGGTCCGGGTCAATGAGGAAACCGGCCAGACCATCATCGCCGGGATGGGTGAACTTCACCTTGAGATCATCATTGACCGCATGAAGCGCGAGTTCGATGTCGAGGCGAATGTCGGCAAGCCCATGGTGGCCTACCGTGAAACGCTTCAAGGCCGCGCTGAAGTGGAAAAGCGTTTTGTCCGGCAGACGGGCGGCCGTGGCCAGTACGCGCATGTCGTGTTGACGCTGGAAAGCGGCAAAACGGGCTCAGGATTTGTCTTTGAAGACAAAACGGTCGGCGGCGTGATACCCAAGGAGTATATTCCGGCGGTGCAGAAAGGCTGTCAGCAGGCCGTGAACAGTGGTATTGTCACCGGGTATCCCATGGTGGACGTGAAGGTCACGCTGACTTTCGGGTCGTACCACGAAGTGGATTCTTCGGACATGGCCTTCCAGATCGCCGGTTCCATGGCGGTGAAGGAAGCCGCGCCGAAAGCGTCGCCGGTGTTGCTGGAGCCTGTGATGAAAATGGATGTTATTACGCCCGATGAATTTACGGGCGATGTTATAGGCGATTTTGACCGACGGCGCGGCCGGCTGATAGGCATGGAAAGCGAAGGTAACACGCAAATAATTCGCGCCCTGGTGCCGCTGGCTGAGATGTTCGGATATGCCAATGACCTGCGTTCGCGGACGCAGGGCCGTGCAACTTATGCAATGGAATTTTCGCGCTATGAACCGGTGCCGGTAAATGCCGCGAACGAGATTATGGAAAAGATGGGCAACGCGTTCCGCTTTCAGGCGGGCGCGCGCTCTTGAAATAAGTCGATAACGCAACAGAGTCGGTGTTGTGCCTTGCGGCAGCCGTAAGCGGCGCGGCAGGAGTGCGACATAACCACGAGCGCTCATGGGGCGCCGTGTGAAGGAGAGAGCCACCATGGCGAAGGAAAAATTTGCGCGCACCAAACCGCATGTGAATGTGGGTACGATCGGCCACGTGGACCACGGCAAGACGACGCTTACGAGCGCGATTACCCGGGTGCAGGCCAAACTGGGCAAGGCCA
>JAAYBJ010000267.1 GCA_012730105.1 Candidatus Hydrogenedentota bacterium
CGGGCAAGAATTCACCTTCGCCCTCGGGTGACACTTCGCCTTCACCTTCGGCAGGTTCTTCACCTTCACCTTCAACAGGCACTTCGCCTTCACCTTCAATGACTATTTCGCCCTCTCCCTCGACAGGCACTTCACCCTCGCCTTCGGGCGGCGTTTCACCCTCGCCTTCGGGCAAGACTTCACCTTCGCCCTCGGGTAACACTTCGCCTTCGCCTTCGGGCAAGACTTCGCCTTCACCTTCATTCCCACTGGCGTAGACTGCAGTATACAGATCACCTGAAACAGGGATGGGAACGCTGGCTGTATTAATCGAAATTGTGCCGTCCTCAGAGGTCACAGGTGTCCCGTTTTTCAGCCACTCCACGAATGCCGCCCCAGTATCATCAGTAGGAGGCGCAGATATAGTTACACTGCTCTTGGCGGCGAAATAGAAATCATTGCCTTCCCCGGAAACGTCAAACACCGGTCCATTCCCGAAATTGTCGGCCCGGCTTAATTGAAATCCGGCGGCCGGTCCCGACGCTGTCCTGACCGACACCCGACGGTTGGCCAGCAGGAGCAGTCCGGCGTTATAACGCACCGTAAGCGGAAACAGACTGTCGGCGTAATAGTAGTACAGGTCTTTCCCCATAGGCGTACCGTCGGGATAATTGTTAAACACCAGATCATTCAGATTAAGTTCACGGGTATCAAACCAGAACCGCCCGACAGCACGGGCACGCTTGTCATCATAATCCCCGCCGGACAGCATATTTCCTTCGCAACGGCCATCGCTCCAGTCACACGCCCCCCATTCATCCGTATTAAACACCTTCATCCAATAAAAGACATTTCCATTGGCGCTTTCAAGGGTAAAGTAATTGTCGTTCCAGGTATCACGCCACTTGATTTTATCGGGAAACATGGCGTGCAGCGCATTGGGCGTTCCCGCAGGAACCGTCACATCCGAGAAAACGGCAGTGCTCGAAAGACCGGGGCTGGTGGCATTCCCTTCGGACCCCGACCCGTCCGGGCTAAATCGCACTTCCCCCCATACGGTAGTACGGAAATAGGAAATCCAGGACAATACCTCCAGGTAGCCCCGCACATCGTCATTGCTCCTGTTCGGGCAGCCGATCGGCCCATTGGCGGCCGTGCTGTTAAACCAATAAGCCAGGCGCGACTTGGAAAAATCATCCAATCCCGCAAGCGCTTCCGCGGGCAAAGGGCTGTCGCTGTACAGGATGTCCGCCCCTTCCTCCAACGCCGCCTCAAGCACCGCATTTAGGGCGTTGCCGCTTACCTTCCAGGTTTCTTCAAATTTACAGGACGGAGTAACGTGCTGCACGGCCAATCCATGCAAGGGGGCTGTCATGTCTTCCAAAAGGTGCGAGATACGTCCAAGCAATTGCCAGGCCCCTCCCAGTTGACCGTTGCCGCCAATTTCTTCCGTATACAGATCACCGTTTTCAAAGGCGTTTACCAGGTCGGAATTCCAGATTGACCGTGACCGATCACGGGCCGTACCGAACTGTATCCCAAGAATGTTGAAACCCTTATTCGTCAGGGGATTATAAGCATGTTCCCGCTGCCGTATCGTTTCACCGGTGGCACTGATGAAAACGGAGTCCTCCTGGGCCGCGCCTTCATGCAGCCGGTTCCAGATAACACTGTTCTGATCCAGGGGCGCCCGCAAATCACCTTCCACGGGCAACCCGGCCGCCTGTGCCTTGGCAATCGCGTAATCAATCATGGTCGTGTGGGTATATTCGCCGTGCTTGTCATCAACAGGGGGAAGTTCATAGTCGGCACGTTCAGGCGCCTGCACGGACAACTCCACAGACTCTCCCGCCCACACCAGAAAAGCCCGCGCCCGCTCTCCGATATAATCCCCGCGCAAGGCCAGGCTCTGCACATAGTTCAAGCCTTCAAGACCACATTCCCTCAAAATTGTCTTCACAATCCAAATCGCTGTATGTCGGTCCGCCGTTTCCAGCCCCGCCTTTAGTATATTCAATCTGTCACCGTCGGATTTCTGTTCCCCCGACCTGCGCTGGAGCAGGGCTTGGGCGGCGGCATCACGCACCGCCGAATTCACGTCACCGGCGGCCCTGTCGGCCAGCGCCATTGCGACATCTTCGCCAGCAACCATGGCCAACGCACCGCAGGCATCCTCACGAACTGTAAAGTCGCCGTCTCCAAGGCAGGAAAGTAGAAAAGCCTTGTCCGCCGTACCACCCAGTTCCGCCAGGGCGCGATTGGCGAACAGACGCATACGCACATCCTCATGCTGCGTCAGGAGTGACAAGTCCGCAAGGGCTGCCGTATAGCCGATACGGGCAAGAGCGGCAACGGCAACACGCTGGACACTCAACGGTGTTTCAGGACCATTCAATACCGCAAGAATGGCGGGACCGGCGGAGGCATCGCCAAGTTCCGCGAGCGCGTAGACCGCGCCCTCACGTGCCAGCCAGTGATCCGTTTCTGATGCTGCAAGACACTCCAGTTCCACCCGCGTTTCCAGCCACGGACTGCAACGCAACAATTTGGTCATCATGTGCTTTTCAAACCAGGCGCCAGACTGGAGTTTACCGGTCACAACTGGCAGGGCTTCCTTTTTACGCACGATCACCTTTTGCAGAGCCAACTGCTGATCCTGTCCACCAGTCATGGCTGAAAGTGCATCAACCAACTCACCTATGGGCTGGGATTCCCAGTCAGCCCCATCCGCAAACGCGAAAGAGGCAAGCATAGTTATCAAAAGTGCAAAGGATGTCGCAACACCAGGATTATTGTTTTTGTTCATAACTACCATCTTTACCGGTTATTTTAGGATGCGAATTCACCACACGAAGGCTATCAAGGCTATTTTTACTGTATGCCCCCAACTGCTGGGCAATACAGTCGATCTCGGGATCAAGGAGAGTATTCATGATTTCGCTTTCCTTGGAAACGAATTGGAGTACGCCTGTCCGTTCAACCCCCTCTGCCTCATTAATCAACTGATTGCCGTTTGTCTGCCCCAAACGGGAACCAGTACCTGCCCCACAATTTTATTAATTATACCTGACAAATCATCATCATTGCCAACAGGATCAACATAATGTACAACAAATTTTTACCTCCCCTTGCTTGAACAAAATGTACGGAATTCTAAAATCCTTAAATTGTTTCACTTAAATTTTTATTTGTGTTAACAGTAGATATATTTTATCATTTTTACTATATTAATCATCCAGTAACCAGTATTAAATACACGCCCGATTTTCTTCGATCACTTACACCACGGAGACCGCTGCTAAAAAAACATACTTAACTTAACGAAGGCAATAAGTAACTGGCATCAACTAAACTCGTTTTAGTTGCCCTGCTGGTATCTTATCGGACACTGCTCGTTTTGTAGCGAAAAACAGGGCGCATTTCCCATTTGCCCGAGAGGTGTGGCAAACTTACTGCTGTCAAGCTGCGCGATATACAACGTGCGCGGGAAAAGGGATGCATCTTGTTCCATGACCCATGCACACAAATACCGCCAAGCAATACTCATGTAATAACCAATCGTATAAAGGGGAAAGCGCTCATGCTGAACGCAGAAGAACGGACAGAAATTTTAAAACATGGTCGCCCTGATACAACCTGGGAAGGCGAGCCCAAGCTGGGTGGTATCTACGATGAAGACGAAATAGAGGCCGCCGTTTCCATCATGCGGCGTGCGGCGGACATCCGGCAGGGCTTTGGATTTTCCGGGTACCCCATACCGGAATTTGAGCAAGCCTTCGCGGAATATACGGGCGCCGCCCACGGGGTGGCCGTCAACAGCGCCGGGCCAGGACTCGACATGACGATGAAATACCTGAACCTGGAACCGGGCGATGAGGTCATTGTGCAGGCAATCAACTTTGTCGCGGCGCCACTGGCGGTTATGGGCGCAGGCGGGCAGGTGGTATGGGCGGAAGTGGATTCAAAGACCCTGCAACTCGACCCGGAAGACGTGGAACAGCGCATTACCCCCCGCACGCGGGCCATTTTGCCGGTGCATATGAACGGCCTGGCGGCGCCAATGGACGAATTGCTTGAAATCGCGCGGCGCCATCCCCACCCGGTGCATGGTCCGCTGCCAGTCATTGGTGATGCGGCACGCGCCACAGGAGCGGAATACAAGGGGGGAAAAATTGGACAACATGGCAGCGCCACTGTATTCTCACTGCACACCATGAAAAACATTTGCACCCTGGGCGAGGGCGGCATGATCACCACCAACGATAAACAATTCGCGGACTACTGCCGTTCAACCCGGTTCTACGGATTCCTCACGGACAGTTGGGGCACTTCCAATGTCATGACGACCGTGCAGGCAGCGGTCGGGCTGGTGCAGCTGAAAAAATTGGACGCCTTCGTCGAGGCAAGGCGACGGCTCGCATTGGAACGCCACAAACTGCTGGAAGGCGTGGAGGAACTGGAACTGCCGCTGGAGCCTGCCGACCGGAAACACACCTATTACCTGTATACTGTGCTTGTCAAGAAAGACTGGGCTGGTGAGAAACGGGACAAAATCATCGAAATCATGGCCGATAAATTTAATATCAAGTGCATCATCGCCAATCCGCCCTGTTACCAGGCGCGAAAAGTGCTGCGGGAACACACGGAAGGCCAGACCTTGCCCCGTTCGGACGAAATCGGCGCACGCCTGCTGTGCGTGCCGATTCATCCCGCCATGTTGGATGAGGACAACGCTTATATCTCCGCGGCGCTGATCGAAACGGTGGGTATGGTGAAAACCCTGTAACCGGAAGCATTGAATGAAATGTACAGTAACCGCCTTTAGGTTTGTAAGTACACATGGGTAATCATCAGATAATGCGACAGAAATGCGACATGAAATTTCGTTTTATTCCTTTCCGCAAGCACGACATCGTGGAGATGTGCCTTCAGGACAAGGGCCTCGCCGAGCAGGAGGCGGACTTTCGGTATCTCTGCCGCGTGCTCGCGGCAACCTTTCATTATGAATTTCATCAGATCATCGAAACCCTGAAAAACGCTTACGCACCCTTCGATCCGGACAGCGACACACGTACCCTCGAACATGCAGAGGATGTGAACGAAGAAAAGTTTGTTGCGCTGTTCTGCGGCCTCCTGGAGCAGGCCAACTACGAACGGATCACAAACGACGAAATACAGCAGGCACTGAAGGAATCCTCCCTGTTCAACATCCAGATAAACGTGGACTTCAACACCTTCGAGGAGCATCTGCTATTTTTTCGGGGCCAATCACTCAAGAAAGAAACCACCTCCCGTTGGCTGGGCATGCTTAAAGGCGAGACATCTTTTAGCTGTTATGACCGCGTGGTGGTGTTTATACGTTTTAAGGAAAACGGCGATCCTGCCGGAACCAAAGCATCTTCGTCCCGACCGAGAGCGACCATTCTCAAACTGTTTCAGGATGTGCCTAAGGCCGATATTGAGATTCTTTTCCCGAACACACGCATCAGCATGCGCACGATCGACAAATTATTGATAGGCGTTCCCGCAATGATCAGCGGCGGCGCCGTACTGGCAACCAAGATGAGCACCACGCTGCTGCTTCTTTTTTCCCTGTTTGCTTTTTATGTCGGGCTCAGGAAGGAACAGGTACCGCTTCAAGAGACGGAACTCATAGCCCTCTTCGCTGGATTCACCGCATTGGGCGGCTACTTTTGGAAGCAATTCAACAACTATAAAAACCGCAAGTTGAAATATATGCAGACGCTTATCCAAAGCCTGTATTTTAAAAATCTGGACAACAATGCCGGCGTACTGTACCGCATCGCAAATGACGCGGAAGAAGAAGAATTCAAGGAAGCCCTGCTCGCCTACTATTTTCTGCTGACCTGTAATCGGCCGCAATCGAAAGCCGAAATAGATCAGCGCATTGAAGCCTGGCTCGCCGAACGCTGGCATTGCCCGGTCGATTTTGAAATCGATGACGCCCTGCAGAAGTTGCTTCGCCTGGAACTTGTGCGGAATTCGGACGGTCTCTTCAGCGCTATACCCGTAAAGGCCGCCATAGAAACGCTCGACCGAAACTGGGACGCATTCTTTGCCGCGCCTGAATAAGACACCGCAAGACGTGCACCCATTCCTGACCGTTCATGCACCACCACACCCGGCGCATTGACTTCACGTCCCGTATGCCATGAAATTCCTTGCCTGGATATCCAGTTGTTCCGGGTGAAGATATTTCTCCGCGTAGGTGTCACAGGCGCCCGACCTTAGAAACAGACTGAATACATCCGGATCGATGTGGTTTCGTTCCGCCATGGCTTTCATGATATCAAGCGCTTCGCTCAGCCGTTTCGGCGCCCGGTAGGGACGATCCGGCGCGGTTAGCGCCTCGAAAATGTCCGCAACCGCCATAATCCGCGATTCCAGCGACAATTGTTCCCGGGTAAGACGGCGCGGGTACCCCGAGCCGTCCGGACGTTCGTGGTGTCCACCCGCGATATCGGGCACCCGCCGCAGGTGCTTCGGCCACGGCAGGCTGCTCAGCATAATGATGGTCTGCACAATATGGTCGTTTATTTTAAAGCGTTCTTCCGGCGTCAGGGTTCCCTTGCTTATGGACAGGTTATGCAATTCTCCAAGATTAAAGGCATACTCCGGAATATCAAGCACAAATCCCCAGGGATTTTCGGGGGCCATACGCCTGCCATCCTCCCCGCGCACCAGATGCTCCGGCACATCACGCAAAAGCGTTTCGGGGCCCGATGCGGACGGTGGCCCACCCGCTTGCCTGCGCTGCAGTTCCTGAACCGACAACCCCGCGCTGTCATCCACTGTCCGTGCCCATGTCCGAGCACCGATGCGCCGCAGCCGCGCAATCGCCTCCTCGGAAAGAGACTCCCGACCCTCGTTGCATGCGGCGATAAAGGCAAAATCCTCGTCCAATGCGCGGCATTCCACTTCCAGCGTCCGGCGCAATTCTTTTTCATCGCCCCCACGGGCCACGCCTTCCCAATAACGGATTGTGGCATCGCGCTTAAGCACCTCAAAACGGGTGCGGATTTCATGGAGGCGGTTATACACCGTTTCCAGTTTTGTGGCCTTGTCCACCACGTATTCCGGGGTGGTCACCTTGCCGTAATCATGAAGCCAGCTTGCTATCTGCAGCGCCTCCCAGCCCTCTTCATCAAGCGAAAAATCAGAAAAAGGGCTTGAATCAGAGTCGCAGGCCGCCTCGGCAATCATCTGTGTCAACACGGGAACCCGTTGGCAATGGCCGCCGGTATAGGGGGATTTCGCGTCGATGGTACCGGCCATCAGTTTGATAAACGCATCAAGCAGACTTTTCTGCATTTTCAACAGGCGACGGCTTTCCAGCGAAACGACGGCAAAACCAGAAAAGGCCTCAATAAAAGCAATACGCGCCGGTTCGATAGCCTCATCACCTTTCCCGGGAGAGATGTCAAAGACCAGCGCCAGGGTCCCGGATGAATGACCATCCCTGCCACGCAACGGAATCGCCGCGAGAAAAATCTTGTCTGTCCCCAACAATGATGCCAGCGTGCCTTCGGCGTCTTCCGCATCTCCGTGTCGGCCAGGCGTCAGTGTGGTGGTAACGGTAACGCCCGTTTGAATGGATCGCGCCAACTCCCCGTTCCCATTTCGGGGTACACTGCCCAGGATAACCATCTCCCGGCTACCAGTAACGCCTGCCATTCGTGTACAGGCCGGTTCCAGCGCGGAATCATCATCATTGACAAGATAAAGCGCCGCGGCGTCCGCCCCGCTCATACGCATGGCCTCTTCCGTGATTTGCGACAACACGTTATCAAAACTGCGTTCCGAGGCCACGGATGAAACCAGGTCGAGAAACTTCTGTATGGCATTCTTCATGTTGCCGGTCGACTCCGCCAACTGGCTGATTTCAAGAATCAGAGAGCTGGTGGTTACCGGTCCCGCAAAATCAAAATGACGGATCCGGTCCGTTTCCCGGGTTAGTTTTCTGAGCGGTCGCGCGATCCGGTTTGCCAGCAGCCATGCCAGGGGCAACGCCGCGATAAGGATAAGCGCCGTAACCCAGACGGATTGCCATCGGATATGAACCGCCTCCACAAGCAGTTCCTCTTCCGGTGCGACGACCGCCATAAAAAACGCGACATCATCCGTAACCGCAATACGGCGGACCGATCCCCGCCAGGCACGGTTGCCAAACGGAAAGGACAGTTTCATTTCTGCAGGCAGGAGGCGTTCGGAAAGGGCTGACAGGACAGGGCTGCCCAGCCCATCGAGGGTTGCCATTTCCGGAGAGACGCCTTCGGATTTCAACACAAGCCGATCCACATCGCGATAGGCCAAGGCCCGCCCTTCTTCATCAAACAACACCGTCTCGGCCGAAGGCGATATCCGGTGCCGGGCAAGCGTTTGCGAAAGATGTTCCAGCGTTATGTCCGAGGCCACAACAGCCCTGCCGTCAGGCGATTGACGCCCGACGGTAATACCCACCTTGCCGATAAAATAATACAGGTACGGTTTGGTGGAGACCTCACAAGCGCTTCCAACGACGATTGTATACCACGGCCTAATCCGCGGGTCGTATTCGGTAGGCCCCAGTGAACGCACCGCGATACGGTTCAGATCGGCATCATAATACAACCGTGTTTGAACCCGGTCCCCCTGCTCATTCGCCTCGATATTGTCCACAACCAGCGCGGCATTTTCCGGGGCTTCAAAGCGCTGCCGCATATAAACCTCTTTCAGAGGACGTACAATGAAATAATCACCGTTGGCATATCCCACCTGCAGCGCGGACACATGCGGCTGCGTGGCGAGCGCCTCGCGAAATACGGGGAGCGATGCGGCCCGTTCCTCAAGCGTGGATGCCCGGACGATCCTTTCCTCCAGTGCGAGAAGATTCACGGTGCTGACCACAGGACGGTAGGCTCCCTGAAAATCCAGCTGCAACTCCCGCGAAATCTGGTCGAAAACCCGGTCCGCTGCTGAAAGAATGACACGCGTGTTTTGATGATAATTGAACCATCCCAAGATCGCCCCCACCCCTGTGGTGAGGAAAATGAAGATTACGGCAATGTGCGCATGAAGTGGACGACGCCCCACCCGGGCCAAAATCTTATTCAAGGTCTGTTTCTCCGCGGCGGAGAAAGCGTTTCCCCGCTCTCTTTGTCACCTGCATTCTATTCCATTGATCCTGTGAAAAAACAGCCGCCCGGGACTATTCAAAGCGGAAAAAAATATAAACGGTAGACATAAGCGCTCTGGCCGGCGGATGCGCATTCAGTATCCCATCGCCGCCACAACCAGCATGGCAAGTCCGAGGACGAATTTCGCGAGTACGCCCCCGGCCCGGCCCAAAGCGGCGCCGACACCCGTCCGCACTGATACGTCCGCGGGTTTATTTGCGACAAGAAGCTCATAAAGCACGGCCCCCGCGAAAGCGCCCAGAATGGCGCCCGCCAGCGTGCCAACAACAGGAAACCAGGGGGTTCCCATCACAGCGCCGGTAATGCACCCCGCCAACGAAGCAAGCGCGGCCCCGCGGCTCCCTCCGAAACGGGCCGCGCCATAACCGGCGGCCAGAAATTCAAGCACTTCGCCCATAGTGGCCAAAAGAAGCAGAATCCCGAGCGTCCAGATACCAAAGTGCTGAAAACGCAGAACAACCCATGCCACCGCAACCACAACAAGGATCACCCAATTCCCGAACAAACCGACAAGATCCAATGCCAATCCAATCAAAATTCCCACTCCGAAAAGCATCCATCCCAAGATACTTAACACAAGCGTCATCTTCTTCCTCCAGAAAATATCAGGCGATACTGGTTCCGGCTTACCATAAAAGAAACCTGCCACACCAAAGAATACTATAAAAACAAATCCGATAAAACAGACCGTTAATTATGAATGACGCATTCTTGACCCGGCACGCTCCGTTGCCCCTCGTAGCGCGTTTAACCTCATAGCTATCACGATAATAGCATCAAACCGACGCGGGCGCCAAGTTGTTCCGTCCGTGTGTACGCCATTGATTTCCCTCCTCTCATTCTCGTTCTTGCGGTGTAGTCCAAGTGTTTCCTCAAATTTTGATAATCTGGTACAATAAAGATGTGATAAAAAGGCGAACAGGCGCCGTTGTCCTGTGGCGTAAAGAGTAACATCAGGTTTGGTGACTGGCGAAGGATTGAGAAATGAAAGAACTGCGAAGGTATCCTCGTTATTCTATCAGCGGGACTATCATGGCTGCCTTCAGAAAAATCATTCAACGCGGCTCCCAGGAAGGGGATGCGATACGCGCTAGCGTGATGGACCTGAGCCGTAACGGGGCCGGAATGCGTGTTGTGGTACTTACCTCCCAGCCCTACAGGGCTGGTGATACGATTCACGTTGAGATTGAACTGTCCGACACATCCACGATAGATTCTGTGGCCGAAGTAAAATGGACCAAGCCCCTGCCCGAAGATGTTGGTTATTATTTAGGAGTGGAATTCCTAAAAATAAGCGATAAGGAGAAGGACCGGCTAAATCAGTTTCTTGCCGAGTTAGGAAAAGAAGCATCCGGCGACTGTTAGTTTCGGTCGTGCGACCGTGACGAACGCGCTATGTATGTAAAAATATAAATCTGCTTCCATCTTGAATCGCGGCACTTACATCACGCGAGCGCAACATTTGGACTGCATCGGCAAATGAAGCCGATTCCAAGGCGGACACAACAACGATGAAATTTCGTTTAATCGCGTTTCTTGGGGTATTCGGGTTTACACTCATCGCCGCCATCATCGGGAACCTACTCGAAACGAATGGCATCCTGACCCGCGGGATGTTGGGCGAGGATACCCTCACCGCAGTGAAGGTTTTCTTTTTCGCTTTATTCTGTCTCCTATGCATGACCCTGATGCCGCTTGTCCTGCGCGTTTTTATCGCGGGACAAAGCGCCATAGGGAATGGAGACTTTTACGTTATCCGATGGCTGCAAAGATATGAAATCCAACTTGTCCTTGTATTAGAATGCCTTTTCCTGGCCGGACTCGTCCTCATATTCCTTCTTGAAAGGCGGACATTCCATTTAATCTTTCAATCCAGATTGCACTGAATTTTCCAACGACCGCGCCGGCGAATAGCCCGTAACATGGCGCCGGGGCTTTCCACAATCACAGGCATTATCAGACCCTTGTTAAACATGAAAAAAACGCCGTATTCAAGATTCATCAGCGAAGGACTTATCCTGCGCGACCACCTTGCCATTGACCGGACACTGCTGGCGAATGAACGGACGCTCCTGGCCTATCTGCGTTCCGGAGTGGCCATGGTGATGGCCGGGTTCACCATCATAAACTTCGCCCATGAGATATGGTTCTGGGCAATCGGAGTCGCCTGCCTTCCAATCGGAATCCTGGTGAGCATAATCGGCATCAACCGATACAGGCGAATGAACAGAGCGATTTTACGCCTCCATAAAGCCTCGTCCGCCGACCCGATCAAAGCCCCCGGGAATTCTGAATCATAATACCGTTCCAGTTAAGAAGCCGCCTTGCACACGATTTTCTTAGAATAGCACCCTGCACCCCGGCCCAACAGTCCGTCTCCGAATGATCCTAAAAAACGCAGTAGCCCCCTGTTTCGGGGCATTTTTGGCCTCGAATCTGTCAAGAATATTGTGCTTATGACGGCTGCTTAGGGCAGCATCGGCATGGGTGGTGCGTGTCCGCGGTTGTAC
>JAAYBJ010000268.1 GCA_012730105.1 Candidatus Hydrogenedentota bacterium
ATCAAAGCGGTTTAACGCGCCATGATTCAGCGGACAGGAAATAAACACCATGGTTTTACAGCACATCAGCCAGGACGGCTACCTGAGTGATTCCGACCTGGAGACCTTTGTCGCCCGGGCCTGGGCGGACGAGGCGATCGACGGGAAGCGGATCCTTTTCATCATTCCCGATCAGACACGCAGCATGCCTATGCCGCAGCTGTTCCGCGCGCTTCACGGCGCGGTGCATGGCCGCGCGGCGAGGATGGATTACCTGATCGCGCTGGGCACGCACCCGCCGATGACCGACATCATGATTGAACAGTTGCTGGGCATCACGCCCGAAGAGCGCCACGGCCGCTACGGCGACATCGGCATCTACAACCACGCGTGGCAGAACCCCGAAGCACTAGCCAGGATCGGCACCCTGAGCGAGGAGGACATCGCCTCCATTTCCGGCGGGCTCATGGGCCAGTCGGTTGACGTGACCATCAACAAGCGCGTGCTCGACTATGATCTCGTGTGCATCGTCGGCCCGGTATTCCCCCACGAGGTGGTGGGCTTCAGCGGGGGCAACAAGTATTTCTTCCCCGGCGTGTCCGGGGCGGACATTCTCAATCTGTTCCACTGGCTCGGCGCGCTCATCACGAACTACTCCATCAACGGGACGAAACACACGCCGGTGCGCGCCGTGGTGGACCGGGCGGCCGCGCTGATCCCGGTGGAAAAGCGCTGTTTCTGCCTGAACGTCATCGGTAAAAACACCAAGGCCATCTATTACGGCAGCCCCGAAGCGGCCTGGAGCGAGGCGGCCGACCTGAGCGCCCAAACGCACATTATCTATAAGCCGCACCCGTTCCAGAGCGTGCTGGCAATGGCGCCGCCCATGTACGACGAGATCTGGGTGGCGGGCAAGTGCATGTACAAGCTGGAGCCGGTGGTCGCCGACGGCGGCGAACTGATCATTTACGGCAAGCACATCCGCGAGGTCAGCGTGACCCACGGGAAGCTCATCGCCCAAGTCGGCTACCATGTGCGCGACTATTTCCTGAAACAGATGGACCAGTTCGCCCACATCCCCGGGGGCATACTCGCCCATTCCACCCACGTCCGGGGCATGGGCACCTTTGAGAACGGCGTGGAACGGCCCCGCGTGCAGGTGACGCTGGCCACGGCCATTCCGGAAGCGGAGTGCCGCGCCATCAACCTGGGCTACCGCGACCCGGACAGCATCAACCCGGACGACTGGCGCGACCGGGAGGAGGAAGGGCTGCTGCTGGTACCGAACGCCGGTGAAATTTTGTACCGGTTGACTGCCGGCGGCGCCGCCGAATAAAATTTGGTTTCCCAAACTAAAAAATTAGTTGCGTACAACGTAGAAGCGGTTTTCGGCCGTTTAAAACGCGGCAAGGATGCCGCGTCTACATTATCTTCGCAGTTGCGTCGAATGCGATTGTACCTGTCATCTTAAGGAGTATCATCGATGAAGAAGAATGTTATTGTCGCCCAGTCCGGCGGGCCGAGTCCGGTCATCAACAGTTCCCTGCGCGGGGTGGTGGACGCCTGCAAGGCGTTCCCCGACAATTTCGGCACCGTGTACGCGGGCTGGCACGGCATCGAGGGGGTGCTCAAGGAGGAGCTGCTGAACCTGAGCGCCCAGGATGAGGATGAAATCGCGCTGTTGCGCTACACCCCCGCCGCGGGCGCCATCGGCACCTGCCGCTACAAGTTGAAGTCCAGCCAGCAGGAGGATTTCCAGCGGGTCATCGAGGTCTTCAAGGCCCACGATATCGGCTATTTCTTTTATAACGGCGGCAACGATTCCATGGACACGGCCAACAAGGTGGCCAAGATGGCCGCGTCGCAGGGCCTGGACCTGGTGGCGGTGGGCGTGCCCAAAACCATCGACAACGATGTCGGCGATTCCGAGTTCAAACTGATCGACCACACACCCGGTTACGGCAGCGTCGCCCGGTACTGGATGGCCATGGTGCAGAATGCCAACGAGGAAAACGCGGGATCCTGCCCGGCCGACCCGGTGCTGGTGCTGCAGGCCATGGGCCGCAAGATCGGGTTCATTCCCGCGGCGGCGCGGCTGGCCGACCCGAAACGGGAAATGCCGCTCCAGATTTACCTGGCCGAATCCAAGGTCCCGGCGGAGGAGATGTGCGACCTGGTGAACGACCAGTTGAAGCGGGACGGGCGGTGCATCGTGGTGGTCAGCGAAGGCTTTGACGCAGGCGAACTGGGCGAAGTGAAAGACAGTTTCGGGCACACCAGTTTCGGGTCCTCCCAGATGACGGTCGCCCAAAAGGTGGTGAACCTGTTGAATCAGCACGGGCTGCCCGTTCCCGGCAAAGCACGGGGCCAGGTGCCGGGCACGGATCAGCGCGCCACCACGGCCTACGCCTCGGTGGTCGACCTGGATGAAGCCTACAAGGTGGGCCAGCAGGCGGTGCTGATCGCCGCGTCCGGCGAAAACGGCTGGATGGCGACTATCCTGCGCGAGCCGGGGCTGATTTACAACGTGCGCTATGACAAGGCGCCCCTGGAGGCCGTGGCCAATTCGGAACGCACCTTCCCCGCGGAGTGGATCGCGGCGAATAAGATTGACGTGACGGACGCCTTCACGGCCTATGCCAAACCGCTTATCGGCGAAGATTGGCCGAGCATTCCGGTAATCAACGGCCGCCAGCGCCTGGCACGGCTGCAACCCGTTTTCGCGGAGAAGAAGCTTCCGGCATACGTTTTGGAAGCGCTACGAAAGAAATAATACACCATCATAGGCACGCTCATTCCGTGTCAGACCGGGTCAGACCTGGTCGGACGCGGTCCGAACGGTCCGACAATCAACAAGCGAAACCGCCCTTATGTGTCACCTGTTGCTCTTATTCTTGATGGGAACCCTGCCAATGACTTCTATTGCCGATGGACCAATGTTTGCCCCAGACTTTTTTGAAATTGGGCCGGGATGTTTGTGGCGGCACGAATACGAAGCGCCGCTGTCCATGAATGAATGGTTCATCGCGGGACCGGGGCCGGGTGTGGAACGAAGCGACTGGTTGCGTGCGGCGTTTGCCTACCGGAAACAGGCGCTGGCGGGAAAAGGCCGGCACCTCGCCATGAACGGCGATGGAGGCAACGGTTGGCTGCGCCTGGCGGAACCGCTGGCGGAAACCTTATCCCTGAAGAGCGGCGACGGGCTGTTTCTTTCGGTGACCGCCCGTTCCGTTGAGGGACGCAACCGATTGTGCTTCTTTGTGGACCATCTCAACGGCGCCAGGACACTCGTGGCATCGGCGCAACTGGACCTGCCTAATGACGGCGAATGGCACGAACTTTCCCTGTCCCTGGACCTTCCGGATTTGGAAGCCGAAACAGGCACGGTCCGCCCCGGGCTGCTGCTGGAATCGGTGGAGGCGGGCGGACCCGCGCGGGCCGACCTGACAGGTGTGATTCTCGGCGTGGACGACACGGCGCGCATGGGCGCGTTCGGCCAGGTGTTGCGCGCCCTCGACACCACCCACGTGTGCCGCTGTGTTTATGACCGTGACGACCTGCGCTGGACCCTTTCAGCCTTCGGCGCCTATTTCCTGTTTCTGTACGACCGGCGTTTCTGGCAACCGGGCGAAGGCTACCGGGTGGACGCCTTCATGGAGGAAATGCGTGAACGTTTTGGCGGCGTGGAAACGGTCATCCTCTGGCCGGCCTACCCGCGCATCGGCACGGACGACCGCAACCAGTTCGATTTTTTCCGGGACATGCCGGGCGGGCTGGAAGGGTTAAAAGACGTCTGCAGCCGCTTCCACGAACACGGCGTGCGCGTCCAGATCCCCTTATTGCCCTGGGACAAGGGCACCCGCCGCGAAGACCAGCCCGACACGACGGTGATCGCCGACCTCGTCGCGCAGCTGGAGGCGGACGGCGTGTTTCTGGACACACTGACAGGCGCGGATTCCGCGCTGCGTCAGGCCGTGGACGCGCGCGGCGCGGGGATCGCGCTGGTGCCGGAACTGGGCCCGCCCGTCCGCCAGCTGAGCCTGTGCAATCTTTCGTGGGCGCAATGGGCCCACGACCCGGAACCGCCGGGCATGCCCCAGTTGAAGTGGATCGAGCCGCGCCACATTCAGCACTTTACGAAACGCTGGGAGACCTCCCACCGGGACGAAATCGAAACGGCTTTTTTTAATGGTGCGGGGCTTCTCCTTTGGGAGAATATTTTCGGAACGGCCAACCCGGTTTCGGGAGAGGACGCGCTGCTCTGGAAGCGCAGCGCCTCCATTCTGCGTGCTTTCCCGGAAGTGTTCACCTCCACCCTGTGGGACCCCTTCTACCCGGCCGTCCAGGAAGACATGTATGTGCACCGGTGGCCCGGCGCGCCGACCACGCTCTTCACCCTGCGCAACTTCGGCGAGCCCCTGGAACACGGGCCGCTGCTGCGCTGGCAGTTCCCCGAGGAACGGCGGGCGGATGACATGCATGTTTATGATCTGTGGCAAGGCCGCCAGACCCGCTGGGAAATGACGGAATTCGGCACGGTCCAGGTCTGGGGCGACATGGACCGGCTAGGCTGCATTGCGGTAACCTTTGGCAACGACCCGCGTCTTGAGGCATTCCTGGCCGCCCAGGCCGCGCTGGCGGAACAGGAAGCGCCCGCGCCGCAACCGCCGATTTACCCGGCACCGAAACCGCAGACAACCGTAAAGCCCTCCGGCGGCGAGGGCACGGGGATGGTACGCATTCCCGGCGGCACCCAGCGCATGCGCATTCAGCACACCCGCCGCGAGTGCGGCTGCTATCCTGACCCGGGGACGCCGGAGGAAGAGAAAAACCGGTTCACCTGGGGCAGTCCCCATGACGAGATGCTGGAACACGACTATACGGTGGAAGTGCCGGAGTTCCTCATAGACGAGGCCCAGGTCAGCAACGCGGACTTCAACCGCTTCCTGAAAGAAACAGGATACCGTCCGGAATACCCGGAGAACTTTCTGCGCCACTGGCCGGACGGCGTCATGCCGGAAGCCATCGCGGAACTGCCGGTGGTCTATGTGGATCTGGAAGATGCCCGCGCCTACGCGCGCTGGGCGGGCAAACGCCTGCCCGCTGAAGCCGAATGGCACCGGGCGGCGCAGGGAGAGGACGGGCGCACGTGGCCCTGGGGCAATGATTTCGACGCCGCGAAATGCGCTTCCGCCGCGTCCGGCCCGATGCCGGTGCGCTCGCTCCCGGAAGGACGCGGACCCCATGGCCTATACCATACCAGCGGCAACGTGTGGGAGTGGACGGAAAGCGAATATGAAGACGAATACACCCGCTTCTGCATCCTTCGCGGCGGCTCCTGGTATCGTCCCTCGGGCAGCGGCTGGTACATGCCCGGCGGCCCCCAGCCTTTGCATTCCCACACCAAGTTCCTGCTCCTGTGGCCGGGGCTGGACCGCTGCGCCACAATCGGTTTTCGCTGCGCGAAAGATATACAATAGAGCGAGTACTGAGCCGAAGCGCATCCGCGAAGCCTATGCGCCTGCGGCGGTTTCGCCAATGACAACACATTTATCAGGAAATGAAGCTTGGCTATGCCCAACACCCGTAATCATTCCGGAAAAAATACACGGACCAAGCCCTGGGTGCGCGCACGGCGCATCATGCTGGCCGTTGCCTTTCTGGCCTTCGTCGTTCCCTGCATGATCCTTGTGGGGCTTAAAGTGTTTTCGGAACGCAACCTTGAGGGCCATATCGCCTCGATCCGCGCGGAGGGGTATCCCGCCGCCCTTGAGGAATTGCCACCATGGCAGGAGCGCATCCTGCCCAGTCCTGAAGGTGAGGGCGAAGCCGATGCCACAGCCGCGCAACTATATCTTCAAGCCTTCGAGACGCTGGACCGCGCCAACGACCCGCATCCGCTGGATAATTTACGAGATATACTGACGCAGCTTGGCCAGGAAGGCACGCTCCCGGCGGAAAAACTACAGGAAATCGAGAAAGAACTAGCCGCGAATACGGAAGCCCTGGCGTTGCTTCACCAGGGGGCAGGGCTGCCGTCGGGCAAGTACCAACCGGAGTACGCGAAGGGTTGGGATATGGTATTGCCCCATGTGCCCGGCACGCGCCGCGCGTTCCTGCTGTTGCGCGCGGAGGCCGTGGACGCAACGTTCAAACAGGAACCCGAGCGGGCCTGCACCGCCTTGCTGGCCGCCATGGCGCTCCTGCGCCCGCTTCAGCAGGAACCGCTCCTCGCTTCACAGGGGGCGCGGACCGCGTGCATCGAGTTAATGCTCGATATTCTGGGCAACGCGTTGAAGCGGTTGACGTTCACGGAAGAGCATCTGGCGCGGCTTCAGGGTGCGTTTCAATTCATCCCCGTTCGGGAGGCGCTTTCCAATGCGCTGGTCACCGAACGGGTTCTGGGAATTCAAGCTTATGCCTATCCCCCGCTCTTGGCCACCGGCGATGAGGACTGGCGGGGCGGCGACGACGCAGCGCCGCTGCTTGAAGTGTCCAGTTCGCTCGGGGTTTTTGTGCCGGACAGGAAACGATATTTCGGCGGCATGGAGGAACTGATTGCCGGCATACGCCTGCCCTATCCGGACGCCCGAAAGATTTTTGACCGCGTTGCCGAGCGAATCGATCCCCGCTACCGGCGGCGCCTCGAAACAGCTACGGGTCAACCCCGCCGCAACCGTCACCACCATCATGCGCCCCTGCCCAGCTTCAGCAAAATACTCGTTCGCTACAATCCTCTCCCGCTGCAGGCGGCGCAAAACGAGGCCTATCTCGGCCAGTGCGCCGCCGCCATCGCCCTCGAACGGTACCGAGTCGCACAGGGAACACTTCCGGAGCAATTGGACCTCCTGGCGCCGGCGTACCTGGCCGTCCCACCCGTGGATCCTTTCGATTTCCAGCCGCTGCGCTACCTTATAAAAGACCAGGGGTATATACTCTACAGTGTCGGCCTGAACGGCGTGGATGACGGTGGTGTGCCCGGGGAAAACCCGGGCCTGGGCGATCTGGTCTTTCAGGTGCAGCGGTAAGGCCGTTGTGCCGCTTTGAAGCCCCGGCCGTGAAATCCAGTACACTGTTGCTGTGTATGGGAGGAAATTGCGATGATGAAACGTGACCCTCATGACGCGTGCCGGCGTCCACCGGTAAAGCCCTGGGTGCGCAACAGGCGTATTCTGTTGACCTCCTTTTTGGGCATTACCGCCGGGATTGTCCTCTTCCTGGGCGTGACACATCATCTTAACACGCGGCGGTACGCGGCCCTCCTGGAATCCATCCGCGCCCAAGGGGCACCCGCGACCGTGGCGGAACTGCAACAATGGCAGAATAAAGAAGATGCCGAGATTCTCGGGGAAACGCCCTCCCCGGAGAACGGGGCGACGCCCGTCGCCGAGAATGGCGAAACCGCCGTTGACATTTATCTCAAGTCGACCGATCTTCTCGAAGCCTTGCGCACAAGCGCCGCCCATGATGAAATAAACGATATGCTGAAACAACTGGACGACGGGCAAGCACTTTCTCCGGAGGATCTGAACAAACTCAGGGCTTACCTGGAAGAACACCAGGAGCTGCTGCAGATGCTGCACGAGGCAGCCGCCCTGCCGCCCGGAAAATTTCCCCTCGACTATTCCAAGGGTTTCGCCATGGAGCTACCCCACCTGGCCAGAATCCGCGATGCAGCCCGGCTTCTTCGGGCAGAAGCTGTCTATGCGGCAATGACAGGAGACACGGATCTCAGTTATGAAGCCCTGATGTCATGCCTGGCTGTTCAAAGTCCCCTTCGCGGAGAGGCTCTAATTATCTCCCAACTAGTGAGCATCGCCTGTCAGACTATAGCCTCAGAAGGACTTCAAAACACCCTGGCGTATGCAGGATACAACGATGAACAGCTGGCGGTACTGCAGCAAAGATTGTCCGCCGAACATAATACAACCAGCCTGACCAACGCGCTTATGGTGGAACGCGTGTTCGCCCTGGAAGCTTACAATGATCCCGCGACATTCATCGCCCCTGGAAGGACCTGGATGGATGAAATCATTCCCGGTTCCTACGCGGCCCTGCTTCGAACGGCAAACGCCTTCGGCTGGTTCTCCGGGGACCGTCAGGAATATCTGGAATGTATGGAGGAAATGATTGCCGCCTCCCGCCTGCCTTACGCAGAGGCCCGACCAACCTACGCGGCCTTGGAGACGCGGGGGAACGACCGGTCAATCCTGCCTTACCTAAATTCAAGTTTATTTGCCAGTTTAACCCGCGTTCCCGCAGTCATGGCACGAGGGGACGCCCAGTTAAGCCTGGGAAGTACTGCCGCCGCCATTGAGCGATACCGATTGGCAGCCGGCGCGGCGCCGGACCAGCTGGACGCCCTGGTACCCGCCTACCTGAGCGGCGTGCCGGAAGATCCCTTTGATCAACAGCCCTTGCGCTACCGCCGTGAGGGAGAGGGATACACGCTTTACAGCATCGGCGCCAACGGTGCGGATGACGGCGGAACTCCGGCCGTTTCAACCTTCGAAGGGGATCTTGTCTTCAACGTGCGGCGCTGATCTGCCCAGTTTCACATATTCGGCGCACTCTGGCGGCGTTGTTGTTCCACCAGGTCCAGCAGGAAGTTGCGGGCCTGTTCGGCTTTCAGGGCGTGAGGATTTACCCTGCCAGTGGTAGTGTATTTCGCCAGGGTTTCTTTGTCGAGTATATTCGGACGGAGAAAACCCATGGTCCAGTTTTCAAACAGGCGCCCGTCAACTTCGGTGTATTCCAGCAGAGTAATATTTTTGTGCCGCTCATCCGACGTGATCCGGGAGTAAATTTCGTTGACCGCGTCACGTGGCCCTTCCAGGCATTGCATAAAAAAGGCGGGATCATAACACAACACACCCGAGATGCCCCGTTCTGCGTTGTTCTTTTTCGAGGCGGACAGGATATCCTGCAACGCTTCTGTGTCGCAGGCGTCCGTCATGGTGCTCACATAAATCAATCTCACCATATGCATAGCCGGTTCCTTTACTGACACCCCTTGTGTTTAACTAAAGATTCTCCCCTGTTTATCGTTTTGGATTATACACTTATCAACACTGCAAAGGGACTTCTTATTTCCGACATGGGTATCGGCGATAACCGGTACAGAAAATCGATTCGCATCAGAGAACCGCACGCTTCAATACCAACGTCCCCGATAACCGTCTTTCCGGTTTTTCACGGCCGGACCGCAGCCTTCGACGATAGCATGATCGCCATAACCGGTTAAGTCCCGCAGGGACGATTGAATACCCGACTCATTCAACCGTCCCTACAGGACGAGCATAAATAACGCCCCGACATCCCCGCCTCTAAAGAAGCGGGCTACCATCAATCGTCCCTACGGGACTGGATGGAAGCACGCCGAGGGTAATGTAAACATATCGGTATCCAGATTCATAACACTCAAGGAAAGAATTGCAGACTTTTCTGTGCCTGCCGACAGATTTTGAAGATGGGTTCCGGTCTTTTCGCGGTCGGGCCACACCCTTTGATAACACATAGACACCCATACCCGGGTTAAGTCCCGTAGGGACGATTGAGGGTAGCCCGCCAGTTCAGTGGCGGGTAGAATACCCTTTCCCTTACCAAGTCCCGTAGGGACGATTGAATACCCAACTCATTCAACCGTCCCTACAGGACGAGCATAAATAACGCCCCGACATCCCCGCCTCTAAAGAAGCGGGCTACCATCAATCGTCCCTACGAGACTGGATGGAAGCGCACCGAGGGTAATGTAAACATATCGGTATCCAGATTCATAACACTCAAGGAAAGAATTGCAGACTTTTCTGTGCCTGCCGACAGATTTTGAAGATGGGTTCCGGTCTTTTCGCGGTCGGGCCGCAGCCTTCGACAATAGCGTGATCGCCATAACCGATTCAGTCCCGTAGGGACGATTGAGGGTAGCCCGCCAGTTCAGTGGCGGGTAGAATACCCTTTCCCTTACCAAGTCCCGTAGGGACGATTGAATACCCGACTCATTCAACCGTCCCTACGGGAATGGAGTAAGGCGCGCCACCAACCCGTGTGAATTGGGAATTATCATTGGGGTATACTTCCGTAGCATCAGGGGCAAGTTACGCCGGCCTTCACTGGTACGGCCAGAAACATCATAATCGTGGAGTACATCAATGGTTAAAGAATGTCACATAGGCGGCAAAATCCGCCAGTTGCGGGAAACCCTCCAGATGAGCGCGGAAGAACTTGCCGGAAAATGCCAGATGAATCCGGCGGTCATTGAACATATCGAAACCGGCGAACTCTTGCCGTCGCTGGCGCCGTTGATGAAAATCGCGCGGGCGCTGGGCGTGCGCCTGGGCACGTTTCTGGACGATGAAACGCAGGGAGGCCCTGTGGTGGTGCGCGGCGGACAGGCGGAATCGATGGTTCGTTTTTCCGGTTCCGGCCCGGTCAACCAGGGAGAACTGGACTTCTATTCGCTGGCCTCCCACAAGCGGGACCGGCACATGGAACCCTTCATCGTGGATGTGCACCCCGGGGAAGAAAAAGCGCCCAGCCTGTCCTCCCACGAGGGCGAGGAGTTTCTGTATGTGCTTCGGGGCGCCATAGAGGTGCGTTACGGCAAGGAAACGCGCCAGATTGGCGAAGGGGACAGCATTTATTATGATTCCATTGTACCCCATGAGGTGCGGGCCGCGGGTGGCGCGGACGCGCGCATTCTCGCCGTGGTATATGCGCCGTTTTAAAAAGCATATGCCCGGTGTCTATGGGAACCATGGGACTTAGGGGACCTATACGGTCCCGGGAGAATAGTCTACTTTAGAGAGGATGGCGTCATGATACGAAAACATGCCGACATGGAAGGTGAAGTGCGGGAACACATGCGCGGCGGTCCGGGCAGCGTGACCTTCAAACATCTGTTCAAGAAAGAGGAGTTTACGGCCAACGTCCGGTTTTGCGCGATGGGCGTCATCCCTCCAGGCGCGGGCATCGGCCCTCACACGCATGAGGCGGAAGACGAGGTGTATATCATCACCCGGGGATCGGGCATTCTCGATGATGGCCGGACCCAATCCCGTGTAAGCGCGGGCGACGCCATCCTGACGGGAAACGGCGAATCCCACGCCATTTATAATGACGGCGAGGAACCCCTGGAATTGATCGCGGTCATCGCCTGTTACCCGGAGCCGAAGCAGCCATGAATACCCTGCCCGACACCCTGATTCTGCCCCCGGAAACCCGGCTGGGAAGGGGCGCGTCACAGCAACTGCTGGAACTGTGCGACGCCTTCGGGGGGCGGGGCTGTCTCGTTTGCGGACAATCCCAGGTACGCAGCGGCGCGCTGGACAAGATTTTGGACAAACAGTCTTCCGACGTGGAATTGCGGGTGTGGCTCCACCCGGGCAGCGAGCCCACCCTGGAGCAACTCGAAGACCTGCTGGAGATAGTGCGCGCCCATAACCCCCAGTGGGTGGCGGCCATCGGCGGCGGCAGCGTGCTGGACATTGCCAAGGCCGCCGCAGGACTGCATCACGCCCCGATGTCGGTACTCTCCTACCACGACGGCCAGCCCATTCCCCCGTCACCGACGTCCTTTATCGCCGTGCCCACCACGGCGGGAACCGGTTCCGAAGCCACCATGGTATCCGTGCTGACCAATTCGGACACAGGCGTCAAGAAGTCTATCCGCCACCCGTCGTTCCTGGCGCGACTGGTCCTTCTCGACCCCGACCTGCTGGAAAGCTGCCCGAAAGAAGTATTGGCGGCATCGGGCATGGACGCCCTGACCCAGGCCATTGAATCCTATTGCAGCCGGGGCGCCACGTGGCTGTCGGACACCTTCGCCCTGGAAGGGCTCCGGCTGATTCACGGCAGCCTTGACAAAGGCTACCAAGGAGATTCCGACGCATTTTTGGACCTGATGAACGGCAGTTACCTGGCCGGCATCGCCCTGTCCAACGCCCGGCTCGGGCTGGTGCACGGGCTGGCCCACCCGCTCGGCGCGCGCTTTCACACGCCCCACGGCCTGGTGTGCGCCGTGTGCCTCCCCCCCGTGCTCGCCTTCAACCGGGAAGTCATCTCCGAGAAATACGCGCGCATGAGCGAAATCGTTGGTGAAGACCTGCTCGCCTATGCACAGTCCATGGTGGGTAAACTCGGAATCAGGAATCCTTTCGCGGGGAAAGCCCTGCATGATCCCGAAACGGTGATCGAGGAAACGCTGGCGTCCGGTTCCACAAAAGCCAATCCCAGGCCCGTCGCCCAGGAAGACGTTTCAACCCTTTTAAACACGCTTTTCCAGGCGGAGGCATAAACGCTGCCGGACGTGAAACTTATTTTTCCCGGACCCGCACCGTGTCCGAGCCCTCAAACATCTCCCCGGTCAGATAGGCGCCTGTCAGCGTGAGTTCCGCGCTGGGCGGACTCACCAATGCCTTGACTGCATACTCGTCAAAATACCCGACGATTTCTCCCCGCGAATCCACGCCTGTGTGATGGACATGGATACCGTGCAATATCAGTGTTTCGCTGTCAACGAGCCGCGCGGGAACGTTGATATGAACGGTTATCCAGCCTCCTTGATCGCTGTTCAGGATAAGCGTCTCGGGCGCGACCTCGACAACGACCGGGTCTTTACTGCAAGCTCCGGCAAGACCGATAGTGACGGAAAGCAAGAACAGCAGCGCGACAGTGCGTGCACCTCTTTTTGTCATAGCCGGAACTCCTTGGTTTAAGAATTTGGTAAAGAATCACACCTGAAAAGAAAACAGCGCTAATCTACCACTAATTCCCGGGCGGGGACAGATAAGGGAAAAAGCACTCGGGAACATCCAAGCACAGCGTTACATGTTCATGGATTTACCGCATCCTCTTCAGAACAGGCGCGGAAAGCGCAGACGTTTTCATGGGGCGTGTCCCGGGTCACCTCGCAGCCTGCGGAAAAAATATACGTGTCGCCCGCTTCCGCATGACATTGCCTCAGGGCGGCCTGAACTTCCGCGGCGGTTTTGTCCCGGACCACAGACACCGGATCGAGGTTACCCAGCAACACCTGGTCCGGCCCCATGACGGACCGGGCCTCGTGGAGCGGATTCATCCAGTCCAGATCCACAATGTCACAACCCATCCGGCCCATGCCGGCAAAGAGGGCCCGGGTGTTGCCGCAGATGTGCAGGCGCACCCGGCCGCCCAGTTGCTTGATCCCGTCGACCAGCCGTTTTTCATACGGCCAGACGTACTGCTCATAAATCATGGGCCCCACCAGGGACGCCGCGGCATCACCTATGCCGATAATGTCCGCACCGGCTTCCAATTGCGCCCGGGCGAAATCCAGTTCCAGATCCAAGACGAAGGCGAACAGGTCTTCCACGAATCCGGGGTCTTCAATAAAATCCATCATGAGTGCGTTGATGCCGCGCAAATCGGCGCCCTCGGCGCAAGGCCCCTCCACCCAGCCTTCAATCATCAACTTGCCGCCCACCTTCTCCCGGAATAACGCTGCGGCCTTGACGCGGTCGTGCATGCGGCCGCCGCCCAATGGATCGGGCGCTTTCAAACCGACAAGTTTCGTTTTATCCGCCAGCAGGGCGTTGCCCTCACGGATAGCCGGCGGCTGGTTGTCATAAAAGGCGATATCGGCGCCACAGTCCGCGGCTTCCCGGGCGGGATCGGAAATGCAGGAAACATAATCGAAGCCAAAATCTTCCGCCACCCGCAGTTGGCCCTCGACCAAGGTACGGTAATCCGTCGCATACCGACCGTAAGGCGCGCCGATGTAATCCCCGGCGAACATCATCGTGATCGGCATCACCGGCAGGCGGTCCACAGGTTTACCGTCGATCAGGTTCCGTATCCGTTCATACCCGTTCATCATGAAAATTTCCGGTTCGGGCCATGCGGCGCGTGTTTATTTTTCCAGGGCGTCCCAAGCGGCGGTATTTTGAGGCTCGTAGCGTTCCAGTTCCACGGAACAGCCTATGGCGGCACGCACAGCGGCGAGCCCGTCCAGCACACCAACGGCCATGGCCTGCACACCGATATTGCCGAGGGCCGTGGCCTCGATGGGTCCGGTCACCACGGGAACGCCGCAGGCGTCCGCGGTCATCTGACACAGCAGCCGGTTCTGCACACCACCGCCGATGATATGGAGACACTCCGATTTCCTGCCCAGAAGACGATCCAGGTTGCGCAGGGTGGTGCGATATTTCATAGCAAGGCTTTCCAGGGCGCAGCGGATAATGGCGCCCCGGGTATCCGGAACCGGGCAGCCACCCTCGCGACACATTTCCTGGATAAGTCCCGGCATGTCGTCCGGTGCGATCAGCCGGCCATCGTCCAGGTTGATAAGAGACTGGAAAGCGGGCGATTTTTCCGCCTCGATGGTCATGGCGCCGTAATCGAGGGGTGCGCCATCGATGCGTTCCCAAGACCGCCGGCATTCCTGCACCAGCCAAAGGCCGAAAATGTTTTTCAGGAAGCGTATTTTCCCGCCCACGCCGCCTTCATTGGTGAAATCCTGCGCCAGGCTCTCCTCACTGATATGGGGGCCGTCCAACTCGGCGCCCAGCAACGACCAGGTGCCACTGGAAAGATAGGCCCAGGGTCCTTCATCGGCGGAGACGGGGACGGCGGCCACGGCGGACGCCGTATCGTGGGTTCCGGGCGCAATGACCGGCACGCCCGGGCACAGTCCGGTCTGGGCGCATATATCCTCGCGCACCGGGCCCAGGATGGTTCCCGGCGGCACGGGATCCAGCAGCAGACGCCTCGGAAGTCCCAGTTTTTGGAGCAGTTCATCATCCCACGTGCGCGTGTAAGGATTCAGCATCTGGGTGGTGGAGGCATTGGTATATTCACACGCCTTAACGCCCGACAGCAGGTATCCGAACAGGTCGCCCATCAGGAGCATGGAATCAGCCACCTCGAGCAGGGGCGAATCCGCCTTTTTGAGGCTCAGCAGTTGATACACCGAATTGAAGGGGAGGAACTGGATGCCCGTGGCCTTGTAGACCTCCGCGCGCGGTACCATGCCGAACGCATAGTCCTGCATGCCCTCGTTGCGCTTGTCCCGGTAATGGCGCGGGTTGCCCAGCAAGTTGCCGTCCCGGGCAAGCAAGCCAAAGTCCACGCCCCAGGTGTCCACCCCGATACCATCGAGCTCCGGCCCATGAAGGCGCACGCACTGGGCCAGCCCCTCGCACAACTCTTCATAAATGCGCGCCACATCCCACTGGCGCACGCCCAGCATGATCAGCCCTTCGGTACGGAAGCGGTGCACCACCTCAAGGGTAATACGGCCCCCGTCCAGTACTCCGTACACCGCACGCCCGCTTTCGGCGCCCAGGTCAAAAGCAAGAAAACGATACGCTTTACTCATTTGCAGATCCTCCTGTCCGTTACTTAAACCAAATCCGTATGACCTATACAATACGCATTTTGGATTGACTGGAGCAACCCGGTCTTCACGGAACAAAACAACAAGGCTGATTACGCCTGCCGGGACATATCGGACGGATCAGACCGATCAAACAGTAATCAGGCGCCTGGCGAAAGAAAAAGAGGTCATCTTCAAGGGATAAGACTAAACATGATATACTGAAGCATGCCTGCAGAAACTGATATGACAAAAAATCGGCCAACTCCCCCAAAGTTTCCACCCTGGATCCGCCAGTCCTGGCCGCAATCCGGGGCAGTGGATGAGGTGCGCGACCTGTTGCGGGAGCTGGGCCTGAACACGGTCTGTCGCAGCGCGCAGTGCCCTAATCAGGGAGAGTGCTGGAGCCACCGCACCGCCACCTTCATGATATTGGGCGAGGTGTGCAGCCGAAACTGCGCGTTCTGCGGCGTCGGCACAGGCACACCCGCCGCACCCGATGAAGGGGAACCGGCGCGCGTTGCCGAGGCGATAGCGCGGCTGGGCCTGCGGCACAGCGTAATCACCTCGGTCACCCGGGACGATCTGCCCGACGGCGGAGCCGGCCAGTTCGCCGCGGTCATCCAGGCCATACGCGGCCGGTGCCCCGGTGTTACGATTGAAGTGCTGACCCCGGATTTCGGGGGCGATGCGGACGCGATTAGGCTGGTTACCGAAGCGAAGCCGGAGGTGTTCGCCCATAATGTGGAAACGGTGCCACGCCTGCACCGCCTGCTGCGCGACGCCCGCGCCTCCTATGAACGCTCCCTGGGCGTATTAAAAACCGCCCGTGAAGCCCTTCCGGAATCCTGTTATGTCAAGTCAGGGCTTATGGTCGGCTGCGGCGAAGGGGAAGACGAGGTTTGGGCAACCCTGGAAGACCTGCACCGGGCGGGATGCGACGCGGTTACCATCGGCCAATACCTGAAACCTCGGGGCGGCCGCGCCGAAGTGGCGGCGTTCATCACACCGGAACAGTTTGTCCGATATGAAAAGAAGGCCCTGGAGACGGGTTTTGTTTTCGCCATGGCGGGCCCTTTCGTGCGTAGTTCCTATCATGCCGACGAACTTTTAACGGGAACATTCAGGCGTCCCGCCGCCGCGAAAACGTGACCTTGTTTCCCTGCCGCCCCGTAATTTGGCATAATACAGTCCTGCCGCCACGGAGGGCATGCAACAAAAGCGCAGTGCTCCCTGCCGGATATGGCAACACGGCAGTGTAGAATCCTGGCAACCCGAAAGGCCCATTCCCATGGGTAAGATGATAGAAGTTCCCCTGCCCGATTTCGGCGACGGAGACGCCGCGGATCTCGAAGCGGTGGTTTCCTGTTGGCCCGTCACGGTAGGCACGGCCTTGCAGACCGGCGACGACTTGCTCGAAATCGTGACCGACAAGGCCAGTTTTGTTGTACCCTGTCCCTGTACGGGTATCCTGAGGGAACAGCGCGTGTTCGAGGAAGACCGCGTTCGCACGGGTGACATCATTGCAGTAGTGGAAGAAGCATAACCTCCGGGGTGTCCAGATCAGGACGCGTTACTCCCGGCCGAAAAAGAGGAAATACCTTCTTATGGACATTGGTGTAGGCGTAATCGGCGCCGGTACGGTCGGCGGCGGCGTTATTGAAATCCTGTCCGCCAACACGGACGTCATCGAAGACAAAACCGGCGCGCGCGTGGCGCTTCGCCATGTGGCCGAACTCCGGCAAGACCTGCTGAAAGACTTGTCGTTAAACGGCGCGACAGTCAGTAATGACGCCCTGGCCCTGATTCAGGATCCTGCGGTACACGTGGTCTGCGAGTTGATCGGGGGGATGGAACCCGCCAAACGGTTCATTCTCGCCGCCCTGAATGCGGGGAAACACGTCGTCACGGCAAACAAGATGTTGCTGGCCAAATGTGGCCAGGAACTGGCCGAAGCGGCAATAAAAAATAACGTGCAGCTTCGTTTTGAGGCGGCGGTCGCCGGGGCGGTGCCTATCATCAAGGCTCTGCGCGAAGGGTTGGCTGCGAACCATATACACAGCATTCACGGCATCCTGAACGGCACGTGCAACTATATTCTTAGCCGCATGACTTATGAGGGCCTCGAATTCGAGGAGACCCTGCAACAGGCCATCGCCAAGGGTTTTGCCGAAACGCCCCCTGACCTGGACATCCTTGGGCACGACACGGCGCACAAGTGCCAGATCCTGGCGTCGCTGGCCTATAGCACCCGGGTCAGCCTGGATGAGATACCCGTGGAAGGCATCACCAAAATCACGCACCTGGACGTTGCCTATGCCCGCGAGATGGGCTATATCATCAAACTGCTTGCCATTATCCGCAAGGTGGAGGGCGAGATCGAGGCGCGCGTCCACCCGACGCTGGTGCCTGAAACCCACCTGCTCGCCTCGGTGCGCAACGAGTTCAACGGCATCTACGTGGAAAGCGACTGCGCCGACGCCACGCTGTACTACGGCCGCGGCGCCGGGCGCATGCCCACAGCCAGCGCGGTGGTGGCCGATATCGTGGACATTGCCCTGCGCGGGGAGTGCCGCGCGCTGCCGCCCTTTGTTTACACCCATGACATCGCCGTGCGGGACATCGGGCTGATGGAAGGCCGCTATTACCTGCGGCTGACCACGGAAGACCATCCGGGCGTGCTCGGCCAGGTCTGCACCACACTGGGGCGACACGGGGTCAGCATCGCGTCCTGCATCCAAAAGAGCCAGTCCGAGGACACGCCGGTCCACGTGGTATTGATGACCCATGAAACGATCGAATCGGGAGTAGTTGCGGCGCTGGCGGAAATCGATCAGATGGATTTTATAACCGAGCCTACGCAGCTGCTGCGGGCGCTTTAAAAGAAAGGCATACCATGCACAACGCCGGCCTGATCGCACGTTACCGCGAACATCTGCCCGTATCGGACACCACGCGCATCATTACCCTGAACGAGGGTTCAACGCCGCTTGTGGCGGCCCCGGCACTGGGCGCGGCTTTGCACCCGAAACTTGAAGTATACCTCAAGTACGAGGGTCTGAATCCCACAGGTTCCTTCAAGGACCGCGGGATGACCATGGCCATCACCAAGGCGTTGGAAGAAGGCTATGAGATGGTAATGTGCGCCTCCACGGGCAACACGTCGGCCTCCGCCGCCGCCTATGCCGCGCGGGCGGGGATCAAATGCATCGTGCTGATTCCGCAAGGGAAAATCGCGCTCGGAAAACTATCCCAGGCAATGGTGCACGGCGCACAGGTCATTCAGATTCATGGCAATTTCGACGAGGCGTTGACGCTGGTGCGCAAGATTTGCGAAAACTTTCCCGTAGCGCTGGTCAATTCGATCAACCCCTTCCGCATTGAAGGTCAAAAGACCGGAGCCTTTGAGATCCTGGACGATTTCGGCGGTGTCGCGCCTGATTTCCAGTGCATGCCCGTGGGCAACGCGGGCAATATCACGGCGTACTGGAAAGGCTACCGGGAATATCACGCCTTGGGTAAAAGCGACGGGCTGCCGCGCATGATGGGCTTCCAGGCGGCGGGTTCCGCGCCGATCGTGCTGGGACACCCGGTACTGGAACCGCACACCTTCGCCACGGCCATACGCATCGGCAACCCGGCCAGCTGGAAAACCGCCGAGGAAGCCCGGGATCAGTCGGGCGGCATGATCGACATGGTGACTGACGATGAGATCCGGGACGCCTACAAACTGGTCGCGCGAACGGAAGGCATCTTCTGCGAGCCGGCGAGCGCGGCGAGCATTGCGGGCCTGGCGAAATTGTCACGGGAAGGCTTCTTTGACACGGTCACGCCCAGGCAGGGCGACCGCATCCGGGTGATATGCATCTTAACCGGGCACGGGTTAAAAGACCCGGACAACGCGATCGCGGCAGCCTCAGAACCCTACACAGTGGAACCGAAAGAAGAACAGATCCTCGAATTGCTCGGGTTCTCGCCCGCTCTCGTTTAGAGCATAGGGAGCAGACACAGGGTTCAAGAACAGGACTCAGCCGTTCAGTCCGTCCGCTTCCTCGTGCTCTTCTTCTTCGGCATTCGCGCCTTCCACGGAAGTCGTTTCGAGAATGCGGCTGATCTTTTTCATACGCAAGGGGAGCAGGGGAACATTCCTGATGGTCACCAGTTTCTGGGTGCCCAGGGAACTGTACACCTCAATCGTGCCGGAAAAGCAGATCAGGAGTTCCAAGGCATCGGGGTACCTGGCCAGCACCCGTTTCGCCCCCCGGCCGGTGGCGTCTTCCTTATGGCCGAAAGAACGGTGCTCAATCTCATTGTGCGTGATGCGCCACCGATCATTGAAGAATGCCATTACGATCATCATCAGGTAGATGATAGAAAGAATGATGCTGATGGCAACCATGGCCGCAGCCGAGATGTTCGGCTGGAGATTTCGAATAAATTCGCCGATCCGCTCGAAAAAGGTGACACCGTGCGCCGCCTGCAACCATAAGATGCCAAACAAGCCGCCCACGAACAGGACCAGGCAGAAAATACTTGAATTGCGCCCCAGGTCCACGCCCATGGCCAGCATTACCAGGCAGACGAGGGTGATATAGATCCATGCGATGGCACTTTGCCCGGCTGGACCGACCCAGCCGGCGCTTTGTATGCCTGCGAAAATAAACCCGAAAACAATCACCGGCCAAGAGAATACAAACTGGGGATAGGAGTAGATTACAACCGCATCCGGGGTATTGTTGGATTTCATGATGCTAGTTCCCTTACTTGGTAAAACAACCGTTTCGTATCACACGCCACTGCATGATAAACCTATCATTTCGGAAAATGCAACTGATGGATTCCCTGCCGGGGGCAATTCACCCCTGCCGCTCACGCCGCGAGTCCCAATCACAGTCCCGGCAAATCCACAAAGGCGCGCCAAAGGGTTTCGCGATTCCGAAGGTAAGCACCGACACCAGCCAGCCCCGTAGCAGGTTGCCCGGAACGGACACGATATTTCCGGACCCGCAGCAGGGGCATGCCTGGGGTTGCTCCCCCGGTATCCAGTCCGTTTTCGGCGCCTCGGTCTGAAACTCATAATCCTCATCGATCGGGGGAGGCGGATTTTGCAGCAGTTGCCGGGCCTTGGGGGCGTCCTTGGGGTACACACGCAGGACAGGACCTCGGGCCAGCATCGAATAGCGGCCTGACCACGCCCCCATCTTTTCCATGCTGTTCTCGACATGGATGCCGTTTTCTTCCAGGTAATTGGCGAGAAACGCCGCTTCCGCGGGATCACTGCATTGTTTTACCGTTACTAATTTTGCCTGCATGGCGCGTATACCTTAGAAGTCTTTCCTGGTTACGAATGGCACTAACTTAAGCCCGCAAAGAAGGGACAGACACCCAAAAAACAATGTTGTTCTTAATCATGATAAGTCTTGGGCGCGTTTTTTGGGAGTCAGTCCCTTCTTTGCTTCATTGTATGCTGCGATTTGCAAAATGCAAGTGCCTTAAGTAGTGCCATTCGGAGCAGTCTCAGTAATAATTCCTCTTTCCACGCACACAAACCGGTCGCGTCCCGAAAGCGCTCAGCCTCCCTGTAAACGAATAAGATGGGCGCGAAGCTGACAGGCCGCCAGGGGATACAATTCAACCGGGGTGTCATCATAGGCGAGCGGTAACAACTCTTCGACGGTTTTCGCGCCCTTTCCCAAGGCGTCCCTGATTTTGTTTTCCCGCATGAGCCGGTGTTCCAGGGTTTTGCGAAACATGGCGACGCCATCGGCCCCCATCAGCGGCGCCCCGTGCCCCGGCACGGTCAGCAACGCGTCGATCCGTGCCAGCCGTTCCAGGCTGTCGAGATAAGCGTTCATATCGCCGCCGTCATCCGGGTTAATCACGATGGTTCCCGGATTGGCAATCACGTCTCCGCAAATCAGGGTGCGTGTTCGCTCCTCGAAGAGGCAGAGATGGCCGGGATGGTGCCCGGGGGTATGCGCGCAGCGCAGCCGCCAAGGATGCAGCCCCGGAAACTCCAAGGTATCACCCTCGCGTAAGGGTCGTCCTGCCGGGAATCGTTCGAGGGAGGCCGCGTGCGCGTACACGGGAACATCGTAACGCCCGGACAAGCCCGCCGCAAAGGCGGCATGATCCGGGTGGCTGTGGGTCAGCAGTATGGCGGCGGGCCGTCCGCCGACGCCCTCGCACATATCATCCAGATGGAGCACGAAACGCTTCTGCTCCTCTTCATCCTGTACCCCCGGGTCAATGATGGCCAGTTCCGTTTCCCCCACGATCACACAGTTGGTATGGGTGGCCGGCGGCAGGGTATGGGCCTTGACGGGCACGATATGGATGCCCGGCGCGGGCTCAATATAATCGATAAGCGTATCCGAAAAGCCCGGCGTGCGCTGGAGCCGGTCCAGCGCTTCCGAAAGGGAAAATGTCGCCAGCCGCTGAAGCACAAAGACGGGAGGCGTGGACAAGGTCATCGTCCCCATTCCACGCCTTTCAAGCGCCTGTTGTGGCGTCAGCCAATCAACCTCCGTAATCTCTTCCGCCTCCCCCATAGGCGAAGCGGACAGGGGCGCGGGGCAACGGTATAGAAAATACCGGGTATCGAAACGCATGGGCGAAAAGGACGGGGTAATCCAGCGGCCCGCAGGCACGAAATCGTCCATGTCAATATGATACCCCTCCGACTCCAGGAACGGTTCAAACTTCTCTGGCGCTTCCACCACCCCCCTCCGGACGGGATCATCCTGGCCATAGCACCGACAAAATCCCTTCGCCAGCAATATCCCCGTTTCTTCAAAGACCTCGCGCACGGCCGCGGTAAGATAGCGGGCCAGCCCGGGATCCGACACATTCTTGACGCAGCGGCCCGTGTCGGATTCCGAAACACGGCCGCCTGGAAAGGCGTAATGACCGCCCATGAAGGCCAGCCGCCGGTTGCGCTTCACGAACAGGACCGAGCCGCCTGCTTCCTCATAGAGGATGACGACCGCCGCCTGCCGCGGAGTTGCGCCTTCCGTGCTGTTATAGGTCAGCCATGTGGCCATAGAAGATATCCTTTATCCGGCATCCGGTAAAATCCATTTTGCCGGGTATTATGCGCCTTCTTACGAAACGGGCCGGTACCGCCTTAAAACAGACTTTCAAACTGAACGGCCGGAATAATGGTCAGGGCGGAATCCGGCGTCGCGTTCAAGATCTGCACCTGATGGGATTCCGCCCAGGCGCGGGCGCAACGGTAATCGGCTTCGGCGTCCTGGGGCCGCGGCATGAGAAACTGTCTCCGTTCGCCTGTATACTGGGAATCGAAATGGGTCGCCCCGCCGGCGTCACCGGCATTCCACAGACGCGACGCGGGCACGGCCATACCGCCGCCGCGCAGCCTGAAATATTCCCGCCATGCCGCCAGCCCGCAGCGATACCATGCGCGGTCGTCATAGTTCCTGGCCGTCCACCTTCCAGCCAGCCGCGCCAGGCGCATCAGGCTGTTTTTTTTCTTCAACTGGTAGCGATGGTCCAGGCCGACCAGAATAATGGGGTTACATCCCATGATCACGGCCGCCTGCAACAGCATGTAGACCACCGAATAGCCCACGAACAGGCGGTCCGGGGAATCGCTGAATTCCCGGGAGGCGCGGCGCGGCCAATCCATAAACACAGGACACGCATTCTGAACCCGCAGATAGGACCAGTATTGCAGCGGGAAAAGCTTAATGCAGGAATCGGGAACGTTTTGTTCATATTCGGTGCCGTACGATTCAATCTGGAGCGGATCGTAAACGCCCCAATAGGGGGCAATAAATCCCCAGCGCTCAAAACCCAGGTAGCCCCGATTGGCGGCAAAGACAACCTCCCCTGCCAGTTTTGTCATATCAACCCGATTGAGGCTGGGGCCGTTCCCGACAATAAAACAACGCTGCCCCGCGTGGCGCCCTTCAAACGCATGCAACAGATGCGGCAATAGCAACACCCGCGAACCGCCCTCATGATACAACTCCACCTCGCGAAAGCCGAGTTGCCAGAGATTACTTAAAGGTGCGGCCAAGGGGCGGCAGTCTGGCACCCGCACCGGGAACTGGTAACGTAACGGGAACTCGTCGGGCGTCCAGGGCAGGGTAACGCGGGCGGGCACGCCTTCCTGTACCCCGGCGGCACGTTCCAACGGCACGATTTCCGTGATGACAGAAAAAGCGCGTTGCAGTGCGATGGCATCCGCTTCGGCGGCAGGCGCGTGAATCAGGCATACGGCCACGCCGGCCGCCTGTTCCCGGAGCCAGCGCGCCGCAAGAAAGTGATTGTCTTCTGGCAGGTATAAAAATAATCGCATAGGTGCCCCATTGTATCAGGGCCGCGCTTTCAGCCGCCAATTCCACCCGCCCACGGGCGCGAAACCGTTATACAGGCAGGAAATAGGCCCCCTGATTCGGGTAAAATACCGGAAATGCGATCCCGGCTCAGGGGAAGCACCGTTCAACGCCCCGCCCCCTCCCAGGTTCAACAGGAAAAGAAAAGGGTTGTCGACTCGGGCAGTAGCACGGGTGTTGTCCGTAACCCAGAAAGAGAATATTCAGAGTATGTTGTTCACACTTTAGTGTGCGTCTTAACACGTGAATCTTGAACAACATAGCACGCTAAAGCGCGAACAACATACCTAACTTCGTGTTTTTGTTGATGGAAAACTTTCCACAAGGCACTAGGCTAACTAACGCTAAGGCAATCAAAGGAATCTTGTATGTCTGACAAAAAGGAAGTCATTCTCTCGGGCATCCGCCCGACGGGACGGCTGCACTACGGCAATTATTTCGGCGCGATCCATCATTTTCTGCGGCTCCAGGAAACGGACGCCTGCTGTTACTATTTCATCGCCGATTACCACGCCCTGACCACCATCACGGAGCGTCAGGAAATTTTCCGCAATACGCTGGACATGCTGCGCACCTATGTGGCCTGCGGGCTGGACCCGGTGCAATCGGTCATTTACCGGCAAAGCGATCTGCCCTGCACGGCGGAGCTGAGCCTGCTGTTGGGCATGCTGACCAATATCGGCCACCTGGAACGAGGCACCACCTACAAGGATAAACTTATCAAGCTGCAGGAAGACCCCAAGAGCGAAGGGAACCCGCTCTCCTACGGGCTGCTGGGATACCCGGTGCTCATGGCCGCGGATATCCTGATCGTGCGCGCCGACCTGGTCCCCGTGGGCGACGACCAGCGCCAGCACCTCGAGATGGCGTGCGACATTGCGGCCAAGTTCAACCACCGCTTCGGCGAAGTGTTGCATATCCCCCGCCCCCTCGGCCGGGACGCGCTGCGCCTGCCCGGCCTGGACGGCTCGGAAAAGATGGGAAAAAGCGACCACAACACGCTGGATCTGCTCGACCCGCCCAAGGTGGTCCTTGAAAAGATCAAGGCCGTGCCCACCACCACGGAACCCGCGCCGCTGGACACGGACAGCAACGACCCCGATGTGGTCGTGGGCAAAATGCCGTCCGGCGTAGGTGTATTGTACCGGCTGCTCGCGCTGCTCGCGCCAGAGGAAGTCTATCTCGACTACCTCGATCAGTACCGCAAAGGTGGTAAGTTCTATGGTTCCCTGAAGAAAACGGTGGCCGAATACGCCTCCCAATTCAACGCGCCCATCATTGAAAGCTACAATGACCCGGCCCATGACGATGATTTTATCAAGGACTTTCTGCGTGAAAACGCCAAGCGAGTCACGCCGGTGGCGCTGGAAACCGTCGAGCGCTGCCGCGAGGCCATGGGCATCGGCCGGAGCCTGTTCCGCGCCTGAACAAGGAGGAAGAGCCATGGATGACATCCGGATAGGCTTTGTGGGACTCGGTGGCATCTGCCACGCGCGGCATGTGCCCGGATTCCGCAAGATTGACGGGGTCCGCCTGTGCGCGGTGGCCAACCGCACCCGCGCGTCCTCGGAAAAGGCCGCCCGGGACGCCGGCATCCCGGAGATCTGCGATTCCTGGCGGGAACTCGTCGCGAGAGATGACATCAACGCTGTGGTCATCGGCGCCTGGCCCTACCTGCACTGCGAGGTCAGCGTGGCCGCGCTGGAAGCGGGCAAGCATGTGTTCTGCCAGGCGCGCATGGCACGGAACCAGGAAGAGGCGGAAATTATGGCCGCAGCCTCGCGCCGCAGCGGCCGGGTGGCGGCGCTATGCCCGGTGCCTTACGGGCTGCGCATTGATAAACTCATGGCCCGACTGCTCCGGGAAAACGCACTCGGCCCGGTGCGTTATGTTACCGTTAACAGTTTTTCAAACGCATGGACGGATCCAAAGACGCCCATCAGCTGGCGCAAAGACCACTACCTGTCCGGACTGAACGTGCAAACCCTGGGCATGTTTATCGAGGTGATTCACCGCTGGTTCGGCGGAACGAAGAAAGTAAGTGCGGAGACCTTTCTGTTCACGAAAGAACGGCCGGATGCGAACGGCGCCATGACGCCGGTGCACATCCCGGACCAGGTGGTCGCGAACACCGTGGTCGGCAACAGCATACCGGTCCACTACGTCATCAGCGGCGTTTCCGGCCTCACAGGCGATACCATCGGCATCTACGGCGAAAAAGGTATGCTCCATTATGATGTGGACCGCGATATCCTGTACCGTTCCATCAACGGCGCCATGGAAACAGTCGAGCCCACTGAAGACGAACGGTATGATGTCGACAACTGGCGGGTGGAGCGGGATTTTGTGGAGGCCATCCGCCAGGGCGCGCCCTACCATCCCGATTTTGAGGACGGGCTGCGCTACATGAAGGTGATTCAGGCGATCCACGATTCCGCGGCCTCCGGGAAAACGGTGGCAGGGATCCTGTAAGGGCGTTGTTCCGCCTGTCGGACAACGTCGGACGGAGTCAGACCCTGTCGGACTGTGTCTGACGGAGAATGGAAGTGAGGACGGCACAGGCGGCGCTTACAGGCGGATATCCACGCCGAGTTCTTTAAGGCCGTTAACGAAATCGTCCGGATCTTTCAACAGGCGCTCGGGCGCATACACCCCGCCAGGCAACGCATCATAGGCGCCTTCACACAGCCGCTTTGCCGCGAGGTAGGCCGGCATGGACGTGATGTCGGCAATGTGTCCGACATAAGAATAACTGAGACACACTTCCCGCCCGTCCTTCTCCCCGATGACATCCACGCGGCCCACGGACTTGTCGAGCCCGCCGGAAGGGAACCAGGATTCGACGCGATGGAAGAAGCGCGCAAGCGCGGCGCGGCGCTGGTGGGTCTTGAAGGCGCCCGTCGCCCGCATCAGTTTCAGGAGGGTGACAATGTAATGCGGCTTGGTGCCGCCATGCAGGGTGACTTCCTCCAGCCCGGGCAGATTCCTCGGCAGCGAGACCGATTCGGCATGTCCGGTATAGTAGATGATCGCGTCGTGGATCGGTTCCGGAAATATGACCCGTTTCGGGCAGGTCCCCGTTTGAACGCGCACTTCCTTCCCGTCCTGCCATTGCAGGGTGGAGCCTTCAAAAATGTGGAACAGGTGCATCAGGTTCGAGGCGCCCACGCTTTCCCCGGCGCCGGCGCACCAGTTCACGTGGATGCGGCGCGGCCGGTCCAGCGCATGGTACCCCTTGGCGGCAAGCACCTGCGTTATACCGGGCGAATTGCCGAAGCCGCTAAGGATCTTGACGCCAGCCTGGCGCGCGGCCTCGTCCAGCGTAATAACATCGAGATAGGCGTCATAATCATCGGCGATAGACACATAGTGAACGCCCGCCTCTATGGCACAGGCGGCCAAGGCACGTTCAAAGCGGTAAAAGGGGCCGACGTAGCAGACAGCGACATCGTAGCCCCGCATCAACGACACCACGCAGGGAGCATCGGTGGCGTCACAAAAGATGCCGGTGAATTTGCCGCCGTAGGCTTCCGCCAAACGTTTCGCCTTCGCTTCATCAAGATCCGCCAGCATGACCCCGGACACGGCGTCATCCTCATGAAGCCGTTTGAGCAGGGGCATCGCCATATCCGCACACCCGCCAAGCACCAGAAATTTCATAGGGCTCTTCCTGTTAAACAGTATCGCGGCCAACAATTCATCAGATGATAGCAACCACGAAAAGAAGGCAGAATACAAAGAATTTTATCAACCACGGAATTCACGGAATAACACGGAAAAAAGAAAAGAAAAAAGAAGGTGACCACAAAAGACACGAAAGAACACGAAAAAAAGCGTTAAGAAGAACGATGAATTGCTTTTTTGAATTTTTTCCTTTCCGTGTTATTCCGTGAATTCCGTGGTTATAAAAACTCCTGTATCATTCCCGGGTGTCGCGCATGGCGCGGATGGAATCCAGTTCCTCCCAGTATTTCTCCAGGGCCTCGCGCCCCTCGGCGGTAATGCTGAAATCCGTGTGGGGAATACGTCCGTTAAAGGACTTCACAATGGTGACGTACCCCGCTTTTTCGAGTTTGTCCATGTGGGACGAAAGATTGCCCTTGGTCAGGCCGACCATGTTGAGCAGAAAATTGAAGTCGGCCTCGTCCACACCCGACAACAGGGTCAGGATGCGCAGGCGCGCGGGTTCGTGTATGGTGCGGTCCAGATCATCCATGCATCGCGTCCCCGCCGTCTTCCCCGTTTTCGCCGTCGGGCGAAGCCATGTCATCGTATTCGGGAATGTTGCCCCGGGTGAGCGCCTTCAGTTTCCAGAGCGCGTAACGACTGTAGAGATGCCCGGTAAGGATCGCGATCAGGCCGTACCCGAAAATGGGCGCCACGATATTAAGCAGTTCCAGTTCATAGCCGAAGCGGACGGGCAGGTTCAGCAGCAGCGCGACGGCGTGCAACCCGTACAGCACGGGCCACAACCAGGCCCAGAACCCCAGGCGCTGGTAGACCACCATGAGAATAAGGTAGGGCGTCATGTACGCCGCGGACCAGGGCTGCATGTAGCGTATGCTCACATAATTAAAACTGATCAGCAGCGCCCCCAGCAGGTGGTAGGCCAGCAGGCCGCCCCCCAGGCCGGTCAGCCAGATGGGCAACGGCTTTTCCGGGCAGCTGCCGGAGTAGGACACATAGCCTTCACGCCCGTAGAGCCAGTTGGTGATGCTGAAGACCAGTTCGCCGCTCCAGCGGGACACGGAAAACCATACCAGCGTCAGCGCGGCCACGATCATGGAAATTACGGACAGGGTGAAAGTCGCTGTCCTGCCCTGCTGATGGGCCATCTGGGTCAGGCTGGCGGCAATGCCGATACACATGACCATGACCATAATGAACACCCACTGGACGAGGAAGGAAATGGTTCTGCTTTGGGCATAGCGGCGGGCCCACCGGACAATCTGCCTCGGATCCCCCGCCTGGTATGATTTTTTCGCGCTCGTATTCATGGCCACACTCCAGCATTCTTCCCCTCTTTTTACCACAACAACAGGGCAAAAGGAAAACAGCGCGGAAAAGGCCGATTGTTCACTCCCGGTATTCCAGCTCGTAATCGCCGATGCGGACGATCTGTCCGGGCTGCGCCTTCATCCGTTTCAGGGCTTTGAATATGCCCATCTTCTCCAGCCTTCGCTGCAGGTGGGCGATGGCCTCCTCGTTTTCAAAATCAGTCATGGCCACGGCCTGCAGCACCTTCTCGCCGGTAACGCGGAATCCCCCGTCTTCGGGGACGACTTCAAAGGGCGCCTGGAAAGCATACTCCCGTTCGGGCGGCCTGAAGAATTCCTCCTGTTCGGCCTCCGCTTTTCGGGAGGCCTCGACATCTTTCCACAGCGCCTCCAGCAACGGCCGCGTGCCCTCACCCGTCGCCCCGGAAATGAGCCAGGCCCCTTCGGGGAGCCGGCCCGACAACTCCTCAAAGCGGCCCTTGTTTTCTTCGATGTCGGCTTTGTTGAAGGCATATTGGCGCGGCCGCTCCGCGAACAACGGGCTGTACCGGTTTAACTCCTGCTCCAGCACCTGGAGCGTCTCAAGCGGGTCGGGATCTCCCAGGTCCACCAGGAACAGCAGCACCCGGGTCCGTTCGATATGCCGGAGGAAATCATGGCCCAGCCCCTTGCCGTCGGCGGCGCCCTCGATAATGCCGGGAATGTCGGCCACCGTCAGCATGCGGTCGTCGGCAAGCCACGCCACCCCCAGGTTGGGCGAAAGCGTGGTGAAGGGGTAATCGCCGATCTTGGGCTTCGCCGCGCTGATCACGGAGAGCAGCGTGGATTTCCCCGAGTTGGGCAGCCCCACGAGCCCGACCTCCGCGATCAATTTCAGCTCCACCAGGAACTCCCGCGTCTCGCCCGGCTCCCCCTTTTCCGCGAAGTGCGGCGCCCGGTTGGCGGCCGTGGCGAAACGCGCGTTGCCCTTCCCGCCCCGCCCGCCCCGGACCGCAAGAAAGCGCTGGCCTTCTTCGGTCAGGTCCGCCAGCACCTCTCCGCCGTGGTAGTCCTGGACCACCGTGCCGCAGGGAACCGTGATAATCGTATCCTCGCCCTTCTTTCCGTGACAGTCCTTGCCCTGCCCGTGGGCGCCCCGTTTTCCCGTCCGGTTAGGATAATACCGCAGGTCGGACAGCGTGTTATGCCGTTTCTCGGCCACGAGGTAAATGGAACCGCCGTCGCCGCCGTCGCCGCCGTTCGGGCCGCCCAGCGGCACATAGGATTCGCGCCTGAAACTACAGCAGCCGTTGCCACCCGCGCCGCTGGTCAGTCGGATACGCACCCGGTCTACAAACATGGCTTATCCTTACCGTCCCCGGAAATGGTCCGGTCCGTCACAACAGTATAGCACCAATAAAAAGCACCCTCAATCATCTTGAGGGTGCCGAAAAATCTTTGGCCCGGCGCTGCCGTCAGGATTCGGACGTGGTCGGGAGAATATCCACACACTTACGTCCGCGCTTGAAAAAGCGGAAGGACACCGTGCCGTCCACCTTCGCGAAGAGGGTATGGTCGTTGCCAATGCCGCAGTTCACGCCCGGGTGGAGCCGGGTGCCGCGCTGCCGGACAATGATGTTGCCCGCACGGACCAGCTGGCCGCCGTAACGTTTCATACCGAGGCGTTGCGCATTGCTGTCGCGGCCGTTTCTCGAGCTGCCGCCTGCTTTCTTGTGAGCCATGACGCTATCTCCTTTTAAGCCTTGATTTCGTGGATTCGGATCAGGGTATAGGCCTGGCGGTGCCCGCGGGTGCGCTCATAGCCTTTCCGCCGCTTCTTCTTGTACACCATGACCTTCTTGCTTTTACCGTGTCCCTCGATTTCGGCGACGACACGGGCGGATTGCAGGGCGGACGCATCCGAAACCACATCCGCGTCATCCGTGATCACCAGCCGAACTGAATCCAGTTCCACACGTTCGCCGACGGGTAAATCCAGTTTCTCCACCCGCAACCGGCTGTTCTCGGCGACCTTGTACTGTTTGCCGCCCGTCTGAATCACTGCATACATGATTTTGTTCTCCAAGCTCTAATCCGCCCGTAAGGCGAACCTTCAACTCTTGCCCGCGCGCGCGGCAAACAGGGTTGCCGCCGACGCCACTTCAACGCACGCTGAAAGCGATGCCATATAACTCGATTTAGGGTTTCTCGGCGAAGGACGGTTCCGCATGATGGCCGTCAGTTCGCCAAAAGGCCCTTTCGCATGAATCTCATGGGTATTCACAGTCGCCGCCGGATCGGCCACAATCCGCACCCGGGTGCGGTCGGGACCCAGCCCGGCCAGGCTCAGCGACGCCGCCACATTGACATTGGCCGGGAAGGCCTTCACCGCCTCGCGGGCGGTGCCTTCAAACACCACCAACGGTTCCGCAAGGTTCTCGAGGTCCAAGCCCTTCGCCACGAGGTAGGGCGCGCCCTTGAGACCCTTGGGCGGCTTGCTTGTGGTCAGCGTAACTTTTTCGAGACCGGCCTGCATGGCCGCACGAATGCCGTCAACGCCGCAAATCGCTCCGGAAGGCACCCACAGGTTGACGTTGTTGTCGCGGGCCAGATCAAAAAGGTCCGGGCACTCAAGCAGGCCGCCGACACTCATGATCAGGCAGTCCACATGATGGGCCACGGCCGTGGCCACGACATCGGGAACCACCGCGGCCACCGCGCATTCCACGAGGTAATCCACGGCGCCCGCCACGTCATCAAGGGTGCCGATAAAGGCATTCAACTTATAAACATCCCGCAGCGTTTCCGCGTGCGATGGCTCGATGTCACAAAGCGCTACCACTTCCGCAGGAACGGCCCGGTCGCCGATCGACTGGCAAATGTCAGACGCGATATTGCCGCACCCGACCAAGCCGACGCTCATCTTGGCCATAAGGCCTCCACTACAGCTATTTCAAGGCTGTTTAAGTCCGGGTAAAACAACAAAAAGGAACCACATTTTGCTTCCCCGCTGCCAACCACCACCGACACTTCCCCCGTGGTTAAGGGTCATATCTTAGCAAAATAACGCAGGCATTGTCAATTAACAGATGGCCGGAATTTAAAGATGGCCGGAACCGGCATCTCGAGACATATAGGTGTGATTATTCCCCGTATCACAATATTTCCGTATTCACTTTAGCCCGCCCGTTGAAGCTTCAAATGAAAAAAGCAACGCTTCTTAAAGACCTACGCTTCGACAGGGACCTTGCCTGGAAAAAGGGGCGCCTTCGGCACAACCAATATACAGCACTCAGTCAGGAAGAAACACATGAAAAACGCCCATAACAAAGCATTTTGCATTTCATTATAAACAACCTTAAGCAACGTCATTCCGGTTTTTTCGCGACCTTTGGCCCGCATCGAAGAACGGCTGTGGACAACGCGAAAAAGACCGGAATCCAGATTCATCCCACTGCAATGAATGCTCATTTCTCTTCTTAAAAATAAAGTTAACGCAGACTGTCCCTCCCACACGGCACCAGAAGATAGATTCCGGTCTTTTCGCGGCCTGG
>JAAYBJ010000269.1 GCA_012730105.1 Candidatus Hydrogenedentota bacterium
GAAGTATTGTCGCCCGGTACACACCCGGTGAAGGCTATTTGTATGCCGTGTCCGGTGATTTTCCCGTGGAACAGGATGCGCCGGGAGACAGGGCGATACGCGTAGTCAGGGAACCCTGAGCAAGGCCTTTTTGGGGATTGGATCCGTCAGATCGGTCTGATCCGTCGGATCGGTCCGATTGTTCAGGGTTGCGCTCACAGTTTCGGCAGGCTGCCCTTGCTCATGCGGCGGATAACCCAGCGCGTGGCGCCGGGGAGAAAACGCTTGCACCAGGTGAACACCTTGCCGTGAAAGGTGACTGTCACCTCCGGCTTGCGCCGGTACAGGGCGTTGAGAATAACCCGCGCCGCCGCGGGCGTGGACAGCACCAGCCACGCGGGGACGGGGTCGGGCTTGTCGCTTACCTTGCCGTGCCGGTCCAGCAGTCGGATTTCACTGTCCACGAATCCCGGCTTGATCAGGGTCACGGAAATACCCAGTTCGTCCAAGTCGTGGTAAATGGATTCGCCCAAGCCGTTTACGGCGAACTTGCTGGCGTTGTAGGCGGAGGCCGACGGGGTGCCGACGACGCCCGCCACGCTGCCCAGCAGGCCAAGTTGACCACGACTCGCCTTGAGCGCCTCAAGAGCGGCATAAATGGTGTTGAGCAGCCCGAAAAAGTTGGTTTCAAATTGACGGCGGTAATCGTCCACGGTAAGCTTAAAAATGGGGCCCGTCACACCGGTTCCCGCGTTGGCCAATACGATGTCGATGCGGCCGAAGGCCGCAAGCGTGTCCGCCACCGCTGCATCCAGCGCCGCGCGGTCGGTGACATCCGTGGTGAAGGTCAACACCGGGGCGCCGAGCGCCTCCGCCTCCGATTTTACCGCGGCAAGTTTATCCGCGCGCCGGGCCAAAAGCGCCAGTTTGGCGCCTTCGGCCGCCAGCTGGCGGGCCGTTTCCGCGCCAATACCCGAGGAAGCCCCCGTGATCAGCACCACCTTGTCCTGAAACCGTCCGGCCATGGCTGAACTCCTTTTTCTCATGAAATCTCATGATAGATCAAGGCCCCCAGTACAAACAACATAGGTCCTATAAGTCCCATAGGTCCTATGGATCCCCGAGTAACCCTCGCGGGCCGATGCGCCCTACCGCAACCGGCGTATGCTCTGTCCCTGCACCTTCAGGGTGCTGCCCGAAATTTCGGCATCCAGGCTCATGGACTCGCCCATGAAGGATACGGATGCCGTCACCTTGTTGCCGTTTGCACTCCACTTCCCGGTAATCGTACCCACCATGGAATGGGTCGCCACCGCCTGGCCGTTCGGTCCAAGTTCTATCACGACCGGGCCGTAAGGACTGGCCGCCTCCCAAGCCGTGCCAACCAGGGTTTCCGCTGTCAGGGGCGGCCCTGAAGGCCCTCCCTGCCGCTGCTCATACTGGGGAATTGTGCGCGGCGGGGGGGCATAGACAATAGGATAGTCTACCGGTGGCGGCGTTTCCGTTGTTTCCGTTGGCGGGGGGGGAGGGAGGGGCGGGGCCACAGGCGCGGATGCCGCGGGCGCCGGGGCTGTTCCGCGCACAGAACTCAGCAGTATCGGCACGGCCAATACGATAACAAGCACTACTATCGCTCCAATGAGGATTTTGGGATTCACTACATTACCTTTCGCTAACCGCGGCATTTCGTTGCTATCAAAAGCCGGGAAGGAGAA
>JAAYBJ010000270.1 GCA_012730105.1 Candidatus Hydrogenedentota bacterium
AGGCAGAGACTTCACTATTTCCGGAGTTAAAAGCACGTCACTTTTCGAAAAATTGTCCATCATTATGGCTTATTTCGTGGTCTGTCCCTGAATTGCCCCCCCTGTCTCGTGTTAATCCAAAGGTAGCATGTAAATAATTGCAGCGCACACTAAAACGAAGAGGCCCGCATCAACAATAATCAAATTTCGCGAAAGGATTCGATATTGGCGTCTCAGAGCGGTGACAGAACAAGCCCGTAATGCCGCCATGTCATTAGTAATTTGTGCCAGAAGGTTTTTACGAACGGTAACGGCCAAAACACCTGGGACAAGTGCAAGAGCACCAGGTATAAGTAATCCTGCTCCGAATACTATTCCAATAATTAGAACTGGAACTAATAGGCAGAGGTTCTTGAACGATTCTACACGATGGAATGACTTAAACGTCCGGCATGCCAACGTATTCTCCGCAACATCACATTCACCGCATAGCGCCGCAATCAAACCTTGTCGAAGGGTTGGTGTTCGTCTTATTGACCGTATTGCCTGTAACTCCAAAACAGATAAGCAACACCCCCAGAGTATTCCAAGCAATTCAGACAATAATGGCTTGTATCCAGCGATTGCGATAAGGCCTATTCCCATAATAGATGAGATGTCCTCTCTATTAATAACAATAATATTTTGATCATGTAGTAATTTGAATCTTGATACCATCATTGTGTACACAATATACCCCAGTATGCCAACGAATGCATTAGATAGCAATACACCCGGATGAAGGCTTATAAGCACACCAGATTGTGCCCGATCAAATACATCTAAGCAGAATTCAATATTTTTACTCTTTTTTCGCATGTTTTAAACAGTCTTGGTGCATGTTCTTGCAAACTGCGACATCTCGGTCATAGTATTTTTTAGCAGTAAATATAGCTATAAAATCAACAAATCCCATTCCTATAACCGCGGCACACGCATAAGGATTCCCAGTCCGGTAACACACATAGCCAGCTCCCGCTGTCAAAATTAGCCCAGCCACACCAACAGGACCTAAACCATTCATATATGCGAAAAACGTGCCCATAGCATTCCATTTACATTTTTGGAGATTGTCTTCACACTCACATTCAGTGATCAAACCGAGGATATCTGAACTATATATGGGGTTCCCTTTTACATAGGCATACATATTCGGCCCATCCACCATGCCTGCCGGATCCAGCGTAGTCCATCGCGCCATGCTGGGGCTGTAGTTGCGATAGGGGGCGCGGTACTGCAGTAAGGCCAAGTCAAATTCATGGAGCGCATAAACGCGCGGCATGGGAGTTCTGGGGACAGTATACTTAATTATGCTTGATATCGTCCCAAATGCATGTCTATTTTCTTGTGTGACATAATTAAGTATACTGTCCCGAGAACTCCCACAACTAAACTGTTACAGCATAAGATCTTCTTTACTCTAGGAATTCCTGTTAGAGCCAGTTCAGTCAAGAGATGGACATTTGGGGACTGATACATTCAAATAATTTATTCGAATTAGCCCGTATAGAAATATGATGATTAATACAACCGATATGCATTGCATAAAATTTAAATGAAAAAATACCACAGGGTGGTCAGCACGGAAAAAATCCAGAATAAAACGTTTGCTTGAGTACAGAATAATGAACATAAAAAACAGACTTCCAGATGACAACTTGACATGGAGTAGAAAAAAAAGCAGGATCGGCCAGATACTCATCAATGCGAGCAAAGAATATAACTGTGTTGGGTGTACTGGAAGTGAACTGGTCGCCCCCCAGAGGATAAGGCCCTCTGACACCTGTTGATTAAAAACAAACGAATCTGAAGGGAAAGATATTGCCCATGGCATTGAACTTACCTTTCCCCAACAACACCCGGCGCAAAAACATCCTAAACGACCCATGGCCGCACCTAACGGGATCCAAGGTGCTAACAGGTCAAGCCCTGAAAGAATAGGAATTTTCTTCGATATGGCATAGGTTAAATATCCCAACATACCACCGACAAGAGTGCCCCAAAAATAGGTACCTCCGATATCTAAATTAAAGAGATCCCTAATGTTGCTACAATTCGGATAAGTAACGAAATACGCTATTCTGCCTCCTAAGAACGCTGGTAGAGATACAAATATAATAATTAATGGACTTACAGGATATCTGCTGCCTCTGCTATAGTTGTAAACTAATGCAGGTATAAATATTATAAGTATTGATAATACCTGGCAAAGAAGATATAGACTTAATCTAGCACTAGAAATATGAATAAATGGGCACATAATAATTTTATTAACGTTATTACCACCGCCAGTTAAAATAGTGTTTTCCAGATATAAGGAGAATAATGACGGCGACAACAATAATAACTATTGGCATCCACTGAAGCAAATAATACAGCCAAGTTGGATGCTCTTCAACGATTAAAATCTTTCCACCTGATTCCTTCGAATAGACGGTACCAACAGGAAGTTGTATTTCAAAGACATTGTCCTCAATAGGTACATTGAATCTACAATCTGCAACTTTAAATTCGACCTGTGTTTCTAATGCGAGTTCTTCTTTCCCATGAAGCATAACAATTTCCTGTAATTGCGATTCCTCAAAAGTATCAGCGGGGGTGGATTGGTATGCTTGTATAGCCTCTGATGAACCTGTATATATTCGGGATGTACAAAATAAAGGAAACCGAAGGTTTTCGGCTGTCGTAATATATTTATCAAGTTCTACAGAACAACGCAAAAGAAAATACTCGTCAAAACCTTGGATATTATATTTTGCCAACATCTCCGGCGTAGCGATCCATGGCCTGGATATATTCTCTATTTTGATGATATCATCATTATGATCAATCCAGATATCCCGACTTTCTTGATGCCGCCCGATTGTTGCTTCATGACTCAAAACACGGTACGCGCCAATTTCTTCATACCAATACTTGCCTTCCCGTTTAAGAAACTCTAAAAGCGGTATTCCGTGTATGGAATCAATAGGTCCTATTGCCTCCCCACCTACTTCCCCCATTACTCGTCGTGGTGATAAATCTTGTGCAAATGGCCACCCAAAATCAACCGCACCCTTCAGAAAAGCGGAAGGGGACTGAAACATTTCATTCGTTTCTCGTAATTGGTATTGCATGTAAGCCGGAGAGCCGTTATAGAAATAGCCCTCCATAACTTGAAAAAGTCCGTCTTCATCCGGTGCAGTCTTTTGGTATCTAATATAGATATTATTATCTTCTGTAGCATAATCAACCTTATACAACTGCATTTTATTTTCTGAACGATAGGTTTTTGATAATGTATATTTTCCTTGAAAAGAAATGAAGGGTGTTCTGTTCTCTACTATGCGGAGGAAGTCCTGTACTTGTGTATCATTTATATCAACAAAGATCCCGCTAAGAAAACACGGTAAAATCCAATAAATAGCGAACATATTAATACACACCCGTTGTAGATACTTCTTTAAACATTAAAGAAAACTGGGAGCGTTACCCATGTTAATAATTCAATTCTCCACAAAACGAGCACACCCCTTCCGCTTCTTGAGAACATCCTGCAATGGCAGTGTGCTTTACGCAGTCTGTTTTGCAGTTTGTTCCACAATCGTTAGAACAGCATATTCCACTTGTATTATAACGTCTTATGCATTCCCTGTTATAGCCAGTATAGTAATCCTTAGTTCCACCGAAATCACACCCCGCACATTTTTTATTTGTGTAGTCCCATATACAAAATGGTCTTGAGGCACCACATGAAGTCAAGTCACAAATACAGCCTTCTTTTGTCGCAGCCAATACCTGTCGGTTGTAAAAGAAGAACGTAATAATGGTGATGGCTAATATTGCCAACGCACCCAACAGTTGCACTCGCTTCATGTTGTAGATTGTATTCATATCTTACCCTTTCTTTTTCTCTGCCACTCTTTTAGTTTCATGAGATAAAAGGTATGCGCTACACTTCCCTTATACCCCATTCCGTCCTGAATGTCAAGCTAAATTTTTCACTTGTCTTCAGAAGACTCGGGTTAGGATACGTATATTGGCTATTATTCAGTTCCTTTTCAAGATTCAGGCATGTGGCGATTTTATTTCCCAAATGGCAGCAGCGCGGTCACTTTCCGCAAGTTTCCCCGTCAGGCAGCGCTCCCGCATCGGTCAGCGCTGCGCCTCCAGGATTTCCGAAACGACATGGCGTCCATACCCTGTAGGTCCATTCCACCCGCACAAATCAATAAGGCCCCCGACGCCTATGCGCCGGGGGCTCTTGTATCGTCTATGTGATAGGGTTATTTCTTCTTGGAACCCTTGGCCTTTCCTTTGCCTTTGGCGGCCTTGCGCGGGGTTTCAAGGGCGGCCTGGGCCGCGGCGAAGCGGGCGATCGGCACGCGGAAGGGGCTGCAGCTGACGTAATTGAGGCCGACGCGGTGGCAGAACTTCACGGAGGAAGGTTCGCCGCCGTGCTCGCCGCAGATGCCGCATTTCAGGTCGGGACGGGTGGACCGGCCCTTCTGCACCGCCATGTCCACCAGTTGGCCAACACCGCCCTGGTCGAGCACTTCGAAGGGATCGTTGGGCAGGATGTTCTGGGCAAGATAGATGGGCAGGAAGGAACCCACGTCGTCGCGAGAGTAGCCGAAGGTCATCTGGGTCAGGTCATTGGTGCCGAAGGAGAAGAACTCGCCGGCTTCGGCAATCTGGTCGGCGGTCAGGGCCGCGCGCGGTACTTCGATCATGGTGCCGACCATGTACTTGACCTTGATCTTGTATTCCTTCTGGACTTCGGCGGCGACACGGTCGATGATCGCGCGCTGATGGGCCAGTTCCGCCTTGGTGCCCACGAGGGGAACCATGATTTCGGGGAACACTTTGACTTTCTTCTTGGTCAGTTCGGCGGCGGCGCTCATGATAGCGCGCACCTGCATTTCCGTGATTTCGGGGTAGGCGATACCGAGACGGCAACCGCGGTGGCCGAGCATCGGGTTGAACTCATGGAGGGACTTGATGCGGTCTTCGATCTTGGCCGGAGACTGGCCGCAGTGCTTGGCGAGGGCTTCGAGGTCCTTGCGGTCTTCGAGCAGGCTGCCGACGAACTCATGGAGCGGCGGGTCAAGCAGGCGCACCGTCACCGGTTTGCCGGCCATGGCCTTGAAAATGCCCATGAAGTCCTTCTTCTGGAAGTCCAGCAGTTTCATGACGGCCTTGCGGCGGTCAGTTTCGTTTTCGGCGACGATCATTTCACGGACGAAGATGATACGCGAACTTTCGAAGAACATGTGCTCGGTGCGGGCAAGGCCGATGCCTTCCGCGCCGAACTTCACCGCCTGCTCGGCGTCCGCCGGGCTTTCGGCGTTGGTGCGCACGTTAATCTGACGCACGGAATCCGCCCATTTCATCAGTTTGCTGTACCACTTGTTCTTGTCGGGGTCGGCAGGCAGTACGGGCAGTTTACCCGTGTACACCTTGCCTGTCGTGCCGTTCAGGCTGATCCAGTCACCTTCCTTGATCACCGTGTCGCCCACGGTAAACTGCTTCGCCTTGGCGTCAATGCGCACGGCGCCGCAGCCGACGATGCAGCACTTGCCCCAGCCGCGCGCGACCAGCGCCGCGTGGGAGGTCATGCCGCCCATGGCGGTCAGGATGGCCACGGCCGAACGCATGCCTTCCACGTCTTCCGGGGAAGTCTCGTTGCGGACCAGGATAACCTTCAGGCCTTTCGCGGCCCATTCGTTCGCCGCTTCGCTGGTGAACACGGCCTGGCCGACGCCGCCGCCGGGGCCCGCGGGCAGCCCCTTGGCGATCGGTGCGGCGGCCTTTTCCGCCGCCGGGTCGATCATCGGGTGCAGCAGTTCGTCCAACTGTTCCGGCTTCACGCGCATAATGGCCGTATTCTTGTCAATCATCTTGGACTCGGCCATATCCACGGCCATGCGCACCGCCGCCATACCCGTCCGTTTGCCGGTACGGGTCTGCAGCATGTACAGCGTGCCTTCTTCAATCGTGAATTCGATGTCCTGCATGTCGCGATAATGTTTTTCGAGTTTGTCGCGGATGCCGGCCAACTGCTTGTAAACCTTCGGCCACTCCTTCTCGAGCGACTTCAGGTGCTTGTTACTGTCGTTCTTGGTGTCTTCGTTCAACGGGGAGGGAGTGCGGATGCCCGCGACCACGTCTTCGCCCTGGGCATTGACCAGCCATTCGCCGTAGAACTTGTCCATGCCCGTTGCGGGATCGCGCGTGAAGGCCACACCCGTCGCGGACGTTTCGCCCAGGTTGCCAAAGACCATCGCCTGCACGTTAACGGCGGTACCCCAGTCGTGGGGGATGCCTTCAATGCGGCGGTAGGAGATGGCGCGCTTGCCGTTCCAGGACTGGAACACGGCCTTGATGCCACCCCAGAGTTGCTCCATCGGATCATCCGGGAAGGGTTTGCCGATGACCTTCTTGATGATGGCCTTGAACTCTTCGCAAAGGTCCTTCAGTTCGTCCGCTGAAAGAGCGGTGTCTTCCGTCACGCCCTTGGCTTTCTTGACCTTTTCCATGGCGTGCTCGAGCTGAAGGCGAATGGCTTCACCGTCGGCCGGTTCCAGGCCCGCGGCCTTTTCCATGACCACGTCCGCGTACATCATGATCAGGCGGCGGTAGGAATCGTAGGCGAAACGGGCGTCGCCGCTCTTCTCGATCAGACCGGGAAGGGTCTTCGAGCAGAGGCCGATATTCAGCACCGTGTCCATCATACCCGGCATGGACATGCGCGCCCCGGAGCGCACAGAAAGCAGCAACGGGTTTTTCACATCCCCGTACTTCTTCTTCATGACACGCTCGACCTTGGCCAGGGCTTTCGCCACCTCGTCGTCAACGTGCTTGGGCAGACGGCCCTTGTTCTCATAATAGGCCGTGCACATTTCGGTGGTGATCGTGAAGCCCGCCGGCACCGGGATGCCCAGGCTCGCCATTTCGGCAAGGTTGGCGCCCTTGCCGCCCAACAGGTTCTTCATACTGGCTTTGCCTTCGGCTTTGCCGCCGCCAAAGAAGTACACACTCTTGTTAGCCATAAAACTCAATTCTCCTTCGGTTGATAAACAAAAAACGTCCCCTGCACCTCGATCCCTGAAATTATAGAAACACAGGAAAAGCAGGAAGTCTGGGGGAGTACACAGGATTGGGTCACTTAGACCTATAAACATCTCTATTTTACACGAAAATATAAAGATTAAGCAAGTTTTGCGGCGCACGGTTTACTCCATAAAAGAGGCCCTGCGCCGCTTCATACGGAGTGCACAAGTGACGTTCCGGACCAGGCACGGATCCCTTCCCCATTGTTTTGATCACGGGAACATTTTCCCTGTGATGACCCTGAGCTGTTGTTCAAGGGGGATATATTCCGGCGCCTTCGACATCCGGAAGACCAACACTTCGCTCCCGCTTACAAGGTTCGTTTGTGTATCAACCGTCCCAGCCAGGGGGTTTCCACTTCGATGGCATTGTCGGGGCAGACTTCCTGGCAGCAGTAACAGCGAATACACAACCCGTAGTTGTGTTTCGGGGGCAGGCTGCGGTCGGGCCGGAGGAAATCAACCGCCTTGGGCGAGACCGGGCACATGGCGACACAGGTGCCGCAGTGTGTGCAGCGCTCGTCACGGATAACAGGCCTCGGGATGATGTGACGGCGCATCAGGGGCACCAGGAAACGGTTCACGGAATCCTCCGTGATTTCTTTTTCCCGTTTGACCTTGAAATCCGGACACAGGCACGTTTCAACGGGGTCGCCCAGGAATCGGATTGACCGATAATCGCCCAATCCCGCTTCGGCACCCGCCACGATGGTCGGCACCAATTCAGGATCCAGGTTGACCAGCCGGCAGAAGGCGGCGTCAAGGGCTACGGGATCGGTGGACAGGAGGAGCACCCCCGTCTTGCGGGGCGTTCCATTGCCGGGGCCGTTCCCTTCCATGGATACAATACCGTCCATGATATACAGTCGGGGTGACAGGAGGCGGGTCAAATCGACAAGCATTTTAGCGAAGGTTTCGATTTTACTAAGCCGCCCGTGAAACTCCCCCTTCAGCATGCCCGGGATGCAGCCAAACTGGTTCTTGACCGCGCCGGTGATGCGGGTCAGGGCATGGGTCTTCATCTTGGACAGGGAAATGATGCCGTCCGCGTCCAGAGCGCCTTCGGCAATGGTGAACTGTTTACAGAGCGCTCCCTCCGGAAAAGAGACAATGCGCCCATGCTGGAAGTCGGCCAGTTCGATGCCCATGGACTCCGCCACCTCGTGCAGCCCGGAACGGCGCACTACCGTGGAGATGCGCCCGAAGCCCGGTGAATCGCCATAAGCCAGGCGCGCACCGCCATAGAGGAATTGTTTCGCCGCGGCCTGAAAGACAGCGGGATGGGTGGTCACGGCTTTGTCCGGAATCTTGCCGCTCAGCAGGTTCGGCTTGAGCAGCATCCGTTCCCCCGGCCGCACAAATTGCTGAACTCCGCCCAGCAGTGTAACGCCGCGAAAGAGGCACTCCTCCACGCGCTCCGGGTCATAGTCTTCGCAACGCAGCACCGCGACAGCGGACGGAACAGCTTCAGAAGGGAGATTATCATTACTATCCATAAGACACTTGCATCCTTGTGAGATCGTTGAGAGATTTTCAGACGACCAACACCGCCTATTTTACCTGATTTCATGAGGACCGTTCTTGTTATGGCCTTGACGGCACCATCCGGTATACTTGTGCCTCAAAAGGATTTCTCTCATGAGCAAAGGGCTCTTCCTTCAAAATGTCATCGCCATCATCTGGGACTTTGACCAGACGCTTTCTCCCCAGTACATGCAGGAACCGGTGTTCGAGCATTACGGGGTGGACGCGAACCAGTTCTGGAAAGAGGTGAATTCCCTGCCGGCCTACTACGCCCGGGCGGGCATCAAGGTACAGCACGACACCTGCTACCTGGGACACCTGCTGACGTATGTGCAAAGCGGCATCATGGCCGGCCTGTCCAATGCCCTGCTTCGCGAACTGGGCGGCCGTATCCGTTTTTTTGAGGGCATTCCCGATGTTTTCTCGCGGTTGCGCGCCCTTCTCGAAACGCCCCAGTACCGGGAATGCGACCTGCGTCTGGAACATTACGCGGTGAGCACGGGCCTGTCGGAACTGATTCGCGGTTCGGCCGTGGCGGAACACCTGAGCGGCGTGTGGGCCAGTGAATTTATTGAGACCCCGGCGCCGCCGAACCTGGACCCGGCCGGGACGCCAAGTCCGAGCACCATCACCCAGATAGCGGGTTTCCTGGACCACACCACGAAGACCCGGGCCATCTTTGAAATCAACAAGGGCATCAACAAAGTCAAAGACATCTCCGTCAACGATACCGTCCCGGAAGAGGAACGGCGCGTTCCCTTCCGCAACATGATTTATATCGCCGACGGTCCCAGCGACGTACCCAGTTTTTCAGTGATCCGAAAACACGGCGGGCTCGCCTACGCCGTTTATCATCCGGGTTCCCCGCAGCATTTCGCCCAAGTGGACGCCCTGCTCCGCGACGGGCGCGTGGATGCTTACGGCCCCGCCGATTACCGTGAAGGCAGCCAGACGGACATGTGGCTGCACCGGCAGGTATCGCGGATCGCCGAACGCATGCTGAACGACCGGCTACGTACATTGGAGAGCAGCGTAGGCCGTGGCCCGCAACATGCGGGATAGTCAACAATTTTATCCTGTTGGAAAGGCGTATTGGTTCCCGCGCAGACACCAACGCAGGAAATGTTTCAAAAGTATATTGTTCACACTTTAGTGTTCGGGTAGTCTATAGCCTCGGGTAGCACGTTAAAGCGTGGACAACATACAGATCTTCTTGTTTTTGATGGTGGTATCTCGACAATAATGTGCAAAGGAGTGTTGTTATGATGTACCTGGCTATGGCCGGCATGCTGACGGCCGCCGTTTTTCAAGGCGCTTTCTCCCTGAACGACGACGGACAGACCGTGACCATCCTGGAAAACGAAACGCCGGTGTTCGCCTACCGATATGTTCCCGGAAAACGACCCCTTTATGTGCCTGAACGTTATAAGCGCGCCTGTTATATCCACCCCCTGTACGGGTTGGACGGCGAGGTAATGACCCAGGACTTTCCCATCGACCATTTCCACCACCGGGGTGTGTTCTGGGCTTGGCCGGACAGCACGCTGGGCGAACGCAGGGCGGACGTGTGGGCGTTGGACGGCTTTCGCGAAGTGCATGCCGCGTGGATTACCCGCGAGACGGACGACACCCATGCCGAACTTGCCGTGGAGAACCACTGGGTTTACGATGATGCCCCCGACGTTCCGGTGATCAAGGAACGGGTACGCATGGTGGTCCATCCCGCGCAGGACAATCACCGTGCCATCGATTTCGACCTCAGCTTCGAGAATGTCAGCAAGGAAGTGTTCACGTTGCGCGGCAGCGGCACGGACAACAAGGGATACGGCGGTTTCTGCCTGCGTCCGGACGCATCCCGCGCTCCGTTCACCTTTAGTTCGGCCGCGGGAAAGAGCTCGGAAGATGTGCTGGAACTTGCGTCTCCGTGGGCGGATGTATCCTACGCGACCCAGCCCAAGGGGGAACAGTTTTCCGGTGCCGCCATTTTTCAACACCCGGACAACCCGGGGTACCCCCACCCCGGCTGGATTCTCCGCCACTACGGTTTCCTGGGTCAATCGTGGCCCCATTCCAAAGACCATGCCCTGGAACCCGGCGCCTCCTTTACCCTGCGCTACCGTCTTTTCCTCCATCGTGGCACGGCGGATGAAGCCGGAGTGGCGGCGGCTTTTCTCGCTTATGAAAAAGAGTGCCAACCAGAACAACCCTGAACCGTCACATCTCATTTCCCTTATTGCCCCTGAAATGTAGCGACATCCCTGTCGTTACGGCTTTAACGTCAAGAGGAGATTTTTGTGAGAGAAAAAGTATTCGATATTCAGCGCCGTGTCGTTGCCCACAAAACCGTGGAATCGTGGGAGACCATCCCCCATGCCGGACTGGTCCTTGACCTGGACGTTACTGAAGTAATCGCGTTTACCGAACAGTTGCGCAGCATGCCTTCATTCAAGGGTATCCGCGTCACCATGAACTCCGTCATGCTGAAAATCATCGCGGAGAGCATCAAGGAATCGCCCGATATGAACGCCGAATTATGTTATTCCAAGCGCTCAAATACCGGGAAAATGCGCTACCGGGACGGAATCGACATCGCCGTGCCGATGCTGACCTCGGAAAACCGGATGATCACCCCCATTGTCCGCGATGTGGGCAATCTGCCCCTGCATCAGGTTTGCATTGCCATGGAACAGTTGAAACAGCGCGCCCATAATACGAAGATCGATTTGCTGCTGCTCGAGGCCGGCCTGCGCGACACTTGGGAACGGCTGGGCCGCGGCCAGATTCTCGCGGTCCTGAAAAGGCTGTGGGCGAATTTCGTCGCCCCGAACAGGCTTGCCCTGCCCCCCAGGGAAGAACGCCGCCGCTATTCCCGTATTCCGGCGACGGAGCGACTGACATCAGACGATCTGTTGAATGCCACGACCCTGGTATCCAATGTGGGCAGTATCATGCCCCATGCCAACTTTCACGGGGTCTTCCTGGAAATCATCCCCCCGCAACTCACCGCCATGGTGCTTGCAGGTGTGCAGAAAAGACCTGTGGTCATAAAAAATACGGCCGGCGAGGACACCATTGCCATCCGCGATATCATGCCGTTGACCTTCTACCTGGATCACCGCGCCCTCGACTTCGAGCATATCATGGGATTCCTGAAACGGTTGCGCCACCTCTCTGACCACCCATCGGAGTTGCTTGACGGGCAGACTATCAGGGCATAACCGTAAGCGCCCGCAGCGGCTCAACCTTTTCGAGCAATCCACAACCGCGTCTGCGGCGTGAGCGCCATGGCATCGCCCGGCCCGAACCCGGCACTGTCAGTCCAGTTTCCGACCTCGTTGAAACTGTAGGTGTTGCCCCCCCGGGTGTGCACCAGCATGTGCAGCGCGAAAATGAGGCTGAAGGCGGGACCGGAACGGTCATTTTCAACGATGAAATCCTTGATGATAATGACGCCCCCCGGTTCCAGGGCCCCGTATACCTTCTTGACCAGGCTTGCATTCTCTTCATCGCTGAAGCTGTGGATCAGGTTGGAAACAAACGCGAGATCGTAACCGCTTCCGATGTCGTCAGCAAGGCAGTCTCCCGTGATGTAGCCAAAGCGGCCCTCGAGCCCGGCGGCGGCAACTTGTTCCCTGGCGATTTCCACCACTTCGGGGCGATCAAAAAGGGTGGCACGCAACCCGGGACAGGCTTCCATAAAGGCAATGGGATAGGTGGCGGGTCCCCCGGCGAGGTCAAGCATATGGCGGTATCCGGAGAGATCCACCGCCTGCAGGACTTCCCGCGCGCTCAGCCGGGCAATATTGCTCATTCCCAGGATAAAATTCCGCAGCGCCTGTCCGGTACGCCTTTCCCCGGACGGCACGCCGGTACCGGTGCGCACCCGCTCTTCCAGGGCGGCCCAGTCGTCCCAGCTGCCCAGATTATGACTTAAAATATCGCCCTGATAGGCGCAGCCGTCCTTCGCCAGGGTGGCCGTGGCCAGGGGGGTGTTTTTATAAATGTCGCCCCGCTTTTCCAACAGGTCCATCGCGACCAAGCCGTCCAGAAGCATGACGACGCCTCGTTCGCTCCAGCCCAGCGCTTCCGCGACACCAGCCCCGGCCCGTTCCGTTTCAAGCAAATCAAAGATGCCTGCCTTCAGCGCCGTAAAAAGAATTTGAGACTTCTTGTAGCCGTTGGCTATGTTGTTGACAACACCCGTCCATTCACGCAGCCGGTTCAGATCCTGCATCGCTTACATCTCCCCGGGCCGGACGCCGTAATCAGTCCATCCGCTCCACCGGCGGTTCACTCAGATCGAACTCATCCCGATCACCGTCCCCGTTGTCCTGGTTTTCCACGGAATCAGGGACGTCGTTTTTCTCTTCGCCGGTAGACGCGGGCGGCGCCGCGTCCTCGATCCCCGACCCGTTTGCGCCTTCCTCTTCCGTGTTTCGCAGTCCGTAGGGATCCTCGCCCGAAGTATTTTGCGGGCCGTAGTGATACGAATCGTCCTGGCGATCCGTGGGATCCGCCTGGGAAACGGAGGCGGCCGCAGCCGGCGCGGAAGGTGTTGCGGGCGGAGAAACAGCCTGTTCGGTTTCTTTCGCGATCTTTTCGATATACTTTTCCGAATCCTTGGAGAGTTTATTCAATTCTTTCTTTATCGGGTTCAGTTCCTTGGTAACCTCGCCCTGAATTTCATCCACGTAACCCCGCAGATCACGCATGGTCCGCAAAGCGATCTTGGCGAAATCGGGGAATTTCTCCGGACCGAAAACGATCAATGCAATGACCGCGATAAGAATCATTTCGCTCATGCCGATACCAAGCATGCACGTGTTTCCTTTATTCCGCCACTTCTGCGCGTTTACGACGTATTACAATATAAGAGAGCCAGATGCTGAATTCATACAGGAGCACCAGGGGCGTCAACATAATTAGCATTGAAAAAGGGTCAGGCGGCGTCAATACCGCGGCGATCACGGCCATGCCGACGATAGCCACCTTGCGATATTGCTTCAAGGCCTGCGGCGTCAGCAACCCTATGTATACCAGAATCAAAACCACCATGGGGAACTGGAACGCCGCCGCGAAGCCGAAGAGCAGAAATACGATGATATTCAAGGTTTCGTTCAGGCGGAGCTGCACCTGCACCCAGTCCGGAATCCACTCCAGCAGGTAGGGCAACACCAGGGGGAACACCCCGAAATACGCCACGCCCACACCGCCAATGGCCAAAACGCTGCACCCCGCAATCAATATCTGCACAACCCGGCGCTCATTGTCATAGAGGCCCGGAAAAATGAAGGCGCAAAGTTGCCAGA
>JAAYBJ010000271.1 GCA_012730105.1 Candidatus Hydrogenedentota bacterium
CGACGTGGATCCCCTTTTCGTGGACCGCGAGAAGTTGGATTTCCGGCTGAAGGAAGACTCGCCCGCTTTTGCCATCGGCTTTGAGGCGATTCCCGTGGAAAAGATCGGCCTCTTTGAGCACCCGGACCGGGCGGAATAGACGCACAAAAAGCATGCACGGTTTCAAGATCGCTGGGCTTGTAAAGAGAGCATGGATACATTAACTACATCGGTCAAAAAAAAAGCCCTTGAACTGGGCTTCGCTGATTGCCGCATCGCATCCGCGGACGTGGAGGCGGATGACGGCTTTGACCGCTGGCTGGCGCAGGGGTATCACGCGGACATGGACTGGATGGCGCGCACGCGGGATGTCCGGCAGCAGGCGGCACTGAAGCTTCCGGGTGTGCGGTCCGTGGTGGTCCTTGCCTGGAACTATTATCATCCCGACACGCCTCCCCTTCCCGAAACCGGAAAAATCGCGCGGTACGCGCGCCGCCGGGATTACCATCGCTCCCTGCTCAAACCGCTCAAACATCTGGCCTCCTATATCCGCGAATGCGCGCCGGACGAGGCCTGTTACGCGTCCACGGACAGCGGTCCTGTGCGCGAGCGGGCCTGGGCCGCCCGGGCAGGGCTGGGATGGATCGGCCGGCATGGGCTGGTGATTCATCCCCGCTTCGGAACCTGGTTTCACCTCGCAACGATACTAACCACGGTGCCCCTGGTTCCTGATGAACCTATACCCGACCGCTGCGGTAACTGTACCGCTTGTGTCCATGCCTGTCCCACAAATGCCATTGTCACGGGCCGCCTGGTGGATTCCCGTCGCTGCATCGCCTACCACACTATCGAAAACAAGGGGCCGATTCCCGATGAGATCGCGGACCGGCTCGGGGGCTGGGTCTTTGGTTGCGACCGCTGCCAGGAGGCCTGTCCCTGGAATAAGCGGACGGGTATGGCGGCGGCAGAGATGGACGAACGGGAAAGAACCTTCCCGTCGCTTACGGCAAAGGCCCTGCTCGCGCTGAGCGAGGAGGAATTTAACCGTCTGTACGCTGGTACCCCCCTAATGCGCGCCCGGCATGCCGGGTTGTGCCGGAACGCCACGCTGGTCCTGCGATCCGCGGGGGATCAGCGGCCGTAAAGAATGCCATAAGGGCCCGGGGCAAATCCGTCTTCTGTAGCCGCTTCCCGATGATAGACGCCATAGGGCGCATTATAAAACTGGATCAAGCGCAGCAGTTCTTCAAAGGCTATCTTCCAGTCCCGGGGGTTGTAATCGGCGTCATGGCCCTCACAGTCCGTATCGCCGGGGCCGGGCGCGAAACCATCTTCGGTGAGGGCTTCGCAATGATAGGCGCCCATGTTGTACAGCTGGATGATCCGCAGCAGTTCCCCAAGCGAAATATGCCAGTCCCCGTCGGGATCCGCCTTATGCGGCAGGGCCCCGTCCAGGACGGTGATCAGGCCGCCGGTTCCGGTTACCGTGACGGCCCCGGCATTTTTATCCGCGCCATGGGTTTCTGCCGCAGCCAGCGTAATCGTGCCGGTTAGCGTGCTTTCCGGGCGAAGCCGCAACAGCAGAAGGCCAAGTTGCCCGGACGGGATGGCGGTACTGCCCCCGAAAACACACAGGGACAGGATATCCCCGGTGATTTCATAATCAAACGATTTGCCCGCGTCAACCAGGGTGGGGTCGGGAAGCACCTCCAGCACCTCGACTTGGGTTTCGGGCAGGGAGATGCGCGCAACGAGAACGGTCACTTGCGCCGCGGTCGTATCTTCGCATGAAACGGGTACCAGGAACGTGCTTCCAGGCGCCACGGAAACCGAACCCAGTTGCACGCGGGGGGCGGCCGCGGCCGCCAGGCAGGCGACTGCGGTAATGGAGAAGATCGTCATGCTTCTCAAATGGATAGTTGTTCCGGCACTCATATTCGGTAGGGTTTTCATGTTGCTATACTAAAAAAAATATTCGGAGTATGTTGTTCACACGTTAGTGTGCGTGTTAACATAAGAACCTTGAACAACATAGCACGCTAAAGCGTGAACAACATACCAGACTTCCTGTTTTTGGTGACAGAAAAAATTCCTTAAGCTGCCACCGCGGGCGTAGCCCAAAACAGCGTCGATACGATGATTCAACTTCTTGTTTTTGATGGTGGTATCTCAGAAATAGTATCCTAAGACTCCGCATGAAAATAGTATACCATGTTGAACATCCGGCCGGAAAGCCTTGTACGCCGCTAATATTGACAGTGCGGGAAATAACGAAAGGAATTGAATGCGCGTAATGGCCCTAACGAATATCCTGAAAATACACCGGGCAAAAGAAGCTTCGTTGAAAGCATATTATTTGCCCGGTTTAGTGTTTTCCCTTGGTGCGTTGCTTTTACTGTCGGCTACGGGCTATGGCAGCGATGAGGGAACTCTCCTTGAGGAGTACCGGTCAGTGATGGATAGGGCCGCTTTCGCGGACAAAGAAAACGGCGGCCTCTTGGACGGATGGAAAGTCTTCACCGGCGACACCTGGCCGGAGGCTGGACAGGAAGCGCCGGCCGACGCATGGACGCTCAACAGCGATGGCGCTTTTTGCCCCGGCGCGTCGGGACCGCTTTCCCTCGTCTCCCCGCCGATACCGCTGGAGGAGGGTCTGGAGTCGCTCTCTGCAAGCGTCATGGCCACGGGCGCCGGTTCCTCCCTGGTGATTCTGGCCTGGATGGCCGCGGGCAATACACTTGAACAGGTAACCTTTCGTGAATCACCTCCCGCACCCGACGGGCGGCGCCGTTTCAATCTTTCCGAATCCATCCGTCCGGCGGGGGCGGACACGCTGCGGCTGGCGCTGATGCATACCCCGGAAGCCGGTAACGGTTTCTGCTGGCAAACGGCGCGGGTCAGCGCCCTGTTCAAGTATGTGCCGGAAATCAAACTGCTGTACAACCGCGTTGGCTACGAACAGGTGGCGCCCAAGCGGTTCACGGTCTGGTCGAATTTCCCGGCACAAACCGGTCGCCTCACGCTTGCGGACTTGACCGGGGAAGTTGTTTTTCAGGCGCCGCTGGGCGACGGGGAACGCATTTTAGGCGCCGACGGCGCGATGTGGGAGGGGTATTATTACCGGGGGGATTTCACGAATTTTGAGGAGGAGGGCGCGTATACACTGGCCATAACCCTGGACGCATCCGAGCCCCTTGCCGCCGAGATCCAGATCGGCTTCAACCTGCTTTGGGAGAAGGCTTTTTTGCCTGCGGTCCAGGCTTTTCAGCGCCACCGGGCCGACAACAGGTCCGGCGACGGGGTGCCGCGTCTGTGGAACGATCCGGGGTTGAACGGCGCGCCCGATGCGTTACTGCTGTGGTCGCTCGTGTATTCGTGGAGCCTGTTGCGCATGCGCTTCGCGGGTGAGCCCCCGCTCACGCTCCTTGAGCAGGAAGCATTCTACGGCGCTGATCGCGTTGCCCGGTGGATTCTGCAGGGGAACGCGGAGAAACTGGCCCGCCACGAGGAATGCGAGCGCTATCTTAACGCCCTCAGCTGCATTGCAAACTATAAACAAAGCGGTGATGAAATGCTCGAGGCCGCTCGCCAGGTCTTGTCCCTGCTGATGGCAGAAAAGAGAGACGGCCCGTGGGTATTTTTCGCGGCCCTGGATCTTTATGCCGCCACGGGGGAGGAGACCTGGCTGGTGTATGCCCAGGAGATTTATCCGGGGCTCACGCTGGAACGGGTGGAATCCTTGCTGGAGTACGAGGCCATTACCTCGACTTTGATCACCATCCCCCTGCAGCACACCTTCACGGAGATGATGGACCAGGTCATACCCCGGGCGAACAATCCCTTTGGCCTGGCCTGTTTCGCTGAAAAGGATGGAAGGGGCTTTTTTGCCTGGAAAAAGGATGTGAATCTACCCCTGCTTGGCAATGCCGCGCGGGTGTTGTCCGCCATGCAGACCTCGCTCCATGCCTTCCGGTACACGGCGCGAAAGGACTACCAGGCCGTCGCCTACGATCAGCTGAACTGGCTGCTGGGCAACAATCCCTACGGCTCCTGCCTGGTTACCGGCCTGTGCGGGGAGGATCCACCGGTGGTGGTTGCCGGAGAGACGGTATCCACAGTACCCGCGGGTCTTGTGCTGCATGGCATTGGGCCCCGGGCGGCTGACCTGGACCTACCGCACTTCGCGGCGTCCCAGGAAGACGGTCCCACGGAAAATACCAACGGCTATTCCCTGCGTAACAATGCCCTCTATATACAGGCCCTGTCCAGCCTGAAACGCATTCCCGCAGTCCGGCCGCGCCAGTAGTATCCGCCGCGATACACTTCGGCTTATCCTGCCAGCAGGCTCAGGCGCAAATACAGGAACCAGAGCATGCGCAGCGCCAGCAGGATGACTATGACGAGTCCCAATACCCCCAATATGTTGTATAGAATCTTGTTGCGGCGGTCCCCCATCAACCCCTTTCTGTTCGCGAGCCACAGCAGGGTGCCTGCCATCAACGGGTTGCCGATTACGGTCATGGCCTGTCCGAAGATCATCAAATTGACCGCCGGAATTTGTTTCCAGAGGCCGATGCCCGCCATGAAAAAACCGCCCAGCAGGACCAGAATGGTGCACATGCGCGGCCAAAAGTCGCTTAATTTGCCCGGGAACCCCAGGCCGTCGGCCAGGGCCGTGCCGCCAATCATGGCATTGACCATGAAGGGATTCAAGGCCACCGGCACCAGTCCAACGCAGAAAATGGTAAAGGCCATGGTCCCCAGCAGCGGCTGCAACGTGGAGGCCAGGGTGACGATGTTGTCCGCAGGCTTGCCGGGGATGACTGCGCCGCCCGTGATCATGATCATCATGCTGACCAAGGTCAACACGCCGATACCGGCGACCGCATCGATGAAGCCTCGGTCGTAGTCCACTTTCGTCCATCCTTTTTCATTTACCAGGTTGCCTTGAAAAAAGGCGCCGGCCACGGAAAAGGTGGTGCCGAAAAGCGACGCGATCAATACGAGCGGATCCGAAATTACCCCGGCGACAATTTTGGGAATGCCCAACGAAAGGTTTTTCGGAACACCTGGCACAAAGCCTCGGAGAACCGCGAGCAGGTCGGGCCGGGCAAAGAAAAGATTTATCACAAAGGATACCAGAACCACGCCCACCATCACCTTTACCACCCGTTCCAGGCCATGATAGATTTGACCGCCGCGAAAGAGGAGCAATATCAGCAGCAGGTTCATGCCCCCCATCACCCCCAGTTGCGCGTGCAAAACATATTTTTCAGGGGCAAACGCCCCGGCGATCAAGGCGATGGCAAGATTGTTCGAGAACTGAAAGGCGCCGCAGGTCAGGCAGAGCATGACGCCCAGCAACGCGGCGAACGGCCGCCCCACTTCGTTTCTCAGTGTATTGAAATGGCTCTGCCCGGAGGTGACACCCACCCGTGCCGACATGGTCGTATAGGTGCCCATGAGCACGCCGGTCAGCAGCAACAGCCATAACAAATCGTATCCATAAGTGGCGCCAATGTTCGCACTGATGACCAGACTGCCGGGTCCAAAGACAACACAGGCCGTGATCAGGGCCGGTCCGATCGATCGCCACCAGGGTTTGCGCACTTCCAATCCGGTATCCGTTGGCGTTGAATTCATTGGTGTTCCCTGCGTATCTTGTTCAAAATTCATATAATATATTTTTTTATCAGAAATGAATCCGAGTCGCCCAAATGGGAGTCCAAGTATTGGATACTCTACCACAGAAAGGCAAGGATGAACAATGCCGGTTTTCGCAATAAGAAGAAGGCGATGTTATAATTAAAGCGACAGAAATAATTGGAACGCTTTATGTGGTTTAGTTGTATAATATTGCGTACGATAGAAGTGTTTTCGCTGAAAAAAAACGCAAGATATCATGGGTCAATTATTTATGAAAAAACTACCGTGTTTCGTTTTCCTGCTGTTTGGGTTAACGTTCACCATAATTCTACAAGGGTGTGATTCGCCCGTGGAGGGTACCGTTGAGGATAGTGTTGCGCTTGCGGAAGCGCCTCTGTTTGTGGTGCCCGTACAGGCCGCTCCGCCGAAGCGGGGGGATATCTCCGCTTTTTTTGAAACGACATCGCGTATCGAGGCGCAAAACCGGGTTGAAATCTTGTCAAAAGGCGCCGGTCAGTGCCTGAGTGTGAACGCTGAAGTGGGTGACACCGTTGAGGCGGGCCAGGTGCTGGTGGAGTTGGAACGCGATGAGTTCAACGCGCAGATCCGCCAGGCGCAGGTGGCGGTGCAGCAGCAGAAGACCGCCTATGAAATCGCCAAAAGAAGTTATGAAGAGGGGATAGGCGCGTCGGCCGAGCGCGACAATATGAAATTTGCCTACGAGCAGGCCCTTGCCAACCTGGATGTGGCTGAACTGAAGCTCCGGAATCAGACGGTGTACGCGCCGATCAGCGGCATTATTACGCATCGTCTTGCCCAGGAGGGCATGGTGGTGTCGCCGGGCATGCCTCTTTTTTCCATGGTTGACCCCGGATCCTATACGCTTCCCGTAAACATACCCGAAAAGGATCTTGCCCGGTTGAAACTTGGGCAGGAAGCGCAGGCCAGCATAGACGCCTTTCCCGACCGGGTATTCGTGACGCGCGTGAGCCGCATCAATCCCAGCATTGACCCCCTGAGCGGCACGGTGCGCGTGTTGCTTGATTTCGCGGAGGAGGACAAGGCCCTGTTGAGGGACTCGGCCTTTGCCCGGGTCAGGCTGGTGATGGAAGTGCATCCGGATGTGGTGCTGATACCCCGGGACGCCATCATTGAGGAAGAGGGGCGCAAATACATCTTCCTGCTGGACCCGGTGGAGGACGGGTCGGTGGACCTCGAACGTTTTACTGGATTGAATGGCCGCCCCGTGTATCAGGCGCGCCGCGTGGAAATCAAGACGGGCCTCGAGCAGAGCGAAGTGGTCGAGGTTACGCAAGGCGCCGAGGAAGGCACCATGGTGGTCACGTTGGGCCAGCATACGCTGAAAGAAGACGCCTATGTGATGATTACCAACCTGGAAGAGGAAATGAGTTTCCGGTCCCCCATGTCTCCCCAGGAAGCGCTTGTGGAGGCGGAAAAGAACCGGGATGCCCTTGTGAGCACCGAAAGCAGCGGTTCATCGGACTTGGGAATGAGTTTATAGGCAAGGCGTTTCTCCTGTTCCGCGGCGCTGTTCCTGTCCGCGCGCCCGCCCGGGCGGGTGAAACCCTGCGGGGAGCATATCTCTTCACGGCCGTGCCGCTGTTTTGTCCCGCTTCGAGGCGTATGCTACATTAGCGCGGCATGAAGGACAGACAACAGCCCCATGAGTGAAGATAGGAATGTAATGAACGAAACCGTCCAGCAGGCGCCCCGTTCACGCCTGTTCGCCATACGCCGTCCGGTCTCCACGGCCATGTTGTTTCTGACACTGGCCGTCTTCGGCTGGCGTTCCTATCAGAATCTTCCCATCAACCTGATGCCGGACATTTCCTACCCCAGCCTGACGGTGCGCACGGAATATGAGGGCGCCGCTCCGGAGGACGTGGAGATGCTGGTGACCCGTCCGCTGGAGGAACTGCTCAGCATTGTGAGCAACATGGTGGAGATCAGCAGCGTTTCCTCGCCGGGTTTGTCCGAAATCATCCTGGAATTCACCTGGGACGCCGACATGAATATGGCCCAGCAGGAGGTTCGGGACCGTCTGGACTTGTTCGATCCCCCCCGTGAAGTGACCAGCAAACCGGTGATTCTGCGTTATGATCCCGGTCTGGATCCGGTTATGCGCGTCGCGGTGACGTCCACCGATCCATCGCACGCACCGGGCTCCCCCGAAGAGCGGGCCGCCCTGACCACCATCCGCGAGGCGGCCGAGCGCAAACTGAAAGGGGACCTGGAGGCGGAAGACGGCATAGCGCAAGCGCAGGTCAAGGGCGGGCAGGAAGAGGAAATCCAGGTCCTTCTGGACGTGGAACGGCTGAAGGCACTGGGTATTGCGCCGCAGTACGTGATCACCGCGCTGGCGCAACAGAACATCAACCTGTCCGGCGGCCGGCTGCGCGAGGGGGAAACGGAATATCTGGTCCGCACCCTGAACGAATTCAAAACGGTAAACGATATCGCCAACAGCATCATTGTGACGCCGACCGGGGTGCAGCGCCAGCTTTTCGAGCTCGCCGATGTTTACCTGGGTACCAAGGAACGTGAATCGATTGTACACATTAACGGCCGCGAAGCTGTGGCCATTGATATTTTCAAGGAAGGCGACGCGAACACCGTTACCGTGTGCAACAAGGTGCGCGGCCTGCTCGGCTTTGAGCAGGAGTTTTCTTTCCAGGAACGCATGATGGCCGCCTATAAAAAGGCGAAGGAACGCCGTGAGAAAGGCTCGGACATATCAAGCGCCTTCGGAGATGCGGAAGCCGACAAAAAAGCGGGCGCCTTCCTGGACCGCCTGCCGCCCTATGCCAATCTTTCGATGATCAGCGACCAGTCGCGCTTTATCCGCGGCGCCATCAGGGAAGTGCAGTCCGCCATTATCCAGGGCGGCATACTGGCGCTGCTGGTGCTTTTCCTGTTCCTGCAGGAAATGCGCTCCACAGTCATTATTGGCATTTCGATACCCATTTCCGTCATTACCGCCTTCGTGCCCATGTTCTTCCGGGACATTACCCTGAACATTATGTCCCTGGGCGGCCTGGCCCTCGGCGTGGGCATGCTGGTGGACAATTCCATCGTGGTGCTGGAAAGCGTTTTCCGCTGTCGCGAGGAAGGCGACGACCCCGTCAGCGCGGCGGACCGCGGGACCCGGGAAGTGTACGGCGCGGTGATCGCCTCCACGCTGACCACCATCTGCGTTTTCCTGCCCGTGGCTTTTGTGGAAGGCATCGCCGGCCAGTTATTCAGCGATCTCGCCATGACCGTGACCTTTTCCCTGTCGGCATCCCTGCTGACCGCCTTGTATCTTATCCCCCTGATGGTATCGCGAACGACGGGAGAATTACGCGGAAACCGCTATGTGATCTGGATGCTCCGGGCGTATCGGGAAGGACGGGATGACAGGGGATATGGCCCGGGACAGGCAGTGGCCATGGTTGTGCCCATCGGCACGGGATATGCCCTGCAGTTCGTTAAAACGACCGGCGCTTCTTTTTTGTCACCCACCTGGGCCTCCTTGACCGAAGCCCTGGCCCGCCCCTCCTGGAGAAGCCTTGTCCAGGCGCCTTATTGCCTGATACTTCTTCCCGTAGTGCTGGCGCTGTTTTTCTGCCGGCTGGCGCTGGGCGTTATCTCCTCCGTCCTGGTTACGATCCTGTTCCTTGTGCTTGCCGTTTTCTACGGAATATTCCGAATCGTTCGCACGGTACTGAACACCCTGTTCTATGTGCCGCTCCATGGATTTTCCATGGCTTTTGAGGCGTTCAGGCGTGGTTACGGGGTGGTACTTCGCGCCAGCCTGCGATTCAGCATCTTGTTTATTGCCGCAGTCGCCATGATCCTGGTGCATGCGGGCTACCTCGCGGTCGATCTCGGCCGGGAGCTGATGCCGCCGATGCGGCAGGGCGAGTTCGGACTGCGGATGGAGATCCGGGCCGGAGCGAGGCTTGAAGAGACCGAGGCGAAGGCGCGCCGTTTTGAGGAAATTATCCGCGCCGTGCCGGAGGTGGACTCGGTGACGGTTGAAATCGGACAGGAACAGGAAAGCACGGGCAGCGACCGGGGCGAAAACGTTGCGGAATTTACCGTGCTGCTGCGCGACCCGAAGGAACTGGTGGCGCGGCAGGATGCGGTGATCGACGATCTTCGGACCCGTATTCTTGCGGCGGCCGCGGACGAGGTCATTACCTTTTCCACACCGACCCTGTTCAGTTTCCGGAGCGCCATCGAAACCCAGTTGGTCGGCGATCTGCTGCCGGAACTGCGCCGGCTCGGTCAGGCGGCCGTGGCGGAAATGTCCACGATTCCGGGCGTCAAGGACGCGGAATTGAGCGTCAAGGCGGGCTATCCGGAATTAATTATTGAGATGGACCGGAACCTGCTGGCGGAGCGTGGATTGTCGCCCGGCGAAGTGGCACAGCGCCTGCGCTCTGAAATCCAGGGCGAGGTGGCGACTCGGTTCAGCCGGGGCGCCGACAAAATCGATATTCGCGTCCGGGCTGATCAGCGCATTCTGCGAGGCGTGGATGACCTCCAGAACCTTTCCGTGGTGGACGGGCCGACGCCGATCCCCCTTCGTGACGTGGCCGCCCTCCGGATTGAAGAAGGCCCGAGCGAAATCCGGCGGGTCGGACAGCGCCGCACCGTGTTGGTTTCCGCGAACGTGGAAGGGCGCGACCTGGGCGCCGTGTCGCAGGAGATCGACCAGAAACTGGCTTCGATTGAGATGCCGCAGGACATGTTCTTTCTGCAAAGCGGCCAGCGGCGCGA
>JAAYBJ010000272.1 GCA_012730105.1 Candidatus Hydrogenedentota bacterium
CGTCTTTTCCATTCCTTTCTTTTGGCGCCTGCCCGGCGGTTTCCGTCGGCGCAGGCGCGTATTGTTGCATGGATGACGGGAACGCCACGGAGGATTGAATGAGGCTCTTCGTGCAACGACAACGTTTACGCACCTTCTTTGTCCGCCCTGTCCGCTGTGTCCGCTCCGGCCGTTGTGTCCATTGCACATTGGCTGGCTTGAAGTATAGAATGAATGCGTGCATCTTACTCATGAATAACCGCAAAAACGTGTCATGAACTACCGATTCTCCCCATATGGGCTTTCCGCCGTCTCACCCGCCCCGGTGAACCAAATGATGGATGCCTTCGCCCGGGACTTCCGGGACGGCGTGGACATCAACCTCGGCGTGGGCTATGTCAATGAAAAGACGATTCCGGTCGCGTGGTTACTTGAGGCCATGCGCGAAGTGTCCGCCCATCCCGCGATGTATCGTCAGGCCTTCAACTATGGCGGCCCCCATGGCTCTCCCAATCTTATCGCGGCGTTGAAACGCTTTTATCTGCGACACAATTTTGGGGACATCACGGAGGATATCCTTAACAGCAAAGAAATTGTCATCGGGGCCAGCGGCGCCACGAGTATTCTGGAAGCGCTGGCGGATATCTTCCAGCCGGGAATCGTCATTACGGCGGATCCCATGTACTATATTTACTGCGACTATCTTGAACGCAAGGGATTCCGGGTAGTAACGGTGCCTGAAGACGAGCATGGCCTTTCCCCGGAAGCAGTTGAGGCGCGGCTGGACGAGTTGGGCGATGACATTAAAAACCTTGCTTTTTTTTACGTGGTCACCGTAAACAATCCCAGCGGTGTAATTCTCGCAAACGATCGGAAACGCGGGCTCGTAGAGGCGGCTTCACGCTGGTCCGCCCGCGCCGGACATCCGGTCCCCATCTTTTTTGACCAGGCGTACGAATGGCTTATCCACGATCCGGCGGCCGAGAAACCGCAGTCCGCGTTGCTGATGGATCGCGAAGGTCTGGCCTACGAAATAGGCACCTTGTCCAAGGTGCTAGCCCCGGCGCTGCGCATCGGTTTTGTGCTGGGTTCTCCCGGCCCCTTAATGGATGCGGTTGCCCAAAAAAACAGTGATGTGGGTTTTAGCGCCCCCCTGACAAATCAGGAAATGGCGGCGTACATGCTGGAGACGCACATATCGGAACAACTCGAACGGGTCAAGGGCGGTTATCGTGAAAAGGCCGCGCGGATCGGCGTGGCCCTTCGTGAGATACTGGGCCCCTGGCTCGAAGAGGTGCGCGGCGGCAGGGGCGGTTTCTATTTCTATCTTACGCTGCGCGGCATTCGGACCGACCGCAGTTCGCCGTTCTTTCAGTTCCTCGCCCGGAAAACCGGAGAACCGGCGATTGATGGACCGCCCGGCCACGGCCTTCCCAGGGTGGTGTATATCCCCGGTGAGTTTTGCGTCCATGCGTCAGGCCCGATGGCGGAGGAAGGGCGTTGCCAGCTGCGCCTCTCCTACGGTTACGAGGACACGGAGAATATCATCGGCGCGTTGCATCTCATGCGCGAGGCGGCCGTCTACGCCGAACAGCGCCAATGAACGGACAGACTTTCCAGTCAGAAGGGCAGGGCTTTCCGGATTTTTTCAAGCTGATTGAGCCTGCGGGGGATGTCTTCGGGAATAAGTGTTTCTTGTGAACCGACGGCAAGCCATATCGGGTCAATTTCAACGGACAGTTCAGGGTGGCGAAGCAGGTATTCAGCAAGGGGGCCCGCAATGATGGAATGGGCAAATAAATCGTTCGCGGCAAAGACGGAAAATTTTTCCGACAGGGCGTTGTGGTCGACATACACTTCTTCATAGCCGATAATGTCGCCCAGTTCGGACAGCATGCTTTTGGGATATACACGCAACGGCGGGCAGTTGCGCCCGTGGTGCATGACGGCAAAACTTCCGTAGTGCCATTTCTTTTCAGCGCCAAGTCCCGTGCTGTAACAGTAATCAAACAGCACCGTTTCGGTGTCGGCGTGCCGGCCCAGGAGGATATTGAGTGCGTGTCGGCCGCGGCCGCGACGCTGTTCTCCCAGGAATGCAAATCGCCGAGGAATGGCATAACTGCGATAATAGTAACGGAACTTCAGTTTGCGCGCTGTTTCCAGGAAGGCGCGTTTCTTCAGGAATTGATAGTAAAAGAAAAGGCTTACGGCAAGCACGGCTATGCCGCAGAGAAACATTCCAAATAGTATGTTCGAAAAAACATCCTGCACAATGCTTCCCCATGTTTACGCATGGTAAGTCGGCATGAGCCCTTACAGGCGCCTGCCGCAAAATAAATCTTATGCCTTCCCCGGTTGGAGAACGTCGGCAATGGCGAGGCACAACGGCCTGATATTTTCCGGGGTCATTCCGGCTACATTGATCCGCCCGGATCCCACGATATAGATGGCGTGTTTTGAGCGCAGTTCCGAGACCTGGTCACGCGTAAGCCCTGAGAAGGAGAACATGCCCCGTTGTCGTTTGATAAAGGAGAAATCCTGGGCGACGCCGATCTCCTTCAGGGTGTCTACGAATAAGACACGCATGCCGTTGATCCGGTTTCGCATGGCTGTAACCTCGCTTTCCCAAAGGGAGTGCAGTTCAGGATCGCCCATGATGGTGGTCACGATCTGACCGCCGTGGGCGGGCGGGTTGGAGTAATTGGCGCGGATGGCCTTTTCCACCTGGCTGAATGCGCAGGCGGCGTTTTCCGCCGTGCCGGCCACTAGCGTCAATGCGCCGCAGCGGTCCTGGTACAGGCCGAAGTTTTTGGAAAAGGAACTGCAGACCAGGGCTTCGTTCACGGATTCGCACAGGAGGCGCACGCCCGCGGCATCCTCTTCGAGACCCTCACCGAAACCCTGATAGGCAAAGTCGACCACCGGCATGAGATCAAGGTCTTTGATGATAACGGCCAGGTCCCGCCACTGATCCAGCGTCAGATCCACGCCGCTCGGATTGTGGCAGCAGGCGTGCAGCAGGACAACATCGCCCTTGTCCGCGTTTGCCAAAGCGCTTCGCATGGCGGCGAAATCAATGCCCTTGGTTTGTGAATCGTAGTACGGGTAGGTTTTTATGGGATGGCCCGCAGCCTCAAAAATAGCGGGATGGTTGGCCCAGGTGGGATCGCTCATCCAGACGGACCGTGCGCCGGTGCAACGCTTAAGAAAATCAGCCGCGACACGAAGCGCCCCCGTACCGCCGGGGGTGTGTGCGGTGCAGGCGCGGTTCTGTGCAGATACGGGATGTTCCCTGGAAAAAACAAGTTCGCGCACCGCCGCCCCGAATTCCGGGGCGCCCGGAATGGGCAGGTACGTTTTGGGCGCACTCGCTTCCAGCAACCGTTTTTCCGCTCGTTTTACGGATTCCAGAGTAGGGGTGCCCCCTTTCTCATCCTTGTATATGCCCACCCCGAGATTGATCTTGTTGGGATTGCTTTCTTTCTTAAAGGCATCCGTCAGTCCCAGAATAGCATCGGGCGGCGCCATTTCAATTTTCTCGAACATGCGTCAACTCTCCCTTGAGGTTACTGTGGCAGGCACATTACGCTTCCTATACGAATATGCCTCGTGTGTTATTCTGTGAGATCGGGGTAACTTCAGGATAGGCAGGAAGCCTGCCCGGATAGAAGGACCAATGTGCGTTTGTCAAGGTCAACCCCGGAACCTCCAACCTGTCGCTGGCGACAGGCCATTGTCCATAATAATACGTGAAGCAGGCGGTGCTTCACAATATCTATGTCTTTCCATGTCTTCCCGTCATCACAGTGGCCATGTCCCCGACTTGTTCGGGCATGCACGGGCCGGGCATGACCGTTTTCTGGCCGAATGAGCCACCCATCTTGAGCAGGTGCCAAGCCGCCCTGCTTACAAGCGGTACGTGATGGCGGGAATCAAATCTCGTAGCCGGAAATGGATTGAATTAACATGTTGCGGTCTGAGAATCGGCCAACAGGCTTGACAAGCGCGCCCCGAGTGTGGCTCAATATAGAGAATATTGAATGCAGTATTCTTACAATTGAGCCGAAAGAATGAAGACGACCCGAGAAAAAGTACTGGAAGCCGCACAGAATCAATCCGTGTTCCGCGCCAGCGATATACAAGACGCAACCGATCCGAGGTCGACACTCCGCCGAATGACGGCGGAAGGGGAGATCGTGCGGATCGGAAGGGGACTCTATGCGCTTCACGATGCGGAGGTCGGCACGAATCACTCTTTTGTCGAGGCAACCAAGCGATATCCCGGCGGGGTGATTTGTCTGACCTCCGCCCTTTTCTTTCATGGGATCGGAACCCAGATGCCTTACGAGACCTGGATGATGCGACCGGATCGAAAAGTAACGCCAAACCGGGAAATCCCCATTCGCTTTGTCTATTGCACGGGAGCGGCATTTTCGCATGGTGTCGAAAAGCATCCTATTGAAGGCATGGAAGTGAGCATCTACTCGCCGGCCAAGACCGTTGCCGACTGCTTCAAGTACCGGAACAAGATCGGCCTGGACGTTGCCACGGAAGCCCTGCACGAGGGATGGCGGGCGAAGCGCTTCACGATGGATGAACTCTGGAAGGCGGCCCGGGTTTGTCGTGTTCAAAGCATCATACAACCCTATGTGGAGATGCTTGTTCAATGAGGGAACCCGTGAAAGACATGGGCGCGTCGGTTCGAGCCCGGCTTTTGAATCTGGCGAGATCGACCGGCAGAGATTTCCAGGCATTGACCATTCGCTATGCTGTAGAACGCTTTCTCGCTCGATTGGTCGAGAGTGCGCATCGAGATCGCTTCATCCTCAAGGGCGCGATGCTGTACATTCCCTGGAACCTCGATGATAAACGCACGACGATGGACCTTGACCTCTTGGGATTCGGAAGCCCTGACCTGGAAAACCTGTCTCAAGCCTTCCGGCAGATTTGCGGGGTCGAGATCGTGGACGATGGACTCACATTCGACCCTGAAAGCGTAACGGTCATGCCGATTCGAGAAGAATCGGTCTATGACGGTATAAGGGTGGTGATTCGGGTAGCACTCGGCACGATGCTCATACGACTTCAGGTGGATGTGGGTTTCGGTGACCAGATCGTACCCGAGCCCCAGCCTTCCGAGTTCCCGGCCCTGCTCGCGGAGCATGGTCCCGTCATCCGGTTGTATTCCCCGGAAACCGTTATCGCTGAGAAGTTCAATGCGATGGTCCTTCTCGGCATGGCCAACAGTCGTATGAAGGATTACTTCGACATTTGGATGCTGAGCCGAAACTTCACCATTGAGGAAACGGTGTTGCGGGAGGCGATCCGGCAGACCTTCGCCAAGAGACAGACCGCCTTGCCCGAAACAGAGCCGATCGGCCTCAGTACTGAGTTCGCCTCAAACGAGTCGAAACAGCGTCAGTGGCAAGGCTTTGTCCGGAGGCAGCGGAAGCAGGACTCCCTGCCCAACCTGGCGGAAGTCCTGGCGGCAATTCGCGGGTTTATCATGCCGGCTGTGGTTGAGATTTCCGCCACCACGCCATCCTCGATGATATGGACACCGGACCAAGGATGGCGGCAGACGACCTAAATCAAAGGAACACAGGGTCCGTGAGTACAGGCTTGAGCGAGACCACCTCATCGGCACCCTTGTCGAGGCATTGTTCTTCCCGGATTAGCAGGGCACGGCGGACGACATCAATAAGGTGGTCGTTCCCCTTTGAATAAACAATCTTGCCGCGTTCACTTGCGGCTTCGTGTTCGGATATTTTGCTGCCAAAACAGGAAGTAATTCTTGCTAAAGTTCCGTTGGAAGCGATAGCATAAAGGTACGTCTTTTTGTTTTTCGGGGTTCGATTTGCGTATATAGCGAATGCGTTATCCAATTAGAGGATCCTTGTTTTGTGTTTTTGAGAAAACAGGGATGCCTATGCTCTTTTAAAAATTCTATCGCGCAAAAGCAGGCACGCAAAATGCACATTGACGCGGGCTCTAGCTAAACTGCAGGGAGATTCCGCATTCGTATGCAACAGGCACTTTCAAGCAAGCAATCTTCGTCCGGAGAGATTCCGGCAGCAAGATACGATCTGTTTGTCGCCATAATCATGGGACCTATGGGCGCTTTTTTCTGGGCTATCCGTGGAACCTCGGGGTATGGCGGCTCTTCCGGAGGCGCCCTGGCTGGAATGGGTTGGGCGGTGCTGTGGTATGGCTTTGCCAACTTGGAGGGTCAGGGGCACGGACGCCTCTATGCATCGCCCAGGATGCTCGCCGCCATCACCTTCGGCATCGCCTTTGGCGGCCTCAGCGGATATGGCGTGTATATCGCCTGGCTGCAGGGGCGCTTCTATTTGGAGTATCCGGAAGGGGTGCGCGCTATCGCCCCATGGACAGGCTATGCCATGCTTTTTGTCTGCGGCCTGCACTGGGGCGGTGTTACGGGCGCGTTCATGGCCTGGTGCGCGCCCTGACGGCGCGTAACTCTTACCGGCTGGGTCTTCAGGCTTGCCGCAGGTATTGCCGGGGCGGCGTTGGCGGGATATACCGTCCGCCTTGTTCCGGACTGTTTCCTTCCCTTTTATGAGGAAGGGCTTTATGCCGTCACGGAAAACGGCACCTGTATCCGCGCTTTACATTCCGTGCAAACTATTGCGCTTCATTCAGGCCTGTTCCTTGGTTTTCTGGCTTTTGAACTGTGGAGGCGTGATTGGCGCGCAGTGGGCATGATGCTTGTCCTGGCCTTGGGCTTTGCGATTCCTTTCACGGTGGGCGGCTATTGGCATACCTTGAATGAATCCGGCCTGCAGATTGACTGGTGGAAGAATTGGGAAATGTCTATCGGCCTGGGCGGCGGGCTTGCCTTTGGACTGGCCTTTCGCTTGTTTAACCGGCCGCTTCCTGGTATCACTTCACCGGCCGTCTCCTCCAAAGAAATGCTGTTCGGCGGGGGGCTTCCCCTGTGGCTGGTCTCTGTCGTGACCGTTGCCGGGGCATGCAACGGTTTCTCAAACATTCATGGGCTGGAGGGGACCGTGTGTAATGGCGTGCCTCTTTGTCTGGTGTTTCTGCTTCCTGCCGGACTGGGTTTTGCCTGGTGGATTTACCGGGAACTACGGAAAAATGGCAACGCCATCATTCCTGCCTCCCTTCTTGCCACCACCCTCATTTTAATCATTCTCGCCGGATATCTGGTGAGCACCCCCCTCCCGCTCCAGCCGGCCCATAAGGTATTGCTCATGGCATACACGTTTTATATCAGCATGAGCCTGTTACTGTTTTTATTCGCGAGAAAATCAGTATGAATTTCAGGGGCGCCGGAATTTGGCTACAGGGTATGGGCTGAACCCGGGATGGACACCCGATTTTTATCCGTTCTTCGCTCGTAATATTCGCTTTAAGGGGGATTTCTGCGATACAATGCCCGTATCCGGAGATGTGGTGGCATTTACCGGATCAATCTATTCAGAAGCGGGCGTGAAGGCGAATCACAGGTCGGATTCTCCCTGTATAATTTGCCTTGCGGGGGAGATAAAAGTGCGTTGGGCCTTAGTATGTAACATGTTGAGATTATTATGAATATTTTATATATCGGTGACATCGTGGGGCGTCCAGGGCGACTGGCCGTTCGACATTTTTTGCCCGGAATCGTCAAGTCGCGGCGGGTTGACTTGGTCATGGCGAATGCGGAAAATATTGCCCACGGCATTGGTGCTACCCCCGCCCTGGTGGCGGAGCTTCGTCAGTATGGCGTCCACCTGTTTGCGATGGGCAATCATACCTGGCGCAAACAGGAAATGGTGGACGGCATTGACTCCCTTCAGGATGTGGCGCGTCCGGCCAATTACTCCAAGTCGGCCCCGGGCCGCGGCCGCGCCCTGTATGGTCTCCCCGACGGCAGGCAGGTCGCCCTGATCAGCCTGATTGGAAGAGTCTATATGGAGCCGGTGGATTGCCCTTTTGTCGCGGTAGAACGCGAACTCGCCGCGTTGCCCGATTCCGTATGCGCGGTGATCGTGGACATACACGCCGAGGCGACCTCCGAAAAGGCGGCCATGGCGTGGCGCCTGGACGGACGGTGCACAGCTGTCGTGGGTACGCACACTCATGTGCAGACGGCCGATGAACGGCTTTTGCCGGGCAAGACCGCCTTTATCACTGATGTCGGCATGTGCGGGCCTTATAACAGCATTCTGGGCGTAAAAAAGGATCTGGTTATCGACAAACTGATCACCGGTCTCCCCCGCAAGTGGGAGGTGGCGGACGGTCCTGTGCAGTTCAATGCCGTGCTTATTCGCACGAACCGGAATACAGGCAGGTCGGACGCCATTGAGCGCATCCGGGAAGTCGCGGAGATTAACGCTCAGGAAACAGGCTGATACGGAACGAGTCCGGATGTTCTCCTCAGCGCACCTTTCGTGTCGCAGGCAGGCGGGAGTGGAACGATAATGAATAATGACCGCGTGAAACTGAAAATGCTTGTTGTTTCGTATGCGGTGATGCTGCTGCAGCCCTTATACCGGCCATGCCGGGTTAGACAGGTATATTGAATGTACTTTAAAAGAATTTCCATGCACGGTTTTAAGTCCTTCGCCGATCCGACGGTCATTAATCTTGATTTGGGGATTACCGCCATTGTCGGTCCGAACGGTTGCGGCAAGAGCAACATTCTGGATGCGCTCCGTTGGGGCCTGGGTGAACAAAGCGCCAAGGAATTGCGCGGCTCCCACATGCAGGATGTCATTTTTAACGGCAGCGGAGGCCGTCCCGCCACAGGCATGGCGGAAGTCGCGCTGACCTTTGACAATGCCGACGGGCAGCTGCCCGTGGACTACAATGAAGTGGAAGTCACCCGCCGCGTATACCGTTCCGGGGAAAGCGAATACCTGCTCAACAAGACCTCGTGCCGCCTGCGCGACATCCAGGAACTGTTCATGGACACCGGTATCGGGACCAACGCCTATTCCCTCATCGGCCAGGGCAAAATAGACCTTGTCTTGAGCACAAAACCGGAGGACAGGCGATACTTGTTGGAGGAGGCGGCGGGCATCATCAAATACAAGAGCCGCAAGCGCATGGCCATGCGGAAACTGGAATCGGCCGAACAGAACATGCTGCGGCTGAATGACATTATTGCCGAAGTGGACCGGCAAATGCGGTCGTTAAAACGGCAGGTCAACGCGGCTATCCGTCACCGGGAACTGACAACAGAACTGCGCGCCCTGGAAATACGGAACGCATGGCTCAAGTACAATGAATTGAGCGGGCAGGTGGCCGACCTGCGCGAACGGCTTGTCCAGTCTACGGACCAATATCAGGAACTGGCCGTCAAAACCTCGCGTCAGGAAGCGGAAATGGAGTCCGTAAACCTCAAGCGCGTAGAGGCGGACCGCCTGCTGGCGGAGCGTCGCGAACGGGAACATGCCGCGGACACGGAAATGGAGCGGCTGGAAGGACAGGTAAGCCTGTTCAAAAAGGAAATCGAGTTCGCCCGCCAACGTGCCGCGGAAGCCGCGGCTGAAAAGGCGCGCCTGGAAGAAGAATCGGCCGCGATGGACAGTGAATCCGGCGCTTCCGCCGGGCAGCTGACCGAGTCTGAAAAGGAAGCCGAGAAGATTCGCGAAGCCCTTGCCGACCTGCAGCGGCAGGCCGATGAGGTGCGGGCGCAACTGTCCGAAAAGGACAGGTTGATTGAAGAATTGCGGAGCATGACCCTGGAATCGGTCAACACCCGCAACCGGGCGCAAACCGAGCTGGAAACGGTGGGCGTAACCATCGCCAATATCGAGTCACAACTCAGCGTGGTCACCGGACAGCAGGAAGCGCTGGATGTAAGGATGAAGGAGACCGGCGGCCTGCTTGCGCAACTGCGCGGCGAAGAACAGCAGGTGCAGGGAAAACTGACCGAAACGGTGCGGCAGCGGGAGCAGTCACAGCAGGACCGCAAGCGCGTGGAAGAGGAAATCGTCGCGCTGAACACGAAATGGCAGGAACTTCGGGAAAGCAGAAGCAGCCTGGAGGCGCGCCTCGCCTCGCTGGTGGAATTACGCGACAGTTACGAGGGCTTTGCCATCGGCGTGCGCGCCGTCATGATGGCCCGGCAAAAGAATTTCCCGGGCATGCAGGGCATCATCGGGCCGGTGGGCGATGTCATTTCTACGGAAAAGCAGTATGAATATGCCATTGAGGCCGCCCTGGGCGGCAATATCAACAATGTCATCGTGGACACGGCGGACGCCGCGAAAGCGGCCATCACGTTTTTGAAGGAGAACCGTGCCGGACGGGTCACTTTCCTCCCCTTGGACACCATCAGGCCCGGCCACCCCGAGGACGAAAAGAATTTGCGCGGTCGCCAGGGCATTGTCGGGCTGGCGGTCGATTACGTGCAGTGCGAAGCCCGGCTGCTGCCTGCTGTGCAGTACCTGCTGTATAACACGCTCATCGTGGAAACCATCGACGATGCCATTCGCATTGCCCGGCAGGAAAGCCGTTTTCCCCGCCTGGTCACGCTCGACGGCGAAGTTGTCACCCCCGCCGGCGCCGTCACCGGTGGGCGCACCCAGCGGGAAAGCCGGGGACTGCTGGGACGCAATACGGAAATTGAAGACCTTGAGGGAAAAGTCAAGCGGACCAAGCAGACCATCGCTGATATGACGGATCGGGCGCAGGACCTGTCGGAAGGCGCGGCCCAACTCGGGCAGGCCATCAGAGCCTTTGAGGCGGAAGAACACCAATTGCGCAAACAATTGGGGGATACCGGTGTGGCCCTCGCCCGCCGCACTGCGGAAGCGGAAAGCCATCGCGCCGCTCTGGAACAGGCCGACCAAACCCGCGCCGCCCTGGAGCAACAGAAACAGTCGTTGGAAACCCGGCTTGAAGATGCGCGCTCGCGTATCGGCGGCATGGAAACGGATGACGAGAGTCTGCGAAGCAGGCTGGAAGAAGCGCAAAAGGAGGCAGTCCAGCAGCGTGAGGAACTGAACCGGCTTAACGCCGCCGTAGCCGATCAGCGCGTGCGGGAAAACGGGGCCCTGAGGGCCCTGGAAGAACTCAAGCGTGATTGTGAGCGATCGCGCCGGGGCAGCCGGGACATGCAGGAACAGGCGCGGAAACAACAGGCGCTCGCGGAAGAAATGGAAAAGCGCGCACAGGCTTTTGAAGAACAGATCAAGGAGGTGCTGGCCCAGTCCGCGGAATTGTCCCGGTCGCGGGACAAAATGCACGGGGAAGTGCTCGAAACCCAACGCGAACAGCATTTCCTGGCCGAGTCTGGTGATAAGCTCACCCATCAGCTCAAGGAAAGCCGCATAAAGGCGGACGCGGCGCAGCGTGAAGTACATAAGCTCGAACTGGAATGCTCGCAAAAGGAAGACCGGATGCAGTTCTTCCAGGAGCGCATAGCCGCCGAGTACGGCCTGGCGCTGGCTTCGCTTACGGAGGAGGAAGTCGGTTCGGATGAATACGATGAGGACGAGCGCGACAAACTGGTCGAGGAAAAGCGTCAGACACTGCAGCGCCTCGGCAGCGTGAATCTTGGCGCCATTGAGGAATACGACGCCCTGGAAAAGCGCGCCAAGTTTCTCAAGGCCCAAAATGATGACTTGGTGAAGGCCCGGGACACCCTTCTGGGCGTTGTCAAAAAAATTGACGCCACGACCGAGGACATGTTTCTGGCCACCTTTGAATCCATTTCAGAAAATTTCAAGAACCATTTCCGACGCCTTTTCAACGGCGGCCAGGCGCGCCTCTTCCTGTTGGACGAGTCGAATCCGCTGGAGTGCGGTGTCGAAATCGAAGCCCGGCCTCCCGGAAAAAAGCCGCAGACCATCAAACTGCTGTCCGGCGGCGAACAGGCCATGACCGCCATCGCCCTGCTGTTCAGTATTTTTGTGGCGAAACCCAGTCCTTTCTGCGTGCTGGACGAGGTGGACGCGCCGCTGGATGACGCGAATATCGGCCGTTTCCTGACCATGGTGGATGAGTTTACCGGGAAAAGCCAATTCATCATGATTACCCACAACAAGCAGACCATGGCGCGGGCGAACGCCATTTTCGGCGTTACCCAGCAGGAGGCCGGGGTGTCGCAGCTGGTCGGCGTCCGCCTGGAAGAAGCCGAGAAAGTAGCCGCCAACTCATGAGCAGGCGTCCCCGGAAAGGGCCGAGATAACCATGGCCCCCTCCCCCATACGGGTGTTGCACCTGTTCAGCAACAGCAAATGGACGGGGCCTGCGGAGCCTGCGGTGAATCTGTGCCGCGCCCTCCATGAACGGGGCCTTCAGGTGAATTTCGCCTGCGCGCCCAGGGCGGGTTCCGGCTTCAACAAGGTGCAGACGGAGGCGCGGGGATACGGCCTGGAACCGTTTACGTTTCTGTCCCTGTCCAAGCACCGCCGCCCCCTGTTGAACTGGCTGGATGTCCGGGCGCTGCGGCGGCACCTTGAGAAAACGGCATATGACCTGATTCATTGCCATTTGGACAATGACACGGGAATCGCCCTGCGCGCCGCCGCAGGCCTTGATCTGCCCGTGGTGCGGTCCAGCTATGAGGGGACGGGGTTTCCCCTTACCGGGCGGCACCGCGGCTTTGTAAACCACTGCCGCGCGGTCATCGAACCGTCACGTGCGGCGCTCCAGGCGGACAGGGAGCATTTTGGCGCCGATTCCGGCAGGTTCTTCGTGGCCAACACCGCCATAGACGTCGGCCGTTTTGATCCCGGCCGTGCCCTCCCCGATATGCGCGCGAAACTGGGGCTGGATACCGGGGCCTTCATCCTCGGTATTGTGGCGCGCATACAGGCCCATCGCCATTATGAAGACCTTTTTGCCGCATTCTCGCAGTTCGCGGCGGAGGTGCCGGAGGCCATGCTCGTGGTGATCGGACGGGGCACGCGGCAGGAACAACTTGCTTTTAATCCGGTACGGGAGCTGGGGCTGGAAGGACGAGTGTGTTTTACCGGATATCTGGACAAGGATGAATACGTGGGCATGCTGGCCGCCCTGGATGCCGGGATGTTCCTTACGCCGGGCACGGACGGCACCTGCCGCGCTGTCCGGGAAATTATGGCCATGGGCAAGCCCATGATCACTTCCGAACGGGGCATGCTTCCGGAAATCGTTGCCCATGAACGCCACGGGCTGGTTACCGACGGAAGCCCTGAAAGACTGCTGGCCGCCATGCGCCTGCTTCATGATGACCCCGAACGCCGTCTTGCCTACGGTCGCGCGGCGGGCGAGACCGCCCGCTCCCTTTACAGTCTGGATTACTATGCGGAGTCCATCCTCGCGATCTACAGAGAAATTCTTGGGGGCGACCAATAATACCGCGCTGATTACGCGTGTTGTGAAATGAGAATGGATACATGCTTTTTGGAAAGATCGACATAGCGCGCCCCCTGTGCTTGGCCCCCATGGAAGATGTCAGCGATCCCCCCTTCCGCCGTTTGTGCAAAGACTACGGCGCGGATGTGCTGTATACGGAATTCGTCAGTTGTGAGGCGGCGATTCGAAACGTCAAATCCGAAATCGCCAAGTTTGATATTACCGAATACGAACGGCCCATCGGCATCCAGCTATACGGCAGCAACCCTGATTCCATGGAGCGGGCGGCGGCGCTGGCGGAGGCTGCCGGCGCGCCGGATTTCATTGACGTCAACTGCGGATGCTGGGTAAGGAAAATCGCGGGCCGGGGCGACGGCGCAGGCCTGTTGCGCGACCTGAACCGCTTGCGGGGCGCGGTGGCGGCGGTGCAGCGTGGAACCAGCCTGCCTGTAACCGTGAAAACGCGCCTCGGCTGGGACGACGGCAGTATCGTCATCCTGGAACTGGCGCCCATGCTTGCCGACATGGGGATTCAGTCGCTTACCGTTCACTGCAGGACCCGAGCCCAGGGCTATTCCGGCAAGGCCGATTGGACCTGGCTGCCGCGAATCAAGGAGGCGGCGCCCTCTCTTCCTCTGATCGCCAATGGTGATATTTGTACGCCCCAGGATGCGGAAATCTGTTTTAATCTCGGTTGTGACGGTGTTATGATAGGCCGCGCGGCCATGGAACAGCCTTGGGTCTTTCGGGCCATGCGGCATTACATGGACTACGGCGAGCTATTGCCGGAGCCATCGCTGGATGAACGCAAGGAAATGTGTATCGCCCACCTGTACGCTCACGTGGCCTTTCGCGGAACGCCCCGGGGAATTTATTCCTTCCGCCGCCACTACGGGGGGTACCTGAAGGGTGCGGCCTATGTCGCCCAATTGCGCCGGGACCTGATGACCTTGACGGACGTGGAGGACATTGTGGAGCGAATACGGGCCTTTGAGGATGAACGGTAAAGCAGCAAGGCGCGGAACCCGAAGCCCCAGGGCGCTGGCGTCTTTTACAAAGAATCGCTGGATGAGGATGGACTATGATGCTTGATGAACTGCGTAGGCATGTGTGCGAGGCGAACCTGGCGCTGAAACGCACCGGATTGGTTTTCCAGACCTGGGGCAATGCGAGCGCCGTGGATCCGGACCGCAAATGGGTATGCATCAAACCCAGCGGCATTGCCTATGACAGGATGACCCCGGAGGATATGGTCATTACTGATCTCGAGGGAATTCCTGTCGAGGGTTCATTGCGCCCTTCGGTGGACCTGGCCTCGCACCTGGCCCTCTATCGGGCGTTCCCGGAGATCGGCGGCATTGTGCATACCCACTCCCATTACGCGACCTGCTTCGCCCAGGCGCGCAGGGAACTCCCCTGCCTGGGTACCACCCACGCGGACTACTTCGAGGGAAGCGTGCCCTTGGTGTCCCCTCCCTCGCGGGACGAGGTGGCGGAGGATTACGAGGGCAACACCGGATCATGTATTGTAAAGGCCCTGTCCGGCGGATCCCCCCTGCGCCGTCCCGCGGCCCTGGTTGCCGGTCACGGCCCCTTCGTCTGGGGCGCCACGGTGGAACAGGCCGTCGAAAACGCCGGGGTGCTGGAGGAACTGGCCCGGATGGCCTTTCATACCTTTTCTCTTGAACCCGACGCCCCGCCCCTGGAAGCCTATCTGCTGGCGAAGCATTTCCAGCGGAAACACGGCAGCCAAGCCTATTATGGCCAAGAGGGGTAACCCCTGAAGTACCCTCCCGCCCGCCTATCTTACCACCGGCATTCCTGCCAGATCCCCCATTTCATACTGCCATATTCTGCCCGAAAACGCGATCCCGTTGACATGCAGGGCGCCTGACGCGCCGCCTCTGCGCAGCGCTGCTTTTTCATTAGTGAGAACGCCTGCGGGATTGGTCCGGAACAGCAGCGTGGCATCGCTGAGTTCCGACCAGATATCGGCTTCAAGTAACAGGGCGTAAAGAGGAGGGCGCGCCTGCTGTTGCTCCACCTGGGTGATCGCCGTTTCTAGCAATCTGCGGCTGTTTGCCAGCCATAAATACCCCAGATAGGCCATGCGCTCTTCGGGAGAGAGCCGGAACACTTCCGGCGGAAAGATTGAAAGAAGCGCGGGATCGGGTCGCGCTTCCATGATCGTGAAGAAGGTCCGCATACGCTGGTAAACATCAGGCCGGAGTCCGAACTGTCGGGTGTGGACCGCCGCGGAAAGGCGTTCCAGCGTAATGCCCGTAAACTCAGGGATGACCGTCAGGGGCGCATTCTCGTCATACACCGGCAACTCACGCAGGACTTCCATAGCGATCAGGGGAACATCCAGGGAAATGCCCGGTACGCGCAAGGTGGTATTCTCCGCGCTGAACCCGGTGCTTTCCGGCAACTGAAGCGCAATAACACCGTGAAGCGATACGGGGATGCCGGCGAAGAGGCTTTCCAGGCTTGCCCGATGTTCCGACGACAGCGTCTGTCCATCAAAGAGCCAGACCCGGGTGCGGTCAAAGAATGTCGCCGTGGTATCGGGAAGTTTGAACCAGGCGGCGTATTCTTTCTTTGTGGCGTACACGCCGAGGGTAATGCAGCTTTGCATGGCTTCAAGCGTGGCCTCGAGGGGATGCGGTGCCGCAGGCGTTAAAAAGGACGCGAGCTCCAGCGGATGCGCGCCCAGTACATCTTGTATGCCCGAAGTAACGGCGTCTCGGATGGAAACAGTCCCTTTGTTGAAGACCGATTCAAGAAAGGGCAGCGCCCCATTGGGTTTGACACCGGCTAAGGCGGCGGATTCCCATAAATTTCTTAGGGCGGCCGCCGCGACGGAACCCGCGAAACGGGCCATTTTCCCCTGGTCCGCTGTGGAGTACAAGATATGGTTTTCCAGGTTGTACCCCAAGTGTTCCGTAAATACATGGTCCTGATAAAAGCGGTCCAGGAAGGCGGTCCTTGCTTCCAGGTCCAGGTCTTCCCGGGCGACATGCTCGCATACCTCCCGCGATTCGGCCGCCAGCGGCGCGGCACTCATGCCGGAAAGCGCCTGCAACAGCCGTACTTGCTGCTCCTCCGTCATTTCCGCCGGAAGGCCGCCGCAGAACAGAAGAATAACTACCATAAACTGCCATCGACTATACACGTCTTGTCGCTCCAAGGATTCCATCTACATAGACAGGAAAGACAAAGCAAACAACGGAAACAGTATACACTTTCAGGGTGATTCTGGTCACAGGACGGTTTCAGTTAATATCATCAAGGGATCGCCGGTGGCGGAATACTTTTCGACCCGTCGGAATGGGTAGGAACCAACACGGACTATGCTTGCAACCCAATGTTTGCACCTTTTGGAGTGCGCAAGCCATGCTTGCGCTTTTACTTTCGCTTTTGCATGGGCTGTAAAATTGAGTCTTTATAACCTGCGTTTTGTTGTAAATCAGCAAGAAAGCGAAAGCGCAAGCATGGCTTGCGCACTC
>JAAYBJ010000032.1 GCA_012730105.1 Candidatus Hydrogenedentota bacterium
GGACGGAAGGACGAGGCGCGGGACTACTTTGAGCGGGCGCTGGAAGTGCAGCCCACACACCAAATGGCGAAGAAGGCGCTGGAGGAATTGTAGGGTATAGGGTGTAGGGGACAGGGGGGCAAGACTTTTATAAGACCTATAGGACCTATAGGACTTATGGGACCTATAGTGCGCAATAGGCAAGTACCTTACCCTGAGACGAACCCCGCTCGCACTAAACCCTATACCCTATACCCTACAACAAAGCCGCCGGCTCCGTGGAGCCGGCGGCGCTTGTTGTGTTTGAGGGGGCCATTAGGCCCTTCGTTTACTTGCGTTTTCGTAGGGCGGTGGCGCCGCCCAGTGCGATGGACAAGGCCAGCACGCCCAGGGTAAGCGCGCCCGCAACGGGGATGCTGATACCGTTCGTCACGGTGACGGGGCCTACGACCACAAGGCCGCCCTGGGTGCCGTTCGCGTCTTCAACGACGGCGTCCATGATTTCGACCTGGTATTGTCCGGCCATAGCCTCCGTATAGGGGGTGAACTTCAGGGTGGCGGTTTCGGTGCCCGCGTAGAAGCCGGGCCCCACGGCGGAATTGGGATAGCCGCCGTCCGCGAGCGGTATCAAGGCCAGCGTATCCGGATCAATGCGGTACCACTGGTAGGTGCGATTGCCGAAGCCGCCCGATGCGGAGACACTCATGTCGTAGGCATCGCCTTCGACCAGGGTGACATCATCGAGGCCGAGAGCGGACAGGGGTGGCCGCACTTCAATGGCCGCCGTATTGGATTCATAGGCCACGATGTCCCCGAAGATATCATCGTACACGCGCAGGTTGTACGCGGTGATACCCTGGGCGTGGGTCGCGGGATCCACACTGATGGCGACGTTGTTCGGGACAGTGGTATCTTCCACAGTGCCGAGGCCGACCATGTCCCGATACCACTGGTAACCGGTGATGGCCACGCCGCGTTCATACCCGGCGGTCACGTCATAGGGCGGCGAGGTGGTGTAGAGTTTCGCGCTCTGGGGCTGCTGCGTGTATCTGACGACGTCGCCCACATACACGGTACGCGTCTTCTGTTCCGCATCCCAGAAGCCGTCAGTGACATCGTAGGTGATGGTGTACACGCCGATGGTGTTGGTGTCCACGACATCGCCGCCGATGATGACATCTTCGGGAAGGAGATCCCAGGAGCACTGGTCATAGACCGTAACACCCGGCTCCGTGTAGGTGCCGCCGACACTGAGAACGATTTCCGCGTTGCCTTGCAGGGTGATGACCGGCGGCAGGGAATCCACGACTTCAACGGTGCGCTGCTCCTGCACGAGGAGGTTGTACTCCTCGAAATTGATGAAGTAGGTGACCACGTACGTGCCGACGGTGAATTTGTCAACGGGGATGCTGGTCTGCATAAGGTCGGTGACATCCACGCCTGCATTGGGATCCCAGGCCGTGGCGCCCGGATCGATGTATTCGGCGCCGCATTCGTGGACGATATGGGCGCTGCCGTTCATGGTGATTACCGGCAGATCCATGTTGTACAGGGTCAGGGTTGTTTCGGTGACGCCCGGGTTAGCGCTGGTATCCGTGGCGGTATAGACCAGCCTGAATACATGCTGTGCCGCACCGCCCATGTCGAAGTTGGCGGGCACCGGGAAAGGCACCGGGTTGTCTGATTCGTCAAAGGCCTCTACCGTGAGGGAGGCGGTGACATCGCCCGAACAGGAATCCATGGCGGTCACGCCCGCCAGGGCGGTGGCTTCGGGATAGTCGCCCATGGACCGGGCGAAGGTCTGGGGCAGCACGCCGGCGATCGCGGGCGGCGTGACATCATATACATTTATGGTGCCGCCACACGTGGCCGCGTTGCCGTGGTTGTCCCACACGGTGACCGGAACGGTAAAGGTAATGCCGACATCGTCGCAATCAAAGGCGGTGCGGCCCGCGGTGGTATAGCCCCATGCGATACCGCAAGGATCGGTCGTGGTATCCGGGGCCGGCGGCACGCCTTTGCCGCCCAGCACCGCGATTTCGTCCTGGGAAAGCACATACTGGCCAAACTGGTCGAGTTCCACATCGAGCGTGCCGCATACGGCTGTGGGATCCGTGCCGTCGTCCACATCCAGGAGAATGCTCTTGGCGGCCGGGTTGCCCGAATTGTCCATGACCAGCAGGGTCACATACACGCTTCCGCCGGCCTGGGAACAGCGGAACAGGCTGGGCACGACGGAAATGGAGGTAACGTAGCAGTTGTCCAGGCTGGTGTCGCCGATGTTCCAGACGTCGTCATTGGTCAGGGTGTATTCCCCGGCGGCGTTCAGGGTAATCGTTGTAAAGGCCGGATTAGCGACAGGCACAGGCGGCTCGGTCTCGGTGACCCACACAGTAGCGTCACAGAAAGCGCTGCGACCCAGAATATCCGTCACCGTCACCCGAATGTCGTCTTGAGGAATGGCGTTGCAGTCGAAAGTTTTGTCCTCCAACGCAACCTTCCAAATGGGGGCTTCCGATGTAGTGCCGCTCTCCACATAGACATCGGAAAGATCCGTAATCTTGGGGGTAATAGTAAAGTCAATGGACGTTTCGCCGCAAGCGGGCACAGGGCCGTTGAGGGTCTGTTCAACGGCGCCCCGATCCACCCGCGCGCCGACGGGCCTCGGCACGCCGCGCCTGTCCGTGTATTGACCCGCGGTAATACCAGGATCGCCGGTATTGACGGCGGGCGAACCTACCTGGAGGTCACTTTCGGCCGTAAGCAGCGGATCGGCGGTGCTGATGGTACCCGCCGTCCAGCCGCCCTGAACGTGGTTGTCCGGCAGGTTGGCAAAGTCCACGGCGAAAGTGGCGGCGCATCCCAGCGCCTTGCCGAAGTCAATGGGGCCTTCGTCGTTGTCCCAGAGAATGCTGTTGTCAATCGTGATGGCTCCGGCGGGGGTTTGCACCATGCCCCAGTCCAGAATGCCGCCCGAGCCGATACCCCAGTTGTTAACATCCTCAACCGGGGGCGTAAAGGCACCCAGATGATTGGCGCGCAGGGTCAGGAAGCGCATGCTCGGCGTGGCGCCGTTGTTAAAGACGCCGCCGCCGCCGCGGATCGGATTGCCGCCGCCGGGGCCGGCGCCGCCGTCGGCCAGCCGCGAAGCTGTATTGGTTTCAATAATGCAGTTGAGCAGGGTGGCGTTGGCGGGATAGAAGGTGCCGCCGATTTCATACGCTTCATTGGCGATGGCGCCGCCGGACACCGCCGCGGTGTTGTTGAGAATACGGCAGTTGGCGATGGTCGGCGAGGACAGCCAGTTATAAATGCCGCCGCCGCGCCAGGTGTGATACCGATGATTTATATCCAGGGTATTGTTGCCAGAGGCGTTGCCGCCCTGGATGATAAAACCGTCTATGGCCGCGTTGACCGTCGGCGCGGTCTCGCTACCGAAGACGATCACGTGATAGGCGGGAGCGCCGCCTCGGGAAATGCTGCCGTCAATGATGGCGCGGTTCTGGGGAATGACACGCTGATCCCGGTACTGTTCCTGGGCGCCGAGGCCACCGCGGTAGCCTTCGAACCCGCCGTAGACCTGCACATTGTTCTTGATGATGAGGGAGCCTGTAACGCCGCCCCACAGCTCGGTGCGCGCTTCGTTGTAGATGTTGGGCGAACCGCTGAGGGGCCCGCCGGCGACCCAGACCTCGCCGCCGCCGGGCGCGGCGGCCGCGGCGTTAATGGCGGGCTGGATGGTCTTGAAAGCGGTGGCCCAGCTCAAGCCGTCCTGGACCGTGCCGGGGGCGTATTTGTCCACGCGGAAGACGGTGCCCGAACTGATGGTAATGACGGCATCGTCCGAATTGGCCACGTATTGGCCGAAAATGGGATGGGTATTGCGCACCTGGCAGCGGTAAGTGCCTGCGTCCCCAATCTGGGCGTCAGTAACATCCCAGCTGGAGGTGAAGGATAAGCCGCCCGCACTGGACCAGGGGATAAGGTCCTGGAAGCCGAAGCCGCTATTGCGCTGCCAGCGGTATTCCAGGCTGCCCACGGAAACGGAAGCGCCGACATTCATGGTGTGGTCCGCGCCGATCGTCAGTTCCGCGCCCTGGGGCTGGGGATTGAAGATGATACCGGGGGCGACGTTGATGGTGGCGGAATTCGAGAATACCCAGTACACGGGCGAGGGCGGCACCTGGTTCAGCACCTGGACGCGGTACTGTCCTGCGTCCGCGGGTGCGATGCTCGAGAAGGTCAGCACGGCCGAGGTGGCGCCGGGCACATTATCCCACGCGGACGTGCCGTTGTTGTATTTCTGCCACTGGTAGCTCAGCCCGGTACCGGCGATGACGCCCGCTTTGACGGTCAGATTGACAATCTCGCCGGGGAAGTAATTGCCGCCCACGGGATGTTCGTCTATGCCAATTCCCGGGGGGGTGCCACCCTGGACGCTTACGATGTCACTCACAACCGTGTGGGGCGCACCGCAATAGGTGGCGCTGAGGACCACCTGATAGTACTTGTACATATTGGTGCCGTTAAAGCTGTAGACATCAATGGTGGACATATAATCGCGCGTGGTGGCGCCAGGCACGGCGACCAGAGAGGCGGGAGAATAGCCGGCATACCACTGGTAGGAAATGGGCGCCGAGCTGGCTCCCGTAACGTTGAGGCCATAGGAGCCGCCGTAGTTCACCGGCGCGGCGGCGGAAACGGGCTGATTGATAATATCGAGGTAGCCGCCGGCGCCTTCGAGGATTTTCCATTCCTGGAGGCTATTGGCGGCCAGGAACCAGCTCGCAAGATTGCTCCGCCCATCGGCGTTGAGGTCGCCCTGGGCATTTTGCACGGCCAGGTAATCGGGCAGGCAGGTATAGCTCGCACAATTAAACTTGTCGGCGAAATTACGCAGGGACAGGCAGATATTGCTGTCGGCGATATTCACATACACGGTCACGGACCCGATGACGGGCAGGCCGCTGACGGTTTTGGAAATATTGATGGGGTTGACATCGCCCCAGGGCACGCACCCGAAGGCCTTGTCCGTCTTTTCCGTATTCAGGGTAATGCCATTAATGGCCTCGGCCATGGTGTTCAATACCGCAGCGCCGAGATCCGCATTTTCCGACTTGTCCGATTTGCCGATGCTGTCCAGGATGCCGGGCAGCAGTTCCTGAACGAAGGTCAGACCGAGACGCCCCATGAAGGCATACCAGTAATTCACCACGCGGGAATCACCGATAGTCATGTAGGCGGCGGTCATGTTGGCCAGCATGTCGCGCAGCAGCGGATGGGCCTCGTCCAGAAGGGGCCCGCCATTGGCCGTACTGAACAGGGAAGGAATGCCCTCGTTGATGGTATACACGGTGGGGCAGAAGGGACCCCCCTCAATGCCGAGGCTGATGGACCCGCCCGTGGTGATATTACGGGTAAAATCATTGTCGCACCCCAGCACATCGGCCGAGATGTTTACGCCGTACAGCGTGATTTCCGTGGTCAGCACCCGGTTCTTATTGGCATTAAACGCGTTTCGTATCGCCTGAATGCGCGCGGGCGGCACCCCTTCCATGCACGCGTCCACTTTCAGCGCTTCTTCGAGAAAAGCCCAGTGATAGTCGGTGCGCACGAAGGTGGGCTCCACACCCCACCGGCCCGCACCGTGGTCAGCCGTATAGCCGCCCACCGGCACCCAACCGGGGCCGCGCTGGCCAACGACGGAAGTCCAGATGGCTGAGCCCGCGCAATTGGTGGACCACAGGTTGCACCCGACATATTCCGTCATCATGGCGTCCATGATGGTCTGCGCCTGATTGGCCAAGGACGAGAAGTCGGACCAGTGGTCACCTACCATGTACGGATGCGCCTGGGCGGGAAGCATCCCCAGCGTAACGCCCAGCACTGCCACCAGCAATACCCCGCGAATGTGAATGTTTTTCATGTTATCGGTCTCTTTCTGCCTCTTTGAGTACCCTATGCTGCCCCCGGGAACACTTAGCCTACCTTCAACGCATCAGTTCAAGAGCCTCCCTGGCTCTTGTCTTACGCCGCCAAGCGGTCTGACAGGGAACAAATCACCCTAATAATACACAGTAAGCTTACCGTAAGCGGGCCGAAAAGTCAAGGAAATTATTTGCGGCGGTTGACACAAGTAAACGACCCGGTTTACCCAGAATACACTGGCAATAACAGCGGCCTTCCCCATAACCCCTGTGTTTACCACACAAAACGGCATAACAGAAGGTCGAAACGCGACATGGGCGCGGGTAACAACAACAACACAGGCATGATTTCGGGCAACACTATTTTCTTCTGGAGGTACGCGACATGAACGTCAAGGGGCACGGTATGCATCTGGTGCGGCGATTTCGGAGGTGGTTGGGCGGCCCGCGCGGGCGCGGGGCGGCACAGGGGGAAACGCGGGCCGCCCTGCTTCGGAGTGTTTCGCGTCCTGAGGACAGCTCCGGGACCGGGTGGGATCCGGAGCGCTTTATCCCGCTGCCCAACCAGACCCCTTTTGAGATGCTCCGCGTGTACCGTCTCCTGCGCGACGCGATTCCGGATATCTCCGATGCGGTCTGGACGTGGAAACGTCTTTGCCACGCGGGATACACGGTGTCGGCGACAGGCCGCGATTCGTCACAGGCCATGGAAGCGCTGGCCGCGTTTGATTCACGGATCAACGGAGGTGACGGCGGTATGACAGGGCTGCTCGATGTTTTTTACGCCTCCCTGTTCACCTATGGCGCGGCCGCCTTTGAAGTGGTGCCGGGGCAGGCGCGGGAATGGATACACGACGTGGTGCCGGTGGACATCTGGACGGTCCGGTTCCGCAACGACGCCGGCCGGGTGGAAGCCTACCAACTGCACGCGGGGGAGGCGTTGAAACTGCCCCGGGAGCTGTTCCTGTATATCGGGCTGGACCGGGACGGCACCAATCCCTACGGGCGCAGTATGCTGCGCGCCCTCCCGGCGGTGGTGCGCATCCAGCAGCAGCTGCTCGCGGACATGGCCGCGGCGACGCACAATGCGGGCTGGAACAAACTGCACGTGCGGTACCGGCCGGGGGAACCGCTGCCCGAAGAAACGGCCGAAGCCTATCAGGAGCGCGTTCTGGCGGAGCTCGGCCGGCTCCGCGAGCTGCTCGGCGCCACCAGGCCGGACCAGAACCTGGTCACCTTCGACACTGTGGAAGTGTCCGTGCTGGGCGGCAGCCAGCAGCACCAGCTGTTCTATGACAACCACAAGGCGGTGGAGGAACAGGTCATTACGGGCATGCACATGATGCCCGTGCTGATGGGCCGCAACTACGGTTCGACGGAGACCTACGGGACCGCGCAGTTCGAAGTGGTCAACCGGCAGGTGCAAACGGTGAACCGGCGTGTGGGCAAACTGCTTGAACGGCTGTTCAACCTGGAACTTTCCCTGCTTGGCCTGGCCGCGCGCGCAACCGTAACGATGAAAGGCAACCGCACCGTGGACATTCTCAAGGAGGCCAACGCCCGCAGCCAGGAGATCGCGGGCACCCTGCGGTTGCTGGAGGCGGGCGTCATTGATTTGACCAAGGCAAAACAGCTAAGCGCAGGCGATTAATGGACGTAATGGACCTAAGAAATGTTTCAGGAGGGTGTGGTATGGAATTGGAACCGTTTGTATTCAGTCAGCACGGCCTGGTGGCGGGCGGGGCCGCGGAAAACGGGGAGTGCATGGAGGCGGTGAACCGCTTTACCCTGCGGCCGCTGTCGGCGGAAGAAGTGGCGGTGTTCACCCTGGACCTGTGCAACAACCGGGTGGACCGCCATTACAGCCGCTTTCCGGAGGAAGAACTGGCGCGAGTGAACGCGCTGACACCGGGGCGGCCGCTAATGGAACGGCATGACCTGGCGGGATCGCTGCCCCGGGGCACCTTTTTCCGGTCGCGGTTGCACCGGGAGGGCGACTGCGTGTCGGTGCGCCCGGAGGTCTACGTGCTGCGCTCGGCGCAGAACCGGGATTTCATTTTAAACATCGAGGGGGGCGTGTACCGGGAAACGTCCATCGGCTTTTCCTTCCGGCGCCCGGAGTGTTCGGTGTGCGGCAAAGACCTGCGTACCTGCGCCCATGTACCCGGACGCACGTACGGGGGCAAGGCATGCCACTTCGTGATGCGGGGCGTGCTGGAGGTGCTGGAAGGTTCGGTGGTGCCGGCGGGCTCGCAGGGCACGCGCTTCGTGGCGCAGCAGGCGTTGCGCGCCGCGCCGCTGGACATGCTGGCCCGGGCGCGCGCGGCGTTCCACCGGCCCATCGAGGTGTGGGCGCGGGAGTAAGTACAGGGACAATAAAACAAGGAGGCGGATCATGGACACAACGGGATGCGGCGGGCACTGCGCCTTTGAGCGGGCGGCGGAGGTGGAGTTCCGCGCGCTGTCGGAATCGGTGCGCGAAGTGAAGGAGCGCATGACGCGCCTGGAATCGGCGCTGGCCCGGGGCACGGCGCTGCTGGTGGCGAACCTGGCGGGGATGGTGATCACCCTCGCGGGGCAACTGATCGGCTAAGGATGGACGGGGTGGACTTTGTGGACTGAGTGGACGGGGTGGACGGGGTGGACTGAGTGGACAATTCATCCTGTCCACAATGTCCACACGGTCCACCCCGTCCACAAAACAATTCTTTGTTGAAAAACAACACCACACAAAAGGAGGACACACATGTATTGGGAAGTGACGGAAATCCGGGCGTTGGAAACAGCGCCCGAGGAAGAACCGGCGGGGCGTTTCGTGCTGCACCGGCACTGTGACGGGGAAGGCGCGCACTTTGACCTACGCCTGGAGCAGGGCGATTGTCTCGCGGGCTGGCGCATCGCGGGGGAGCGCCTTGAGACGGGATGCTGGGCGACAGAGAAGCTGCCCCATCCCCTGCGCTGGCTGGAAGAGGACGGAGACGCGCGGCGTGAGAACGCTGGCGCCTATGCCTGGCGGCAGCAGGACGACAACGAGCGCAGCCTGGTTCTGAAAGACGCGGAGGGCGCAACCCTGATCACGTTGAAACGATGCGCCAGCCCGACCGTGGAGGAAGTGCGCGCCCTCGCGGCACTCGCCGCGGAACATGGGCAGACGCCGGCCGCGCTATCGACACTGGCAGCCGACGGGCTCACGGCGCGGGCGCGTTCCGTGGAGCGTTTCTGCGGCTTGAGCCGCGCGCTGGACAGCGACGGTTTTGACGAGACGGGCTGGCGCCGCCTGCTGGCGGGAATGACGCTGGGGGAAATCGACGAGCGGCTGGCGAAAGTGGAAACCCGTTATGACCGCGCATATCCCCCCTCCCCCGTGTCCCGCCCGGAACCGCTGGACGCGGACACATCGGCGCGGGACCGTGCGGCGCAGGCCTTCCGCATCGCGGGAGAATAAGCGGGCCTGAAGCGGAATGGACTGTATGGACTGTATGGACGGGAAGAAAGAAAACCATCATCAATAAGCACGGCGGGAGGCCGTGTGAAAGGAGGCAGACATGGCTTTTGGAGCAATGGGCGGCCCGATCAGCGGCCTGATCATCACGTGCAAGACCCCGGACACGGGCACGGTGGCGTTGGAGGCGGGCGACGCGGTCAAACTGACCGGCGACTATGAAATCAGTAATGCCTTCGCGGAAGGCGATCGCGTCTTCGGCGAGGCAATGGCGGACTGCGCGGAGAACGGGGCAGCCGTGCCGGTGCGGGTGCGCGGCGTGTGCGTGTTCCGCTATTCGGGCACAGCCCCGGCGGTGGACGGCGTATCGGGGGTGACGCCTTCGACGGAGGCGGGCCGGGTGCTGGTGGCCGACACGAGCGCCGCGCGGGGCCTGGCCGTGAAAGTCAACCCCGAGGCGGGCACGGTTGAAGTACTTCTGTAAGCGGGAACAACGGCAAGGAGGCAACGATGAGTCAACGAGATGAACTGGTAAAGGAACAGGTGGCGTTTCTCAGCCGCGCGCCGGAACAGCTGCACACCCTGCGCGGCCGGGAACTGTACGATACGCTCGCGGAGCTGGATCTGACACACGGTCAGTATTTCCGGGCGCTGGACACGACGCTGGACGATTACTGCGCGCGGGAATTCGGGGCGGACCTGAAGCGCATCACGGTGGAGCGCTTTTTTCACAGCGACCCGAGCGCGAAGTGGCTGTTTCCAGAGGTGGTGCGCGAGGCCGTGATCACGGGCATGCGCCAGAAACCGAGATACCCGGAACTGATCGCCCGGGACGAGCGCGTCAGCGGCTCGGTCTATGACGTGCCCTATGTGAACGAGGATCCGGCGGAAGAGGACCTGCGGCAGGTGGCCGAGGGCGCCGCGATCCCCGAATCCACCATCCGCTACGGCGACCGGGTGGTGCGTCTGGACAAGAAAGGGCGGGGCGTCATCGCGTCCTACGAAGTGATCCGGCGCATGTCGGTAGACATGCTGCGCATCCACCTGCGGCGCATGGGCGAACGGCTCGGCCGCAACCTGGACGCGCGGCTGGCCTACGTGCTCGCCTACGGCGACGGCTCGGGCGCCACGGCGCCCGAAACCATGGACGCGGAGGCGGCGGGGACATGGAGTTACCGCGACCTGGTAAACGGCTACCTGCAACTATTGCTGACCAATCACTTCACACCCACCCATGTCCTGGCGGGGCCGCAGGCCGCCACGGCCATTCTGCTGATGGAGGAACTGTCGAACGTGCTGCTTTTCGACTTCGCGAAGACCGGCGCGCTGCCGACGCCGCTAGGCATGAAACTGGTGCCCATGCCGGATCAGGCGGAAGACCGGATCACCATCCTGGACGCGGGTTACGCCGCGCAGAAGCTAACCGAACAGGACCTGCTGCTCGAGAACGACAAGCTCATCCACCAGCAGTGGGACCGGGCCTACCTGACGGTGGTGACCGACTTCGCGATCGTGTACGAGCGCGCACGCGTGGTAATTTCGAACGCGCTGTAGGAGAAGCCACCCATGACAGGACGCAACAACATTTCCCTCACCACCCCGCTCGAGGGCGCGCCGGTCAGCCATTTCAGACTGCGGGAGTTTGAGAACGCGGAAGGGCTGGCCATGGTGCACGCATCGGCGCTGGATTCCCTCGAGCGCGTCCGGCGTGACCTGTGCGCCCTGTACGGCGAAACGGTCCACATAATCATCACGGGCGCGGTACGCACGCGGGCGGACAACGAACGGCTCGCGGCGCGATACGGGTGGACAGACGAGGGAGGCCGGGTGGCGCGGCAGTCGCGCCACCTAACCGAGTTCGGCGGCATCGCGGCGGACCTCGTTGCGCGGACGGCGCGAATGCGTGCGCCTGTGCCCCAGCATGTCCTGGGCATGGTCTGCCGCCGGTATTTTGACTGGGTAAAAGACGACTACAAAGACGGGCACGTGCATGCGGACAACCGCGAGCGGGCCCGGTAATAGGAAAGGAGGACCACTATGAACATCATGGGCATTCTGCAATCGGACGCCGCGCTGGCCTGCGGCGTCACCATCGCGGGAGCGTTCTGGACCCTGTTCAAAGGGAGCGACTGGTTCCAGGCGCGCCGGCAGCGCAGGCTGCGCGAGGCGCTGGAGGCGCTGGAGGCGGCGGTGGAGGCCACGTACCGCGAGTACGTGCGCGCCCTGAAGGAGAAAAACCCGGGCGGCAGCCTGACCCCGGCGGAACAGGACCTGGCGCGGCAGTACGCGCGGGAGCGGGCCATTGCCATCGCCAGGACGCGGGGTGTGGATTTGGTCCGCGAGCTGGGGGCGGATTTTATCGATCTCTGGACGGGCCGGATCGTCAGGAAACTCAAGCGGGCATAGGCGCAGGATCAGCGCAATCGGCCGACGGCGCGGGCATCATGGCCCGCGCCGCTTTTTTTTTAGGGAAGCGGGAAATCCGCATGATAGACTATGGGAGTTGGTGCAGGACCAGTAGGACGTGTAGGAAGCGTAGGACCGTGAAATAAGCAACCTTCCTACACGTCCTACACGTCCTACCGGTCCTGCTGGTCCTATAAAAACATAGAAAGGAGGCCCCGTGAAACTCGTTTTATGTCTGGCAATCGCCCTGGCGCCCCTGGCGGCGGTCCATGCAGAAGAAGGGAATGCACCGTGACGAAGGGCTTCATCGGGTTTCAGAGCGAAGGCACTCCCATCGAGTTCCGCGACATCCATCTTGTTCCCATAAAGAAGTAGCCTTCGCGCGCCATGAAATCCTTTCTTGCGTGGTACACCCGGTATTTCACGGTCTGGGTCCTGATCTTCGGCGCGCTGGCTTATCTCGTTCCTGCGCCGTTCCTGCTGTTACGGCCCGGCATGAACGCGTTTTTCGCGCTTACCATGTTCGGCATCGGCGCGGCCCTGGAACTGGAGGATTTCAAGCGCATCATGATGGCGCCCTGGCCGGTGGCGGTCGGCTGTACGGCACAATTCACGTTCATGCCGCTCGGCGCCTATTTTTTCGGCCGGCTGCTGGGCCTGCCCGACATACTGATCGTGGGACTGGTGCTGACCGGCGCGGCGCCCGGCGCGATGGCCAGCAACGTGATGAGTTACATCGCCAAGGCGGACGCGGCCTACTCGGTGTCGCTGACCACGGTCTCCACGCTGCTGTGCCCGGTGCTGACGCCGGGGCTGACGCTGCTGCTGGCGGGCGCGCGGATGGACGTTTCGTTCACGGACATGTTTCTGAGCGTGGTGCAGACCGTGGTGGCACCACTGCTGCTCGGCCTGCTGATCAAGTACCAGTTCAAGAAAGCCGTCACGGCGATCCTGCCCGTGTTTCCTGCCATTTCGGCCACCTTCATCATTTTCATCTGCAGCATGGTCATCGCTATGAACCGGGACTACCTGGCCGCCATGACGGGGATGGTGCTGGCGGCCTGCCTTGCCCTGAACCTCTACGGCATGGCCGCAGGTTACGGCACAGGCGCCCTGTTCCGCATGGACACGAGACGGCGGCGCACGCTCAGCATTGAAATCGGCATGCAGAACGCCGGGCTGGGCGTGGTGCTCGCGTTGAACCATCTCGACAAGCAGGCGGCGGTGCCCGCGGCGATCTTCGTGTTCGTGTGCATCATCACGGCGAGCCTCGCGGCCGCCTGGTGGCAGCGCCACCCCGGGGAGGAGGCGCCCGCGGAATAAATACGCGCAAGACACCTCAGGTCCGCTGCAGGACCTCGTCCACCAGCAGCGGGTCCGGCGCCACCTCGGGCGGGAAATCACGACCCAGGGTATATTCCGAAATGTCAATGAAGCGGGAGTCCTTCTCCGCGGACTCGTAACCCGCCATCAGCACCGCGAGGGTGTCCCACGCCAGCATGGCCCCCGACTGGGGGCGGCGCTCCCTTTCCAGGGCACAGCGCACGGCATCGTCTATTTCGCTCACGTAACCGTGGGTGTGGAACTGCATCGGGCTGGGAAAGGAGGTTCCCTGGGGCGTGGGCAGTTTCTCGCGCATCAGCACATCGCCCGCCATGTCGCCGTCAGGCAGGAAAAGTTCGTGGGCGTTGCTTGGATTGACGCGCATGTCGTACTGGCCGAAATCGGCGATCACTGAAAAAGCGTTGCGTATGCCGCTGATGCTCAGGTCATGCCCGGTCAGTTCGGCCACCGTGTCGTCTTCGAAAACGACGGTGATCCGGGCGTAATCGTCCACGTTCTGCATGACCCGAAAATGTTCGCCCGAGGCGTGGGGCTGCCGCTTGAGCACCTGCAACGCGGCAGCGGCCACCTTGACGGGGCGGACCGGCGCGCCTTCGCGCAGTATGCCCTCGACCTGCTTCAGGTACAGGGCGGGGCCGAGGGGATGGCAGGCCTTATTCAACAGCGCACCACCCCCGGACTTCTCCGGCATGTCATAGGCAGGGGCATGAGACCCCTGGTGGGCGCAGACGCCCTGCTGCAGCAGGATTTTTCCCTTGTCCCGGGGCTCGGCTTCGCGCAGTAGCGTGACGAGTGCCCGGACCCCGTCCAGGTAAACGAAATTCTCCGCGTACAACAGTTTTGACCCGGCCGCCTCCACTGCCTCAAGCACTTCATGGAAGGCGTCCATGCTCTCCGCTTTACGGACGGCGGCATCCGCCTGGCGCCCGTCAAGATAACCGGGCCAGATCAGCGGCGGTTTCTCGAGCACAATCACCGGCACCCCCGCTTCGGCGGCCTCCAACACATACTGCGCGTGGGCATGATTGGCGCAGGCGATGCAGTCGATGTGGGGCTTCACCGCCTCGAGCATGTCGCGGTGCTGCTCGAACGCGGCGCCGACCCCATAGCGCCCCGCGAAATTGCGGGCGTTGCCCAAGTGGCCCGAGGTGATGCCGGAAAGTTCGATGGATACGTTGTTCTTGTGCGGGATCATCTGAAACACGCGCGCCGTAAAATCCCCGGCAAAACCGGTGCCGCTGATGGCGACCCGCAGGGTCCGCTGTTCCGTGTTGCTGGTCATTTCTGGCTTACTCCTCCTGTAAAGACAAGCGTCGGCTTCCAAGCCCGGCCGCCGGTTTCTCTATCGGACGGATAAAGCGCGAACTCGACGGGACGGCCCGGGCGCGGCGGCCACGCAGGCAGGCGCACGCCCAGCAGGCGGGCCGGCACGCGCGAAGCGGCGTCGACCGCCCGGACAAGGGACATTTCCGTGACACGGGCCATGTTCATCACGGCCTCGGGCAAAAATAGACTGCTGCCGGCAAGCAGATCCGTACCCGACAGGCACACGCGCCCGCTGCGTTTCATTTCCACCTCCGCACCGAACAGGGTGTGCCTGCCCGGCTTCATGCCGGCCAGCAGCACGCTGTCGGACACCAGGACAATGCGCCTGGGACCCTTGACGCGATACACCACGTTTAACATTTCCGGGGGCAGATGTTCGAGATCGGCGATCAGGGAAACATGGAGGCGGTCGTCGGCCAGTTGCGGCCACAGGGGATTCTGATGACGGTGCACCAGCGACGCCAGGCCGTTGCCCAGGTGGGTGCACAGGCGGGCCCCCGCATCGGCCGCGGCGCGGATATGGGAAGCATCCGCCCGGTGATGGCCTAGGGAAACCAATACGCCCCGTGCGGTCAGCGTGCGGATATAGCGAACCGCGCCAGGCCATTCGGGCGCGAGCGTGACATAGCAAATGTGGCCGTTGGCGGCACCCTGCAGGCGGGCGAACAGGTTCAGGTCCGGGGGGCGCACGTGCGCGGCGGGATGGGCGCCGCGCGGGCCGTCCTCCGGCGAAATGTGCGGCCCCTCAAGATGGATGCCGGGAATATGCCGGGCGAGAAGGGGATCGCGCAGCGCTTCACCGAGCACACGGCATTTATGTTCCAGGGCGTCGGCACTGTCCGTCACCAGCGTCGGTATCCACCGGAACACGCCCCGTGCCACCAGGCAGGCATTAAGCGCGTGAACCGTTTCAACGGTCATGCCGGGCGACTGCATATCGTACCCGCAGGCCCCGTTCACCTGGATGTCAAACAGGCCGGGCAAAATAAGGGACCCGGCATCCCCGGCATCCGCCGCGCTACGGCCCACCGGACGAACCGAGAGCACGCGTCCCTGACGGATATCAATATCCACAGGATTTTTTGTTCCGGCACACACGCCGCGAACCAACATGGAAACAGGCATGACACAGATTCCCTTTATCGTACCGGAATTACGGCGCCACTGTCCGTTTTCAATTCCGGCTTTTATAATAAAGGATGCAAGGGGAATAACACCAGTTTAATGACACACGGTGGCCACGCTCCTCCTGCAACCCATATTTTCAGCCTAGAGAAAATAGTGTGCTAAAAAACTAGCCTTCTCCTTTCGACCATTAGACCTATACTTTTTATTGATTTTAGGCGCTTAAGGCCATTTTGCTGACAATTAATTATGAGTTCTGTTTTAAGTATAGGTAACCAAGAAGAGTGTCATGTTTTGATTTGTCTCAAAGAGCCCAAAACAAAGCGTCATTCCGGTTTTTCGCGGTGCAAAAAAGACGTGTATCGAAGGGTGTGCCAGGCCGCGAAAAGACCGGAATCTATCTTCTGGTGCCGTGTGGGAGGGACAGTCTGCGTTAA
>JAAYBJ010000273.1 GCA_012730105.1 Candidatus Hydrogenedentota bacterium
CCATCGGGGTCAAGTGTCCCCGCGATTGCGCGCGCGCTGTTGCAACTGCCGGATGAAATCGAGGTGGGCCTGACACGCCTCATACAATCCGGTACCGTCATGGCCATTCCCGGAGGCTGGTTTGTGTCGGCGGAGGTGTATGCCGCCGGTGTGGAACGTCTGGAAGCGCGGCTGGTGGCGGCGCGAGAGCGCGAGGGTAAACTCAGCATACCCGTCCGCGAGGCGGCCAAAGGCGTGGAAGGACCGCCCGGCCTGGCCCGACACATGCTGGAGGACCTGCAGCGCCGGGGAAGCGTAGCGCTGCGTGGCGACAAGGTGTTGCTCCAGAATGCCGACACCGGACTCGATGGGGATGATCGCCGCCTGGCCGATGCCCTGTTGAAGATTTATGAAGAAGGCGGGTTTGCATCTCCCCGGCCCGAGGAGGTTTCGGGGTTGCTGGGCATGGCTCCCGACCGCGTCGAACGGTTGCTGGGATTTTTGTATGATGAGGGCCGCCTCGTGCGCCTGAATAAAAATGTAGTCCTGTGTTACAATCGCATGCGGCAAGCGCAGGATATCGCCGTGGCCTATATGGAAGAACACGGCGTGCTGGACTCGGCTGATTTTAAGCATCACATCGGGTCCACCCGGAAATATGCGCTGGCGATCCTGGATTACCTGGATGCCCGGCGGATCACGGTCCGTCACGGCAATAACCGAAAGCTGGCCGAAAAGTATCGGGAGCGATTATTGTAAGATGACCCGCACCGCCAAAGAACGCATCGCCGCCGCCCTTCTTCTTGTAATGGCGCTAGTGTTGCTGTTGTCGGGCGGCATGCGCAGCTACAAAGTCTACGATCGGGGCGGCGAAGAATTCGGCCTGCTCACGTTTACCCCCATATCGGACCTGGACCTGGTCATAGACGCCACCTTCAGCGGCGTGGAGCGAAAGGGGGATCGTCTCTATACGACCTATGACCGGAGCGAACCGCGCGGCAAGCGCTCCTGCCCCACTTGAAAATGAGAACGTCATGCGGCCATGGTGGCCGCTCCCAATACCAAAGGAAGCCATGCTGAAGCATTTTTCCATAGCGGCACATCGCAGGGCTGTGCAGTATGCATCATTGATTTTACTGCACAGTTCCTGGGGTCCCGAATTCAAATGGCTCTGCAATCCGGTGCTCAGTTGCCACTCCTGTGTGCTGGCGTGGTTCGCATGCCCCGTCGGCGTATTCATCCATTATTCCGGCTATCACCTTTTCCCTTTCATGGCGCTGGGCATGACGCTGTTGCTCGGCGTGCTGATCGGGCGTCTGCTTTGCGGCTGGGTCTGTCCCTTCGGGCTGCTGCAGGACCTGTTGTACCGCCTGCCCGGACCCAAGGTTGAACTGCCCGCCTGGACCGCCTATATCAAGTACCCGGTGCTCGTGTTGCTGGTTTTCCTGCTGCCCTTCCTGTTCACGGAACAGACGTGGTTTTCTTTCTGCCGCATATGTCCCGCGTCCGCGCTCCAGGTAACCCTGCCCAATCTGTTTCAGACTGACTTTAACGACTTTAACACGGCGGCGGCGGTCAAGATTGCCGTGCTGCTGCTGGTGCTGCTTGGGGCGGCCGTCAGCAGCCGTTCCTTCTGCAAGGTGTTGTGCCCCATCGGGGCGCTGCTTGCCCCCCTGAATTTTATCTCCCTGTGGAAAATTCGCGTGCCCACCCAGAACTGCGTCTCTTGCGGCAAATGCGAGACAGCGTGCCCTTC
>JAAYBJ010000274.1 GCA_012730105.1 Candidatus Hydrogenedentota bacterium
AAGCCCTTGAAGCCGTGTTGCCTGCCGCCGAATGGGAACATACCCTGTTCATTACCGATTCGGAAGACGATGCGGAGGTTATTGAGGCTATACCCGGCTCCCGCGTCCTGCACTGGGGCACCAACCCAGTACCCGCCTTCACCGGCCTGTATGTGCCGCTGCGCTATACCGTGGAAGGCAAATATCCGGGCTGCCGCTATTTCACCACCCAGATTGTTCTCGAAGACCTGGCGCTCTTGTGGCTGGCCTACGCCTTTTCCTGGCACTACGCGGCCGCGCTCGCGGGCCTGTTCCTTTCCCTCTACACCATTTATGAAATCGGGTATTACGACAACGACCGTGTGGCCGTGAACTATGAGGCCGTGCCGGTGGTTTCCGAAGCAGCCAAAAGCTTCGTCGGATTTTCAAAGACAAAAGCATGGATGTGGGCGTTCTTGTTTTCGGTGGCGGGAATCTTTTGCGCGCGGCTCCACCTCTTTGTGTGGCTGTATCGGGGGCCTTTTCCTTTTTTATTCAGCCTGATCTTCTGGTTTGCCCTGCTGGGCGGGCTGTATCTCGTGTTTTACCGCTTTAATCGCCTGTCTCCCCGCAAACGAATCCTTCTGTTTCCGCTGCTTCATGTATTCAAAACATTCACCTTTATTCTGTTCGTGCCGCTGACCCTTCCGGGAATGCTGCTGCTTGCCGCGCAGGTGGTTTCCATATCGGCCAATTATTGTATATACCGGCTGGGCGGGACATGGCAGCGCTTCAACCGGCAGGCCTGGCGGCTGACGCTGTTTCTGGTATTCGCGGCAACGGCCTGGTGTGCGCTGCCCGGCGGCCTGACGGGGACCGGATACCTCCGCTGGGTGCTTATCCTGTTGTGGGGAAGCGTGCGCGCCCTGGAACAGGCCACCCATAAGAATATTCTGCGCTTTGTCGTCGAAGGTTTTCGGGCCGGTAAGATGCCCCCGTCCCGCCATGACACGGCGCGCAAAAAGGAATAATGCCATGATTTCTCTGCATAACCTCCAACCGGCGGACCTCGCGCCCGCGCTGGATCGTTTCTTTGCCATGGCCGGACCGAAACTTACCAGGCTCGCGCGGGACTGGAACCCCGCACAGGGCACCCCCGTATTCACCCGCCGGGGCAACTATACCAGCCGCGGCTGGACCGAGTGGACCCAGGGCTTCCTGTACGGGTGCCGACTGCTTCAGTTCGACGCGACAGGCGACACCACCCTGCTGGAATCGGGGCGTGCGGACACGCTGAATTATATGGCGCCGCACCTCACCCATATCGGCGTCCATGACCACGGATTCAACAACCTGTCCACCTACGGCAATCTGCGAAGGCTGGCATTGGAGGGACGCACGGACGATTCCGCCGACCTGGTGCGCCTCTATGAACTGGCCCTGCGCGTTTCCGGGGCGGTGCAGGCTTCGCGCTGGACCGCCACCTCGGACGGCGGCGGCTTCATCCATTCCTTTAACGGGCCTCAGTCCCTTTTTGTGGACACCATCCGCTCCTGCCGCATCCTGGTGCTGGCCCACCATCTAGGCCACATGCTTATGGGCGAGAATGACCGGCCCGTTTCCCTGCTCGACCGGGCTGTCAAGCATATCCGCGCAACCCTGAACTATAATGTGTATTACGGGAAAGGGCGCGATGCTTACGATGTGCGCGGGCGCGTCGCCCATGAAAGTATTTTCAATGTCAAGGACGGCAATTACCGCTGTCCCAGCACCCAGCAGGGCTATTCCCCTTTCAGCACCTGGACCCGCGGTCTGGCCTGGGGCCTGCTGGGCTGCGCGGAACAGCTGGAGTTTTTCCGGGACCACCCGGAGTTTGTCAACGCCCTGGAGAACGGACACGCCTTTATTCGTGAACTCCGAGAGGGCGCCAAGGCCATGGGCGACTTCTATATAGCGAATACCCCCGTGGACGGTGTGCCCTACTGGGACACAGGCGCGCCGGGACTCGCCTGCATGGGAGACTATCTGGACCGACCGGCGGAGCCCGACAATCCCCACGAGCCCGTGGACAGTTCCGCTGCCGCCATCAGCGCCCAGGGACTGTTGCGCCTCGGCCGTTATCTGGGCAAGACGGGCACTCCCTATCTGCAGGCGGGGTTGACCACGGCACGCACCCTCTTTCAGCCCCCTTATCTGAGTGAACAACCCGGGCACCAGGGGCTCCTCCTGCACAGCGTATACCACCGGCCCAACGGCTGGGACTACATTCCAAAGGGTAAAGCTGTTCCGCAGGGCGAATCTTCCATGTGGGGCGACTATCACGCCATGGAACTGGCCGTATATCTCAACCGTCTTATCCGCAAACAGCCCTACCTCTGCTTCTACAGGTAAGTGACTACGCTTCATCCGGGACTGCGCCCGGGAAAAGTGGCGCCTTTGGCGCAACCGAAACGCAGCATCTCAGTCAGAAACAAACACGTGAAACACACCCGTATCAACGTATTTATCGTTTCATTATAAACAACCTTAAGCAGCGTCATTC
>JAAYBJ010000275.1 GCA_012730105.1 Candidatus Hydrogenedentota bacterium
CAGGCCAAAAAGAAGCTGGCTGAAGTGGAACAGGCCGTGGCGAACAGCACGGAGCCTGACGCCAGGAGCAAGGCGAAACGGGACTTGCATCTGGCACGGATGCGTGTGGAAGCGACGGAAACGGAAATCATTATCCTCGAATCCCTCCGGGACATTGAAACGGGCGTAGGCCAGCTTTGGGGCCTGCGCTACCAGATGCATAATCCGGACCAGGCCGATACGGACCCGGACTGGTCGCGCATCATTTCCCTGCTTCAAGAACGTCTTGATCTGTTCAACAAGGAGATCAACGCGGGTGAACAACGCGCGAACAGCCTGCGCGGCCAGATCACCGCGCTGGAAAACAACCTGCGCGACTGGGGCGGCCAGAACGGGGAAAAGCGCTTCATCGAAGATCAGCTCAACATATTGTCCGAGCGTATCCTGTTGCGCAACCGCATACAATTGCGAATGAACCAGGCGAAAGCACTGGCGGAACGCTTTGTCGAGGAGGCGCGCAACCGCCAGTCGTCACGGCCGCTGATGGAAAGCCTGACGGAATACGGCCGCAAAACCTATGACATGATTTCCCTTGGATTCGACCGTGAAATCACGGAAATCGGCGGTGAATCCATCACCGGCCGCAAACTCTTCTACATGTTCCTGATCCTGCTGTTCGGGGTGATCCTGAGCCGCCTGCTGACCCGCTACATACGGAACTACGCGCTTAAACGGCTGAGACTGCGTTCAAACATGGTGTTTATTATCGCCAAACTGACCAACTACGCGACCTTCATCATTGTGGTCTACCTGGCCTTGAATTACGTGAACATCCCCCTGACCATTTTCACCTTTATGGGCGGCGCCATCGCGCTTGGCGTCGGCTTCGGCGCCCAAAACCTGATCAACAACTTTCTGAGCGGGTTGATCCTCATGGGCGAACAACCCATCCGCCTGGGCGACATTGTGGAGATCGAGGGCAAACTGGGCACCGTAATCAATATCGGCACGCGCGCGTCCCGCCTGCGCATGTTCAACGGCTACGACCTGCTGATCCCCAACAGCAAGTTCCTGGAAACGAGCGTCATCAACTGGACCCTGTCCGATTACAAGGTGCGCCTGCAGGTCGGGGTGGGCGTCGCCTACGGCTCCCCGACGCAGGAGGTGGCGCGCCTGATGATGCAGTCGGTCAAGGAGCACGCCGAGGTACTGTTGGACCCTGAACCCAAGGTGCTCTTTGAGGCCTTCGGCGACAACGCCCTCCAGTTTACCGTCTATTTCTGGGTCGAGATGAAACCTACCATGGACGGGCGCGTGGTCATGAGCGATATCCGGTACCGGATCGAGGCATTGTTCAAGGAGGCGGGCATTATCATCGCCTACCCGCAACGGGATATCCACGTCGACAGTATCGCCCCGGTGGAGGTGCGCCTGGTGCGTGAAGGCGTCCGCATCCCGGAAAGTGATCTGTAGAAGCCCGGCCCGCCCTCCCCGGAACCCGGGCTACCGAGTATAATGTCAGTCCGTATGCAGGAAGACGCACTTGAGGTATTCCGTTTCAGGCATCACGGGCAGCACCGGGTGATCCGGCCCCGCACCGCGCACCGCCAGTACCCGCACCGTTCGGGAAGCGGAACGGGAAGCACGTTTAATGGCCTCCATGAACCGGTCCAGCGGCATAAAATGGGAACAGGAGCAGGTGATCAGAATGCCGTCCGGATTCAGTGCCTTCAGGGCTTTCCGGTTGATCTCCTCATACTGGGCCATCGCCTTCCCCGCCTGGCCGCGCGTCTTGGAAAACGCAGGCGGATCCAGCACGATCACATCGAAATTATCACCCCGGTCCAAAATCTCTTCGACGCGCATTCTCTCGAAAGCGCAACGGGGAGCCACCCCGTTCAAGTCAGCGTTGATACGCGCCCGCGCCACGGCTGGTTCGGAGCTGTCAATACCCAGCACGCGCTTCGCGCCGCCCAGGGCTGCATGAATGCCCCAAAACCCGTGATGGCAGTATCCGTCCAGCACAACGGCACCCTGTGCAAAACGCCGGATCATCGGCCAGTTTTCACGCTGGTCCAGGAACAGTCCCGTTTTCTGGGGTGAATCAAAGGACACCCCCGCGCGCAGCCCATCAATGGAAATCTCCCGCGCCTCAAGCGGCTTGCCCCGTGTCTCGGCCCCGGCCGCGTCAAGGAGCGCCACGGATTCCAGCGTCTCCGTTTCCAGCAGCAGTTCCGCAAGCACATCACGCTGTTCGCGGTAAAAGGCGCAGGAAGACTGGACCGCCGCCACGGAATCGTAGCGGTCGATCACGAGGCCGGGCAGCCCGTCGCTCTCGCCGTGAATCCAGCGGTACACCGTCGAATCCGGGAAAAGCCGTTGCCTAAGGCCGCTGGCCCGCGCGAGCCGGCCGCGGAGGAAGGCGGCATCCACGGTATCCTGGTGCCTCGAAAGCACCCGGCCGGCGATGCCGCCCTCCGCCTGATAAAAGGCCCGGCAGACAAAACGTCTTGTCGCCGAAAAGATGTCAAACACGCCGCCGTCCGACAGGTCCGGCAGCACGCTGAATTCGTTCCTGTAGGCCCATAGATGGCCGCGCTGCAAACGCCGTTCTTCACCGGGTTTCAACACCGCGGCAGGCAGGGATGATTTGGACACGTATCCTTCTTCTAAAAACCGGGCATACGGTTATATAAGGCAGGCGGTGCTCAACCACGCGCAGCCAGGACATCCTTTTCGTACTGCAGCACGGACTGCATCCACGCACCGCCGGGCGGCACATTTCGCGAAACACAGTAATAATCCCACACCGCGCCGAAAGGCAACGTCTTCAGTTCTTCAAGCAGCGCAAGCCGCGCGGTGTAATTACCGGAGCGCTCTAGTTCGCGCAGTTTATCCGTCGGCTCAAGAAGCGCAATCAGCAGGGCCTTGATCATGGAACGTGTGCCGATTACCCACGCCGCGATGCGGTTGATGCTGGCATCAAAGAAGTCCAGACCGATGTGGACCCGGTCCAGATAGCGGTTGCGGACAATTTCTTCCGCGATGGCACGAAGTTCATCATTCAAGATGACCACATGATCGCTGTCCCAGCGCACGCCGCGGCTCACATGCAGCAGGATTTCATCCAGGAAGAGCAACACGGAGCTGATCTTGTCCGAAATAACTTCGGTGGGATGGAAATGGCCGGCGTCAAGGGTCAACAGTATTTCGCGCGACTGGGCATATCCCATATAAAACTCGTGGGAGCCGATAACGCAGCTTTCCGACCCGATGCCGAAGAGTTTGGACTCGACGGCGTCCAGATTCAGTGTGGGATCAATATCCTCCTCGAACACATCGTCCAGGGCGTCGCGCAGAATTTCCCGGGACTTGTTCCTGTCGACCGGGATGTCCTTGAAACCGTCGGGAATCCACAGGTTGGTGACGCAGGTGGAGCCCAGGGCCTTGCCGATGGCAGCGCCGATCTTGCGGCAGGCGATACAGTGGTCTATCCAGAACTTGCGTATGCCGTCGTCATAGTGGGCCAGGGTGAACCCGTCGTCCGCTTTGGGGTGTCCGAAGCAGGTGGGGTTGAAATCAATCCCCAGGCCCTGTTCCCGCGCCCAGTCAATCCAGCCCTGGAAATGACGGGGCTCAAGGGCATCGCGTTCCACTTTTTTGCCGTCCGTTTCCGCGTACATGGCGTGGACATTCAGACGGTGTTTTCCGGGGATGAGGCTCAAAGCCTTCTCGACATCCTTCCGCAGTTGCTCCGGCGTGCGCGCCTTACCCGGGTAGTTACCCGTGGCCTGAATGCCACCGCCGCTCGCGGCGGAGAGGTTTTCGAAACCGCCCACATCATCCCCCTGCCAGCAATGCAGGGAAATGGGAATACCGGCGAGGGTGGCCATGGCCGCGTCCACATCAACGCCCAAGGCGGCATAAGCGTCACGCGCATACTGGTATCCCTGCGCAATACGTTTTTCATCCGGTGCAGAAAACATGACATACCTCCTCTATTGGTTTCCCGGACCGCCCGCATTTTTCTTCGGGCAGGCCTCTGCTTAACAGGGAAGCGTGGTAGAGGCGACTTTGGCCGCCTGTTCTTCCCGGTATTGTTTTAATTTCAGCGCGTATTCCGGATACTTGTTGGCCAGGATCGCCACGGCCAGCAAGGCCGCGTTGGTCGCCCCCCCGGTGCCGATCGCCAGGGCGCCAACGGGAATGCCCGAGGGCATCTGGGCTATGGCCAGCAGCGCGTCATGCCCGTTCAGGGCGCCTGACTGCACGGGCACCCCCAGCACCGGCCGTGTCGTAAGCGCGGCCACCGCGCCGGGCAGCGCCGCCGCAAGGCCGGCGCCGGCGATAAAGACTTCCGCGCCCCCGGCATCGGCATCCCGCACAAATTCGGCAAGCAATTCCGGCGTGCGGTGGGCGGATAATACCCTGCAACAATGGGGGACGCCGAAGGTATCCAGCGTTTTATGGGTGCGCTCCATGGTTTCCCAGTCCGAGGCGCTTCCCATCACAACGGCCACAAGCGGCTTATCCGAAGAACATGCCATGCTGCTTCTCCTCGTTTGCCGGCATACCCGGCATGCCAACGGTCAATACCACAACCCTAAAAATGTTTTTCAATATAATCGAGCGCTGTCCCCAGATCGGGCAAAATTTTGGTGCAGTACTTCACCATCCAGGGCGACATGTCCTGGTAACTGTGGGGACTAAAGGCGATCACAAACTTGCCCTGCCCGTGGGCGGCGTAAAATACCTCCATGGCGGTGCCTATGGAGGGCTTGTTATAGTTGACCAGCAGGATGTCCGCATTGCGTATGTCCTGAAGGTCAAACTCCACGATTTCGTTGGCGCTGTCTATTTCACGATCCCGAAAATCCCGTCGCATCGGGTCCAACAAAATAAATCTGCCCGCCAGCCTTTCCTTGGCGCGCTGGCGCCAGGTCTTGCTCTCATCGGCGGAGGCGTCCATAATGGGACCGCAAAGATAAATGGTCCTAGTCTGTGCTTGCATGCGTGTCTGTCACCCTTTTGTGCGAATCACCGGAACAACTGCCTTTACCCTGTGAATCCATCATCATGATCAGCCCGGCAGCCATTCACCCCCATTGTATTACAGAGGAACGGCACAACGCCACCCGGCACAGAGGCAAAAGGCTTAATCCAGGGGCTTGATACGCAGATTACGGAACGCAATCGGCTGACCGTGATATTGCAGCCCGATAAAGCCTTCAAGGGGCATGTCCTTATAGGCGTTTTTGAACTTATTCGGCGTGCCATCGGGATTTTTATGGGGTTCCGTCCACTGGTCCAGATTGACGCCCAGCACCTGTTCCCCGTTCAACAGGACATATAGGCGCTTATCTTTGGCCACGATAATGCAGCTATTCCATTCGCCCGGCTTCTTGACCAGAATTTTGACGGGCTCTTTGCAATCGAACAGGCCACCGCAATGATGCTTGGGATTTTCATAGTCCTGGTTGTTCTGAAGAATCTGGATCTCCATGGAGGAATGCAGCCAGTCTTTCATGTCCCCGCACCGGATAAAAATACCGCTGTTCGTTTTCTCCTCACATTTGAATTCCACGTTGAGCATGAAGTTTCCGTAACGCTCTTTCGTCCAGATGTCCCCTTTGCCTTTCGCGGTAAGAACCCCCTTATCAAAAGCCCATCCATCCGGTTCAACCGCGGCGTTGGACAGGTCTTCCTTGATCAGGGGTGTCCATTCCGGAATATCCATGAGGAACTGGACCAGATCCATGGGGAACTGCTCCATGATGGGGGCGGGCGTCTCGCTCCGCGCCGTTACGCAGCCTAAGAGGGCAACAAAGACGATCAACATCCGTTTTTTCTTCATCGGTCGATTCCTTCAGCAGTAAACAGCCCTTTCGGGCCTGACACGCCCCAAAGGGCAGGCACGAACCCTGCCCGTAAGGGCTTGGGGGAAATTTAACCACAAACCATGCCGTCAGCGCAAAAGACGCTAATCGCCGCATAAGAAAAAAAAATGTGGTATTGTATTGGCGACAATTCACCTCAACTAATGGGGACGTGGAAGAAATTGATCTGAACCTGCAGAAACATCACCAGGGTGAAATAATAAGAAGGTGAAAACCCGTATCAAAGCATTTCGCCCTTCATTGCAAACAAGCTCAAGCATCGTCATTCCGTTTTTTTCGCGATCTTTCGCCTGGATCAAAGGGTGTTACGGGATAACGCGAAAAAGACCGGAATCCAGATTGGATACACTTATGAGAAGTACCCATATCCCCAGAAAGAGAAAACGATCTGTCCCTCTTCAATGACTACAAAAGATGGGTTCCGGTCTTTTCGCGGCCCAACCTCCCCTTCGATACTCGTCTTTTCTTCGCCGCGAAAAACCGGAATGACCCCTTGGTTCTAAGGGGTGATCATGAACCAAAGCGTAACAGTCCTCTTGGCCGCCTGCAGGATTCCTGTTGAGCCTGAAAGATTGATTGTCGCTGTTCAACAAATATGGCCCATTCCCTCCGACGATCAGGGAAAGATAACTTGATATAATTGCAAAGATGCCCGGAAGTGGATATACTATAAGTCGCTTGCGGAATTATGGGTTTTCCGCCTTGATACAGATTGACCATATGGGAACTTCTATGAATGCCAGACAACGCGCGCGTTTAGCGGCCTTTTTTCTTATCATCTTTACGATTGCGGTGTCGCCCGCCGTGTTCGGGGACAACGGGCCGGAATTCACGGATACCGATAACAAAGCGGAAGGGGAAGGCGTTCAGGAAGGAACCGCAAGCATTAAGGTGACCAAGCGAGCCGAACCGCAGACTTTCAGCGCCGTCGGCGAGAAAATTATATACTGGTTTGCCGTCGAAAATACGGGCGATCTCGACATAACCAATCTCATCGTAACCGATCCCCTCGTCGGCTTTTCCGGCACAGTGGCAAGCCTTGCGGCAGGCGCGGCCACCATCTATTTAAGCGACTCTTACACGATAACCCAGGCGGACATTGACGCCGGCCGCATCGAGAATACGGCAACAGCGTCCGGCATTGACGAAAACGGCAAGGCGGTGGTGGACTATGGTTCCGCCACCATCACCACGGGAACCCCGGAAGGGGAAGCCGACGAGGCGTGCTTCCTGAGCACCCTCCCCTGGAATCTCTACGGGAGCATAGCGGCCCTTGTCGCGGGCGCCTACGGCATCATGTGGATCGCTGAAGACAGTCCGTGCATGGTGGCCACAGCCGCGTACGGCACCCCCCTGGCCGGTGAAATCGGCCTGCTCCGTGTTTTCCGGGATACGTGGCTGCTGGAATCCGCGGCAGGGACGGCATTTGTCGATCTTTATTACCGTAACGGCGGCCTGCTGGCGGATTACGTGGCAAACCATGAGTGGGCGGCCCTGGCAGTGCGCGTGGCCCTGTACCCGGTCCTTGCCGTCATCACCCTTTCCCTGTTTGTTCCTCACCTATTCCTGTCGTTAGCGGCGGGAAGCCTGGGAGTGGCGTTCTTGTCTGTTCTTTTCCTGAGAAGAAAACGTGCCTCGCGGCGAGCGGCCGGGTTGCGCCCGCTGGTGTAAACCTGACCCGGAAAGCCCTGCAAACGGCGGCCGATAACACAACGGAAGTGGAGAGCATATGGCAATCGACCTGAACGAACTGCTGTTGCTGGCCCTGGAACGCAACGCCTCTGACCTGCATTTGAAGGTGGGCGCCTGTCCGATACTGCGCATAGACGGGCGGCTGGAACGCCTTGAGGAGTACGACATTCTCAAGGGAGACGACCTGTTTTCCGTCATAGACCGGCTCGCGGATGAGCGGTTGAGAAACCGTTTTCTGGAGACGAAGGAACTGGACTGCTCCTACATGATGCCGGGCAAGGCACGGTTTCGGGTAAACGCCTGTATGGATGACGGCAAGCCCCGGATCGTCATGCGCACGGTGCCCCTGGAAACAAAGTCGCTGGAAGAGCTAAACCTGCCCCCCATCCTCGCGCGCATCTGCGGACTGCGCAATGGACTGGTCTTGTTTACGGGACCCACCGGCAGCGGTAAATCCACATCGCTGGCGGCCATGGTGGACCTGATCAATGTTTCCAGGGCGGACCATATCGTCACCATCGAAGACCCGCTGGAATTCGTGCATCACAACAAACTCGGGCTGATCACACAACGCGAGGTGGGCATAGACACCGAGAATTTTCCCAACGCGCTGCGCGCGGCATTGCGCCAGGACCCGGATATCATTCTCATCGGGGAAATGCGCGATACGGAAACGGTGCGCACCGCCCTGTCCGCGTCGGAAACGGGCCATTTGGTTTTGTCCACGCTGCACACCGTCGACACGGTGGAATCCCTGCACCGCATTCTTGAATTTTTCAATGAAAACGAACATCAGCAGATCCGCAGCCAGCTGGCCAGCGTGTTGCGGTGCATCTGTTCGCAGCGCATCATGCCCCGCAGCGACGCACCCGGCCGCATCGTTTCAGCGGAGATCCTGGTGGGCACCCGCACGGTGCGGGAGTTCATCCAGGCCAAACGTCCCTTCAAGGAAATTGTTAAACTCATTGAAGAAGGGAAAGACCAGTACGGCATGCAGACCTTTGACCAGTCCCTGTATGACCTGTGGAAAGCCGAAAAGATCAGCACGGAGACGGCCTTGGAATACGCGTCCAGCGCAAAGGATCTGCACTTGCGGATGCAGGGGCTGAAAAAGAAATAATCCGCCTCTTTCTGTCAGCGGGCTTCCCGGCGAAGGTCCAGCCAGGCGATGTCCTCCGCACTGAGACGGATGTCCAGCGCCGCCGTCAGGTCACGGAATTCCCCTGGAGTATAGGCCGCGACCAGCGGAAAGGTTCTGAAATCCTGACTCCTGACATAGGCCAGGGCGACTTGCGCCGCCGTGGCGCCCAGTTTCCGGCCGAGTTCACCCGCCCGCTCCAAACGACGCCAGTTTTCTTCCGAGGCGTAACAGCGCATGCACAGTTCCTCCCCGTGTTCTTCCACATTCTCGCGGTGTATCCGTCCGCTGAACCACCCACCCGCCAGAGAAGACCAGCAGAATACGGGCATCCCGGTTTTCGCGTACCAGTCCTGTTCAAAGGCATGCGCGCCGGTAATGCTGATGCAGTCCTCCCAGGGTGCTTCCACCATGGCCGCCAGGCTGAAGTGCGGGCTGCTGAAGGCAAAGGGATTCAGACCGGCGTCCGTTGCGTAGTTGTTGGCAGCCTCGATCCGCGCGGCCCGCCAGTTTGAAACGCCGAACACGTTTATTTTACCTGCCTTTCTGAAGTCCTCCAACGTCTCCATGATCGGCCCCACGGGCGAGGACGGATCATCGCGATGCAGGGCATACAGGTCTATATAGTCCGTCTGCAGCCGGGCGAGGGAGTCGTGAATGTCGGAAGCGATATCAAAGGGGGTGACCCGCTTCCGGTCCGGGTTGTGATGTGCGCCCTTGTCCAAAATAACCACCTGTTCCCGGATGCCGTTGGCCTTGATCCAGCGGCCAAGCACACGTTCAACATCGCCATTGCCGTAGACGTGGGCCGTGTCGAAAGTGGTGCAGCCCATTTCATACACAGCATCGAGCAGGGCGAAGTTTTCCTTCTCATTTTCGGAGGAAAGCATGACGGTGCCCTGCACCAAAGCGGACACTTTCTTGAATATTCCCGGAAGAGACAGATACTGCATGGCGGTGGTTTCCTGCAAAA
>JAAYBJ010000276.1 GCA_012730105.1 Candidatus Hydrogenedentota bacterium
CAAGATAATCAAGATAAACGACGCACAAGGCAGAGTTTTCCACGTCCTTGTCATCTTGGTGAGTTTAACGCTTGAAAAGTTCATATATTGCATGCAAGGAGTAAAAGGTCGTTCTTTGAGAACGGCTTTCTAATCTATTCTCTTGTTAATTCTATCGTCATTGTAACTTGCTGGATTATCGGGTTTCTCGTATAGGGTTCTTTCGTGCCCGTCGTCTTTGGGAAAAGGTCTTGCGTGGTCTTTAAATACTATCAAAGCATGCTCTTGGTGTATCAAACACGAGGATGGTCGCAGTGTCAATGACTCGAAGTGACTGATCAGCGGCGGGTTAACTTCAAAGGGAGTAACTGGTCAGCCTCCGGAGAGTCGGAAAAATATCGCGCATGACTTGTAGAAACCTGTTTACTTCGTCGTCTGTATTGAATCGGCCCAATGTTATCCGCAATGAGCCCCGAGCGCGAATGGGGTCAAATCCCATGGCTAAAAGAATGTATGACGGTTCGTGAGCATGACTTGCACTGCACGCACTGCCAGTAGACACGGCGATGCCCGCTTCGTCAAGGGCAAGCAGCATTTTTATGGCTTCTCCTTCCTGGCCAGCAAAACCGATACAGATGTGGCCTGGAAGACGAAGGTAGCGGTGTCCAATCAGATAGACATTGGGAAAAACAGATTGAAGGCCCTCAATGAGCCGATCTCTCAATCCGACCAACCTTGCCGCTTCTTCGGACATCGTTTCTTGAGCAATACGGGCGGCTTCGCCAAAACCGACTATCCCGGCCACATTCTCGGTCGCCGAACGAAGTCCGTGTTCCTGGCCACCGCCATGGATAAATGGCGTTAGAGAGACGCCCTTTCGTACATAAAGGGCACCCACCCCTTTCGGCCCATGGATCTTGTGTGCTGAGAGGGAAACCAAGTCGGCCTGGGTGGTGCGCACATCCACAGGCACCTTGCCCGCCGCCTGCACGGCATCCGTATGAAAGAAGGCGCCGTGTTGATGTGCTATGTGCGCCAATTCTCGTATTGGCTGCAAGGTGCCAACGACATTATTGGCGGCCATTACAGATACGAGACGCGTCGTCGGCCGGATAACAGTTTCAAGGGACGCCGGATCTACCAGTCCGACACTATCCACCGGAAGATAGGATACGTCTACGCCTCGTTGCTGTAAGTAACGGCACGTTTCCAGTATGGCTGGATGCTCGATGGCGCTGGTGATTATATGGCAGTTCGTGTCAACCGCTCCCACAGATCCACAAAGCGCCATATTATCCGACTCCGTACCACTGCCCGTGAAGACTATCTCCTCAGGATCCACCCGAAGCATTCCGGCAACCTGTCGGCGCGCGTTTTCAACGGATTGACGCGCCTCTCGTCCCATGCCATGCAGGCTTGACGGATTTCCAAAAAACCCGCTAAGAAATGGCTGCATTGTGTCAACCACTCTTGGATCAAGAGGGGTTGTAGCGGAATTATCAAAGTACACATAATCTTGCACGATATGCTCTTCCTTGTTCTTGTAATGCTTCTATCCAGGATTTATTCCCATGATAAAAGATTATCTATCGTCATTGCTTACGAAACGCTCTTCGCGCCGGCATCCATGATGCTACTCGTGTGTTTTGTGGTCCACTGAATTGATGGAACATTTAGAGAATGCCGCCTCCACAGCGTCCAACGCAAACTTCAGATCCTCGGCAGAGTGTGAGGCCGTAAGTCGAAAACGAATTCGCTCCTCGCCTTTCGCCACCAATGGAAACGGCAAGCCCTCAGCCCATACCCCTCTGCGAAATAGGTCGGCGTTCACTTCGGAAAGCGCTGAATAATTCCCAACAGGGATTGAAATGATGGCAGACGCACTGAATGCCGCATTGGCATGTTTAAGACGCAAAAGTCCTTCCTTGAAGAACGCGATGTTGGCGTGCAGCCGCTCCAAAAGACTTCGTTCTTGCTCGATCAAACCCAAGGAAGCCAATCCTGCTCCGACACATGCGGCAGGCAATCCCACGGAAAGGACGATGGTTCTTGCATAGTAACGTAAAAAGTCCGCCACTTTACGCGAGCACGCAACCCAACCTCCTGCGCTGCCCAGGGCCTTGCTCAGAGATCCCATGATCAGATCAGGCTTGATTGTTCCATTGAAGTGCTCTACAGAACCGTGTCCCGTACTCCCGATAACGCCTGTTGCGTGCGCATCATCAACCATGACTTTGGCGCCAAACTTATGAGACACCCTTATGAGGTCCGGCAATGGCGCAATGTCGCCGTCAATACCGTACACTCCTTCGACTACAACAAGAATTCCCGCGTCAGAATGTTTTGCACGCGTTTCGGTAAGAATGCCTTCGAGATGCGAAGGATCTGAATGTCTGAACTTAAACCTTTTTGCGCCTGACAAACGGGCGCCGTCCAGAACGCTGTGATGCACAAGGTTGTCCACTACGATAACATCCCGATACGAGCAAAGGGCGGAAATCACACCCATATTTGCGGCATAGCCAGTTTGAAACAGAACGGCCGCCTCCATCCCCGCAAACCGCGCTAGGGAATCTTCCAGGTTTCGGTGGAGAACTGTTGATCCAGCCATCATTGGAACAGAGTTCACGCTTGTTCCCAAAGATTCCGTTGCCCGAATCGCCGCGGCTACTACCAGAGGATGGCGAGCAAGACCCAGATAGTCCGCCGAACACATTACGACAACCTCACGACATCCGGAGTTCAACCTGTCTTCAATAATGGCCCGACCTGCGTGGTATTCACGGACTGCCCATAGAGGCGACTGATGCCTGTGCGCATATTCTTCATCGATGTTTACAGCCAATTTTCGCACCTTGGCAAACAAGTCACACGAACGAAATCTTGAAAGACCAACGTATGGATTCACTCTATCTTTCGCCTCTTCCATCATTACTCCAAATCCGTAACATGCCTTGTTTGTGTGCCATCAAAACCACAAAAACTTTCCTCGTTTTACAGGCCAAGAGATTAGAAGGCCTTCAATGATCTTACTGCCAACTCAGCGGATGCGCATTGGTGGACATGGAATTGTGTGCATCGGTGCACAAGTGCAATAGGTGTCTTTAGTGATCGTTATTTAACAGGAAAGTTTTGTCTCACTTCAATATCGGGGCCTTGTCCAACGGGGGCGGATCCCGGAAATATTTGCGTGCATTCAAAAATGGAAACAAACGCCCCGTTGCGTATATATTACTATGTCGCTCAGAATAGATGAAATTTTTAAGGCAGGCTGTGTACCAACCCTTTATGAAAATACTTTCGTGAGCTCGGCTAAAGAACATATAGTGCTTATGTTACGTCTTCATCTACCTACTGGAGAAGAAAAATGAGTGTACTGAGCGCGATTGGAAATACTCCTTTGGTTCCATTGACGCGAATTCACCATAACCCGAAGGTGCGTATCCTGGTCAAACTGGAAGGCAACAATCCGGGCGGTTCGGTGAAGGATCGGCCCGCGTTATACATGATCCGCGCGGCCGAGGCTTCCGGAGAGCTTACTCCCGGGAAGACTATCCTGGAGCCTACTTCCGGAAATACGGGTATCGCCATTGCCATGATAGGTGCTTCGAAGGGCTATCCTGTCATGCTTACGTTGCCTGGGTGTGTCAGTTCGGAGCGTCGCCGTATTTTGGAGGCTTTTGGCGCAGAGGTAATCATCACCCCGCCCCAGGAAAGCACCGATGGCGCCATTCGGCGGGCCCACCAGATTCTCGAAGAGGATCCTGAACGATACTATATGCCCAACCAATTTGCCAACCCGAATAACTGCCGTGCCCATTACGAAACCACCGGTCCGGAAATATATGCGCAGACGGAAGGAGAAATAACGGCTTTCGTGGCGGGCATAGGCACCACGGGCACCCTGATGGGAATATCGGCCTGCTTGAAGGAAAAGAACCCGGACGTTCGCGTCTTTGGCGTGGAACCCACTCCGAAACATGCCATTCAAGGGTTGAAGAACTTAACGGAATCCATGGTCCCCGAAATATATGACCGATCCAGAATTGATGACGTGATCACCGTGGAAGACGAGCCGGCCTTCCAAATTACCCGCAGGCTGGCGACGGAAGAAGGGATTTTCTGCGGCATATCCAGCGGCGCCGCGGTTGTCGGCGCTTTGAAGGTGGCGGAGAAGATGGATTCGGGCGTTGTAGTTGCCCTGCTCCCGGACCGGGGCGACCGATATTTGAGTACGACATTGTTTCGATCCACCTGCGCAAACTGTCCCCCATAAGATCAGACTTCCTGATCCCGACAGTTTTTTAAAGCTATTTCGGAATCCAGGTTGGCACTTTTTGAAGTTATATTCGCATAGGATTGCAAGAAAGGGACAGACAACGAAATAGCCGATAACAGTAAAGAGCCTTGATTCTTCGTTAGTCATGGCTATTTCGTCATCAGTCCCTTTTTGCTCCGTCTTTATGTTTGTTTACGAGTGCCATACGCATTTCCGACGAGATCAGGAAGTCTGAAGATATGTTTTACTTATCCGGATCGCCACGAGACCGGAGAATTCGGGACGGGCGCCACATTTTTCACGTAATAACACGTGCCATCGCAGACAGAAATTAACGGCCATTCCGGCCGATATCGTTGTTTGAACAGAATATTGTACGACTGAATGGGGATTGTAACGAGAACATCCTCGTGAATAAAGCGGCCCTGTTCCCTGTATCCGCAAAGTGACCCCGGTGCGTTTTTGAAGATATGAGCATCGCTATGAATTCGGACAACAAAAATATTCCTGCACTCTTTCCGCCGACATTCAGTTCCGTTTCGGAAGACCCCAAGGGTGAACCGATAGTGGTTCTGATGAGCGGTGGTGTGGACAGCAGCCTCACGGCACAACTCCTGATGGACACCGGATGGAATCCTGTCGGGGTAACCATGCGGATCCCGGTAGTGGACGGGTGCGGCGTCAGCAGGCCTTGCTGCGGCACTGAGGCCGCCTTCGTATGCCGTGATCTCGGCATTCCACACTATTTTGTCGATACGGAAAACACCTTCCGCGAGTCCGTTATCGAGCCGTTCCGGCAGGCGTATCTGAACGGTCAGACACCCAGCCCGTGCGTGGACTGCAACACCCATCTCAAGTTCGATCTCGTCTGGACGGCTGTGGAACAGCAACTGGGCATCCGCCACCTGGCCAGCGGCCATTACGCAAAGGTGGAAAAAGATGCTGAAAGCGGCGCGTTCTACTTGAGGCGGGCGAAAGACCTGCTCCGGGACCAGAGTTATTTCCTCTACGGCATCGCGGCGGCACGGCTCCCCTTTTTGCATATGCCCCTGGGTGATTTCACCAAGGTGGAAGTGCGCAGAATGGCAAGCGCGCGCGGCATGCCCGTTGCGGCCAAGCCGGACAGCATGGAAATCTGTTTCGTGGCCGGGGGCGATTACCGGGGCCTGCTCCAGGACGCGCCCGCCGCGCCCGGCCCCATATGCTCTCTTGAAGGCCAAGTCCTGGGACAGCACAAGGGCATCCATCACTACACGATCGGGCAACGCAAAGGGCTCGGCATATCCAGCAAGGAAGGCCTGTATGTGGTCAGGATCGTGCCGGAACGCAACATGGTCGTGGTGGGTCCACGGGAAGCCGCGTTTTCATCGCGCGTCAGCGCCACGGCTGTCAATGTTCTCCATGCCGGGGCATTAAAGGCCAACGCCCTCCTATGGGGAAAAGTGCGCTCTGTCGGAGAGCCCCAGTCCTGTCGCATCACAGCGTTGGGCGCGCACAGCATTGAAGTGCAGTTTGTACAGCCGCTGCTTACCCCGGCGCCGGGACAACATCTTGTGCTCTACGACGAAAGGTCAACCGTTGTAGCCGGCGGCGTGATCACAAATTCAGGGGAGGTCCCTGCATAGACGCCTGGACAGGCTCCCTCTGCTGTCAACCATGGCATGCACGCAAAAAGAACTTGCTGTGGTCTATTTCAGGAGGCCGTAGTCAGCCGCCAAAAACCGCGTCGTATCCACTTCTTTCATGCACTGCGCGATAAACATTTCTTCGTCATCTGGAAGATTTTCGAGATCCGCCTGCATCATGTCCAGGTAACCCATTTCCCGTGCCGGCACCCGCAAGCCTTCGTCGGTCACCGCCGCCCGGATGATTTCAATGGCGCGTAATGCCACAGCCCTTCCGGCGAGGTAATGGGTCGGGGCTTCCACGATGGTGCTGGACAGGTCTATGACTTGCCGCGGTGCCAGGATGTATGCCTGTGGATCATGCAGTGCATCGGAGTGCACCAGCCATTTCTGCAGCAGGCGGGCGGCATCCGCCCCGTCATCCAGCGCGCTGTTGAAGAGACGGCAGTCATACTCCAGTGATTCAAGGTAACAGGTGGGCGCCATGCCCGCCAGGAGACGGACATTCTGAACGCTTTCGTTGCTCCACAGGTCGCAGGTCGCGGCGGCAATGTTTCCCAGCGGGCTGAAATGCGCGCAAGCGGCGCTCTTCCCTTCCATGGACATGGGGCGTCCGGTTATTGCCTTCAAAAACGGGTTTTCATAGCCACAATCCTTGCCGGGACCCACCGCGCCGCATTCGTAGGCGACAAGAGAGCGGACGGCGCTGATGGCGCGGACCACCGCGGCAAATACGCGCGGAATCATGTTCTGTTCCGCAAGCACCATGGCCGTGTTAGCGAATCCGCAAGCCGTGTCTCCCGCCGCGTGCACCTTATGCCTGGCGGCAATGTCCACAATATGGTTCCAAAGGAAAGTCATGTCACGAACGCCCATGATGGTCAAGGCGAACAGCACGTGCCTGATGTTGCACATGGTAAGCGCATCATCATGAACTTCCTTGCCGCCGACCGACTCAATACTTAGCAGTTCGGCTCCGGCCGCCGCGCAGCGGTCAAAGGTTTCCAGCATCGTTCCCCAATACTTGCCCGATCGCATCTGCGGCGGACGCACCATTTCCCGGGTATCGTTGGGTGTTATCCTGAGCACAGAACACAGGCCGGCCGTTGCGTGAGCATTGTTCATCTCATCCAATAGAATCTTACTCAATTCCTCAGCCCATTCAGGGTTTTCGGTCATTGGGGGAAGTGTTTCGAATTCCAGTACAACACCCGGCGCGGCCAGGGCCGTCGCGCGCTTTAACGCATCCGAGGCAATCTGCCTATAGTGTTGTTTCACCTGGGCGAAGGTATCCGGAACAAGTTCCATGGTGGGCAACGTGAAGTTAAGTTCCGGATATACGGTTCCGCCCCCGATCTTCAGTCCTTGACGTGTTTCTATCGGGTAAGGAGCACACCCGAAGAGCAATCTTTCCGCGGACTCAATTGCCAGCGTTTTGTACCTGATTGCCATTGCGCATTTCCTGTCGTTGTTCTTGAAGGCTATAGCCACTTTTCACGCTGGTTATTATAACTATTTTGATCAACTTAATGCCACTTGCGCCTTCAAATGCGTCGTGAATAAATATTGCCTGAAACAACAACAAATGCTTGATGATGGAGGGTAACCTTCCTCGATCCTGAACGGATACGAAGAAAATAAGGGGGTGCTTGGAAGAATGCGCAAGGCAAGGTCCACTCGCCAATAAGAGTTTACATCTATTCCCGGCGTCAGGGATTCTTTACATCCAGGCATTTTAACTGTTCGCCGCTGCGCACCAGCAGTTTTCCCCGTGACAGGGCCATGGGCGACCACAGGCTTCTGCCGTCAAGCACGTGCGCTTTGGCAAGTTCTTTGTATCCTTCCGGGGAAGGTTCGATGAGGTACAGGTCACCCCGTTTCCCATCCAGGTTGAGGATGAGATTGTCGGCGAGCATCAGCGGGCCCCGTTCAAAGGTCGTTGAAAAAAAGGCCTGGCTTTTATCACGTGTCTGCCACAGGA
>JAAYBJ010000277.1 GCA_012730105.1 Candidatus Hydrogenedentota bacterium
GAATGGCGCGCCCAGCAAGGCTCGAACTTGCGGCCTCTTGCTCCGGAGGCAAGCGCTCTATCCAACTGAGCTATGGGCGCGTAAGAAAGGCTAGTTTATCACAAAGACGGCGTCGCTGTCGAACAGACCGAATGAGTAGTGACAGGAAAACACCCGGACGCGCACGTCCGGGTGTTCCGCCAAACCTATAAACCGTCACCGCTGGCAGCGGGTCAAGGTACTGTGTACTGCAGGTAATACGGGCCGTGAATGAACTCATAGGGTAGCGAACCGTACTGTACGTCGATGTAAAATTGCACACTGTAGGTGCCCGGATCGGCGGTTACGACACCGAATTCATCGTATACATCCGCGGGAGTAAGGGTACAGAGATCGGCGTCATGGATACAGTAGTAATCGGATTCAATCGGTTCGGGACCGTTATACAGGAATTCCAGGGAACCCGGAATGGTGCCCGGGATATACCCGTCGCCTTCCCGCAGTTTCCAATATAAAGTAGCGTTGGTGGGCAGGTGTTCGCCGCCGATATTGTCGATGAGGACTTTGAGGTTCCGGTCCGCTTCCGGAAGCGCTTCCAGGCTGCCAAGATCAATAACATTGGATATTTCAGACACCAGCGGCGGCGTAAATTCAAATTCAGGATTGGGGAAGGACACTGCGGTTGCGGGCTCGTAATCGACTTCAATCAGGTCAGGCACGGTGAAGTACTTGCCGTCGGGATGGCCGCCTATAGCCGGCTCTACCATAACAAAGGTCAGGGTGAACGGCGCGGCTATACCCGCAAGATTAATATCAACGAGGTTTCCATAGTCACCGTAGGCGATGGGGCGATCAGGATCGAGGGACTGGATAGTAATCCTGTTCCCGATACGGTTCAGGCCCCAGCCCGCGACCAGGCCACCCTGTTCGTCGGAAACCAGAACCGGCGTCCAACTTTGTTCGGGCGTTGTGCCGATATCAAACACCAGTTTGGTGATATTGCGCGGGGCGTAATCCATGTACAACCGCACTTTCGCCGTGCCGTCTTCCTGAATACCCTCGGTGCGCATGCCAATTTGACCGAGCCGCACGTCATTGGCGATCAACGATGCCGGAATCTGGTCAAACAATGCCGTTTCCTGGACCGGGGGATCCACCGCGCTCACTTCCATGCGCGCCTGAATCGATATGCTGTCTTCCTCATTCAAGGTCACGTAGGAAACCACCACATGGGAGGCCAGGTCGCGCGGCACGGAGGCGATGGCGTCGTCCGCCGGATTGGGCCGGCAACGGTCCAGCAGATTTTCCTTGACCGGCAGGGTCACCGGCTTGCCATCAGCGTCCACTTCGCCCGGAATGATCTTGTTCTGTGTGGCATAGTAATGTCCTCCACTTTCCGTGCTAAGCTGAATCAACGGATTGGCCATGACCTCATTGCCCCAGCCTATGGGGAATACGCGCACCCCGTAACCTTCCAGGAAGTCCGTCAGCTGTTGCAGATCGCCCGGGGGTGTCGTGCGCCGCCCGTCGGACACCATCACCAGGATACGGTTTTCAACGGCGTCAAAATCGGGCAGATGCGCGTCAAGTTCCAGCAACGCAACCGCGCCGGCGGTAACCGCCGGGTAAAGGGGCGTCGCGCCGTTGTCAAGCACATCCATGTTGGCCAGTCGATACTGTTGTATGGCCTTGTCCGCGGTAAATGGGGCGAAGGATTCCTTAAGGGTATGGCCGGCGGGGGCGCCCCGAATCAGTCGCACATCGTTTTCCCAGTCGGGCCTGCGTTCATTGAACACGGCGAGTCCCACCTGGTAATGGGCCGGGAGGGAATTGAGCATGGCCCCGATGGTTTCCAGATACAGCGCCTCAAGGGGCGGAAGAAGACCAGGATCAAGTTGTCCGTCTGCGACCAGTGCTTCCGCGGCTTCAGCCATACTGGCGGAAAAGTCGAGCATGATCAGCACGGCGAAATCCAGGGTCTCGTTTTTCTTGATGATGACATTCGTCTCGGAAAGATCCAGGGGTTCGGAATCCTCCAAAATCTCCGCCGCAACCGTATTGAGGCGAAACATGGTCTGCGTATCCAGGGGATTGTCCACAAAATCGGGAAATACGCTCTGGCGGGCGTCGCGGAGCAGCATGTTAAAACGCAACAAGGACGGCACGCGCAACCGGGGGACGGCGGTTTCAATGGTCAGCTCGGCGACGTCCACGCTAACCGGCACTTCCAAGGGCGCTACGGGATAGGCATTCTCCGGCACATTTTCCGCCGAAATGATGAGTTTGCCCGCCGCCCCGGTACCGGCAATACGGCTACGGTCAATGGCCACGCTGACAAACTGCCAGTCCTTGGTGCTGGAACCTGTTCCCATACTGCGTCCCCGGGCGGGCTCGACAAAGATCCACTCGGGCTGATTGGCGGTGACCACAAAGTCCAGCGGAAAGCCTGCATCCCCCATGTTCGCGATTTCGAAATCCAGCGTCGACAGGTAGCGGCCGAAATCCAGCTTGGTGGGCCTAGCCCCGATGGTAATGGTAAACGGCACACGTACCTGCACTTCCAAATACGTGACAGGCTGTTCGGGGTCGTTTGAGTTGACTGCCAACTGATAAATAGCGCCGCTCTGGTCAAGCCCGTTGCGGTCGGTTGTAACCGTCACGGTCCGTTGACGCCCCGGCGCCAAGCTCCCCTGCTGGGGTTCGACCGAGGTAATCCATTCCGGCAGGGTTTCCATATCAATCGCCCATGTCAGGTCCGCGTTACCGTCGTTACGCACAATAAAGGTTTCGCTGTCCTGTCCGATATCGATCATGATGAAGGCAATGTTATTCACATCCACGCCCTCGCCCGTCACAATAATATCGGGGAAAAGCCGCTGCTGGGCGCGTACGGTCACTTCAACAGGCGTCAAGCCTGCGGCGCCTGAAGGCGTTATCACGAGCGTATGGGAAAAGGAGGCGTCTTCCGGGGCGACATCGCGATTAACCGAGAGCTGCACCGTTTGCACCAGGGCACCTTCCACCGAGCCGGCAAGGGGATTCACCGTGAGCCATGCGGGCAAAGAAGCGCCGTCGATGGCCCAGTCCAACCGGCTGGGACCTTCGTTCCAGAGTGTAATTTCTTTTTTGTTCAGCAGAGCGCCGAAATCAAGTTCCCGCGGCTCCACTTCCAGGCTGTCCGGCACCGGGTCGGGCAGGCGATTCAGGAAGGTTCGCAGCAGTCGTGACACGCCGCCGGCATCAAAGACCACCGTGGCATTGACCGCGCCCGGCTTCAGCAGAGACGCGTCCGCGGTAAGGGTAATCTCCTGCGTATCATCAAGCAACCCGGAAACGGGGTCAATGGTAAGCCAGGATGCCGAATCGGGCCTACCGGCGGTCCATTCAAAGGACACATCGCTTTCATTGACCAGGGTAACCACCTGCTGGACGGTACCCCGGGTATCACCAAAGTTAATGCTGCCGGGTTCCACCCGGAAGCTGACAGGCAGGCCGACTTCCATGGATACCGGCACCGAAACGACGCGGCCCGTATCAGCATGGGTAACCGACACGGAACCCGTATAGGTCCCCGGATCCAGTCCGCCCGGATTCGCGGTAATCCGCAAGTCCACCGGCGCCAGCCGGTTGATAACGGCCGTGTCCGGCTCCAGGGTGAGCCAGGGCGCGCCCGACACTACGACGGACGTCAGGGATATATCGGCGGCCGACACGGTTTGCAGACTCACGACCTGTGTTTCGGCGCGTCGAAGCAGCCCGAAATCCAGGCTTGCCGGTGACAGGTTAAAGGCCGGCGCCTCCACAATCAGCGTCAGTGTCTTTGTGCCGCCATTGGAGGAGACCGTAATCTCCACCTGGTAGGGCGTGGCGGACGGAACCAGCGCCGCACGATTAACCTTGACCATCACCCCTTCCGCGCTCGCGCGGGCAATGGCGCCCGATGCGGGTGTTATGCTGATCCAGTCCATGCCTTGCGGTATCGTGGCTTTCCATTGCAACACGGCTTCACCGCGATTCAAGATCTCCGTAAGTTTTTCCGTTTCCGAGTCACCAAAATCCAACGATGCCGGTTCAATGTCCAGCTTCGGGGTGACCGGCCTGCTGATGGCCACAGGAATGGCCGTGTCACCGCCGTTAGAACGCACCAGGATTTCCGTGGTGAGCGAGTCCACATTCTCCGGCAAGGCTTCAAGCACCAGGTGGGCCTTAAAAATATCCACCGTGCCGGTGCTCCCGGTCACAATGGTCTGTGGCCCACCGTCCCCGAAGGACAGCAGCAGCCATCCCACCGTGGACTCGGCGCTCCAGTTCAGCGTGCCGGAACCCTCGTTGGTAACACTGATTTGTTCGACCGGCTTGGAGTCGCTCAAGGACAACACGCCCGGCTGAACGGATAGACTGGCGCCACCCAACAGCGGACAACCTGTAAAAGCCGTAAGACTCATGGCGACCGCAATGAGCGCAATGGCATGCCTGGCCATCGATTTCATATCAAGCATCCTTTCGCACGGTGATAATGTCAGCTAATACGCACTTCAAGAGAAGTAGTTTCGTCCTCAAACAAATCGGTGGTGAGCCGGAGGGTTGCGGTATAGGTTCCGCTGGGCAATCCCAACGAATTAAATTCCAGCCGCAACGCCAGAGATTCGCCCGGCGCCAGGGAGGTTCCCGCCAGACTTGCGGCGTCTGTGGCCGTCCAGCCCCCGAGGCCGTCGGACAGGTACCAGCTGAACTGGGCGGGATCCAAGGAACTCAGCGAAGGCACTTCCAACGCGATATTTTCCACCCGGAAGGTGTCCCAGCGGCTATTGACCAGGGTCACATCTAGTTCCTGTATCTCAGTCCCGGAAAGTTCAAAGCGGATCATTTGCGGCCGTATCATCTTGCCGGGCAGATCCTCATTATCCGGATAGGGGTCATTGAAATCAGGCACGCCATCGGCATCCCGGTCCCACACTCCCGGGGCTTCCGGATCAATACCCGGGTAGGCGATTCCCATCACCGTCCGCCCGGGCGCCGCCAGGTCAGAATCCTCGCTGGTAATGCGCAGCGGTCGGTCTGGATTCATCGGCCCGGAGGGATACAGGAAGTACACGGTTCGTGAAGGATGATACTGCGTTCCAGGCTCATAATACATGCTGTTATCCACGCGCATGTCGAGGAAGAATTCCGGCTCCATCCCCGCTGCGGCGGCCACGTCGAGGAAAGGCGCCAGATTGGTAAAGGTGACCCGGAGCAGGTTGCCGAAAGACGCATAGGGCAGGGTATAGGCCTCGGGCGTGAGCAGCGTGTATACCCCGTCATTCCCGGGAACCAACCGCCAGTCCGGTTTCTCGCCGCCCGGGAATACAAGCAGCCCTTCGGGCGCCAGTTCCACGTTCATTTCATGCTGCCAGAAGGCGTCCACCACCTCCGCGGGCATGTCAGCGCCGACCTGGGGCATGAGCCGCAGCTTGAAGGTGTTCACGCCGCGGGGTACATAATCCGCCCGGACATAGACTTCGGCGGTCGCCACCTCTTCCAAGGTGGCTGCCGCATTGTCCACGCAGATGCCGGAGGTCAGCATCGATATCTGCCCGGCCCGCACATCACCCATGTAAAATACGCTGTCTTCTTCAAAGAAGCCGCTGATTTCAGAATCGTCCGGCTGCGTATAGTAGACATGAATGTTATATTGGGCCTCGCGCTGCAGGGGCGTCACATAGGAAAGGACCACCTGGTTCCGTAGGTCATTCCAGATGTCACCCGGCGTGTCGTACAAATCGACCGCGAGGCGGTTGATCGTCACGCCGTCATCGGCGACGGAAAGGGATACCACCGCGCTGCCTTCGCCGTCGGTGGAATTGATCACCAGCACAGCCCGCCCTTCACGAAGGGGCGTGTTCAAATACTCGGGCGCCACGGTTACAGATACCAGACTTTCGCCGCCCGGCACGGTGGACCCGCTTATCGGCACTGTGGGCTCTAACCAGGAATAATTCTCTTCCGGCACGATTGTCCAGGATAGCGTGGTCTTGCCTGCGTTGGCCACCTTGAACGCGATCATGTTGTCCGGGTCCGACGTGCCGCGCGAAACCGGGGTGAGTACGAGGGAACTGCGATGTCCGAGCATGGTCACCAGGTTTTCCGGGTTGCCGGCATTGTAGAAATGACCGCCCGACTCATCCGCAAGCGTGATAACATCATCATAGTTGATGGGGGACCCCACGTTGTATACAAGCGGATAGAGGCAGACCCGATTGTCGCGGGCATAGGTCACAATATCATCCGCCTGCCCCGTGGAGGAGTTGTCGACGCCGTCCGTAACGAACAAAACCCCGCGCACGTCCGCCTCATCAAAAGGCAGCGTATCCTGCGCATCTTCGGCGACAATCCGCTCCATGGCATCGGTAAGTGCGTTCCAGACATCGGAGGTGCCGTGCTGATCGGCAGGCACGCTGAAGTTGAACAGGGCGGTCTTCAGGGATTCCCTGTCCGTCGAGAACGGGTGAATCAGCCGGTTCAGCGGTTGACGGTCGTTGTGATACATCAGGGCGACACGCCAGCTTGCCGGCAGGTCGTCCAGGAACTGTGCGGCGGCATTCCGCACTTCATCGAGCACCTCTCCCGGCGCCCGGGGATTTTCCACGGCATCGGTTCCCGCGTTGTACATGCTGCCCGTATAGTCCAGCATCAACACGATGTTGGCCTTGAGGGATTCGGGGCCGTTCACCTGCATGGCCACTTCGTCCAAATCCAGCGGAAGGCCGTCTTCGGTGACTTCGAAGCGCAGCTTGGCAAGGTCCTCCGCCGTCCGGGTGGGAATAACGCGTCCCACCGTGTCACGCAGGAGAAACACAAAGCGCATCAGGAACGGCGGCCGGCTCCTGTTCAGCGCGCCTTCGACTTTCATGGGCGGCCGCTCGACGCGTATCTCCAGTTTCCAGGGCTCCACACCCGTGATACGCTCCGTGCCTTCCTGGTTCCAGGCCTCTATGTACAAGTTGCGGTATTCCACGTCTTCTACCATGGCGGACCGGTCCACGGTCACCACGACCCGTTCCGCATCCACCATGTCGTTGGTACCCGGAATAAAAAACACGCTTCCCGGTTCTGTGTTGGTATCGCCGGAAAGGGGTGTTACATCCACAATGATCGGCGGTTCGGAATCCTGATCGTCATGGAAAATTTTGAAGAAGAGATCAGAGCCCAAGGGCCCTATGTTGACCACATAAAATTCTCTCTGAACATCAATCTGTCCAAAATCCAGTGTACTTATAGTCGAATATTCCGGCCGATCCACATTCGGGTTGGGCGGTTCGGAGGCGATCACCACGGGCAGGACAACCGCTTCCAAACGAAGGGGTACAAAAATGATCCCGTCCTGACCCGCCAGGCGGACCAGCAGTTCATAATTGCCGGTACCCGGGATGGCCGCAGCCGGGTCGGCCACCCGCACTTCCACCGTACCGGTTTCGCCCGCGGCCAGGGTTCCCGTAGCGGGTTCAACGGCAATGACGGCGGCATCCTGACCCACCGCGGCGCCAATGGGCTGCACCGAGATGGACCAGTTCATGCTCTGGGAGCCCACATTGGCGAGGCCCAGTTCCGAAGCCGGCTGAGTCACAATCACGCCACTGCTTCCCTGGGGCGGTCGAGAAAAATAGACCGTCAATTCCTCGGGACTGACCTGGAGGTCCGTAATGGGCCGTTCAAAGCGGAACAGCACCACGGCGTCATGGCCCGGCGCTTCCGGGCTTGACAGGCGCAATCCGAAATCACTCCTGTACACCGTCCATGTGACCCGCACCAGGGTACTTCCCTGGCGCGCCAGGGCGCCGCCGTCAGGCTCCAGTATCATGTCCGGGGGCAACTCAACCGCCTCCACGGAGGGATCGTTGCCTTCAAAATAGCGTGCGGACCAGGTCAAGGCCGTCTCGCTGCGGTTGATTACGGTGAAAAGGGCGGTACGGTCATCCTGGGTCAGTTGAACAACACCGGGGTCAACCCCCAGCAGCGGCGTTACCACCAGGGAAATCGGCACGATGCGTTCCACGCCCCGGGCCTGTACGCGCACGGCGTAATTGGTATAGGAGCCCGGCAGTAGTTGCGTGCGGTTTACGGTCAGGGTCAGATGTTCCAACCCCGGTTTCAGTGTGCCGGAGGTTTTGTCCGCGGCCAGCCAGTCTATTTCCGTTGCCTCCCAGGCCGCTTCCGGGGAAACCCGGGCCATCTCATCCAGCGTCCAGTCAAATGCGTAGTCACCCAGGTTGCTCAGGGTGAGGCGTCTTTCTGACTGGTCGGCGTCAAAGGCAACCGCCGCCGGCGCGACTTCCAACTGGGCATCAAAGCATCCGACGATAATCATGCTGCTCCACACCAGGAGCCCCGGCAAAATCGCCCTGCGAAGTATTGTGTTCATCATACCGCCTCGGTGTTGTAGTGCCGCATCGGACATGCGGCGTGCACAGGCTAAAAACCCAACATCAAACTATCGAATCACAAAATTCGCGTTCCGCCGCCTCTTACTCGGCAGATCCGCTCACGAACTCGACGATGACTCCGGCATCCAGCATCGCGTTGTAGGCGCTCGAAAAGCCGGGCAGCGCATTACCTTCACTGTCCCGGGTATACGTGTCGGGCACCACCACCACGGATCCCGCATTCAGGCCGCCGTTCAACACATTGTCCTGAAGGTAACCCCAGTCGACAATGGCGTTATTTTCGCCCCCGAGATTCAGGTAATCCAGCGCGAGCATCCCGGCAAGAGCCTCGATGTCCGTAATGTAGTTGTTGCCCAAATGCAGATAGGTCAATTTGGTCAACCCCGCCAGCGGGTCAATACTGTGCACCTGGTTATTGCTCAGGTTAAGCTTGCGCAAATTGACACAGTACTGCAACCCTTCCAGGCTGTCAATGTTATAGGCGGCGGCATCGAGGTCATCCACCTTGGCAAGGTCGGCCTTGGTGAGAAACAACGACAGCGGCTTGCCCAAATCCGCGCGAAGCACCGATTCCAGCGCCTGGTCCGGAATAAACACAATCGGCGAACAGGCGGTAAGCCCTGCCGTCAGCACTACCGCCAGCACCATGCATCGCCCAAAACGTTTCAATGTCATGCCCATTGCATCAACCTTTACTATGTCGCCGTACGTGTCACGAAAACACCGTGCCCATACACGATGCCCGTGCCTGCCGGCGTTTTTAAGCTTCCTAAAAAACATCCTGATTCTGGACAGGAGAAAGCCGATTCAGCGCCCACGGCCCTTTCCCAATAGCAGCATTATTCACCAACAGTATCATTCGGTGCGGGAATGGCACACTTGTCGTCAACGTACATGAGAATGGGCGAGGAACCTCCGAAGAAGCCCAGGATTGCATTAAGCGTTTGCGCGATAATGCATACATTATCCTGCCATCCTCCCGCCTTCGCCACCGGTGACTGCGTTACTTTGGTCATGTGCTTCATAGTGATCCTTAATCCTTCCTGACAGTAAAGACGGCACACCCTAAGTGCCATCGTTAGGTGGAACATAAACAGTTACTTCACCAACAATTGACATATAGGTTACTCAATTTTTCCCAAAATGTCAAGAGTTTATTTTCTAAGGACCGTAGGCATCAGAAAATCCAAGTTTGAAAAGACGCGTTAAAGGAGGGGCTGCGACAGGGGAATACTTTTTTGCATAAAGTTATAATAACAAGATAGTACTGTTTCCAAAATGAGATAATATGCCGGTACCCGTCAAGATTTCTTCATTAAAAACAGGCTTTCTTTTCTTCTTGAGCAGGCATTCCTGCCACGATAAACTGTGGATATCCAATAAACCCGAAAACCTGATTGGATTGGGCAGCATTCTTTAACCCTATAGACCTAAAGGGCAAAATCGACCCAAAGAATTATGGGTCACAGGGCGTATCCCTGCTTCCCGGCGCGATGCGCGTTACCCGTCATCAATCCGCCCGTGAAGAGGCGCATCAAATTTATTCTGCGCAGACGGGCCTAATGGAAACCCGCTTCAGGATATAGGCGCCCAGTTCGGTCATGGGCACGCGCACCTGCTCCGTGGTGTCACGGTCGCGCACGGTGACGGTGCCGTCCTCTTTGGTCTGGTGATCCACGCAAATGCAATAGGGGGTGCCGACTTCATCCATGCGGCGATAGCGGCGCCCGATGGCGCCGGCGTGGTCGTAATAGGTGGTGAAGAGCAGCCGGAGTTTTTTCTCAAGATCAACGGCGATCTCGGCAAGCCCGTCCTTTTTCACCAGGGGCAGCACGGCGGCTTTTATCGGGGCAAGCTTGGGATGGAGCCGCATGACGACGCGCGTTTCGTTGTTCACGCTGTCTTCCGCGTAGGCGTCGCACAGTACGGCGAGGGTGGTGCGGTCGGCGCCGGCGGACGGCTCGATCACGGTGGGATAATAGCGTTCGTTCTTTTCGGCGTCAAAGAAACTCAGGTCTTTCCCGGAATGCTTGCTGTGCTGGGTCAGGTCGTAGACGCCGCGGTTGGCAAGGCCCTGCAGTTCGCCCCAACCGAAGGGGAATTCATATTCCACGTCCACGGTGCGTTTGGAGTAATGGGCCAGTGATTCCTTGGGATGCTCGTACCAGCGTAATTTTTCTTCCCGCAACCCCAAAGAAAGGTACCAGCTCCAGATGTCCTGCTGCCAGCGATCAAAGCACTGCGTTTCCTCCTCCTCGCGGCAAAAGAATTCTATCTCCATCTGTTCGAATTCACGGCTGCGGAAAATGAAGTTGCGCGGGTTGACCTCGTTTCGAAAGCTCTTGCCGATTTGCGCGATACCGAAGGGTATCTTGACGCGCGTGGAGGAGCAGATATCCTTGAAATCCACGAAAATGGATTGGCAGGTCTCCGGGCGGAGATAGGTTTCCACGGCGGTGTCTTCACTGACACCCATCTTGGTGCGCAACATGCTGTTAAAGGCCCGGGGCTCGGACAACTCACCGCCGCATTCCGGGCAACGTTCCGTTTCAAGATGGTCCTGGCGGAAGCGTTTCTTGCAGGATTTGCAGTCCACCAGAATGTCATGGAATTCCTCGACATGACCGCTGGCCACCCATACGTCCGGGTGCATGATGATGCTGGCGTCCAGGCCGACCATGTCGTCACGGGACAGGACAAACGTGTACCACCAGTGTTCCTTGAGATTTCGCTTCAATTCCACGCCGAGCGGCCCGAAATCCCAGCACCCGTTGATGCCGCCGTAAATCGTGCTGGATTGAAAAATAAATCCTTTTCGTTTGCAAAGACTGACCAGTTTTTCCACGTTCGTCTCCAACTTGGGGTTGCACAACCCGGTTTTAATAGAATAGTAGCGTGACAACCGCTTCGTTTCACCCGCCCCGTTCACCGCTTGGACGCCATAGTATAGTCAGCGCGGTTTAAACATGTCAAACGGTGTTTTGGGGGATAGGAACAAAAAGAGATAAACCTCACCAACAATTTCTTTCTGTGTCCTTTAGTTTTACTGCCTGTTAACTTTCAACACGGTCTCGAACACGCCGGCGCGAAAATCTTTTGTGCTTTGTGTGCCTTAGGTAGCAATTGCATACGGAAAATTCCGGGGCTATCTTGTAACGAATTCCTGTCGGAGAGCCTAATGCTTTCTTACCCAAAAACCCCTGGGATGTCATTCCGGTTTTTTCGCGACCCATGCCTCACATCAAAGCGCGCCACCTGATAACGCGAAAAAGACCGGAATCCAGCGTTTAGCCGCTCAAGTAAGGGGTTATGGACCATTCTGTTCCTGCCAAGGGCTTCTGAAGATAGGTTCCGGTCTTTTCGCGGCCTGGTCATAATCTTCGACACCGGCCCCTTTTCCACCACGAAAAACCGGAATGACGTTGTGGCAAGACGGAACGAAAGAATCCAGTTGCTGCCATTCCCTGCAGGTATGTGAACAAATCTTTTGTTTCGGCCATGACGCACGCCGTGTTTCGTGGTAAAAAATGCATTCCCTTCGCCTGTATCCCACATCGAATGCCAAATGGGAGATTGATTTCCGCTGAGAGGCCATGGATAATGGTTTTTTTTCGGCTTACCGGACCGGCCGGCAAGCCTTTTCAGGAGAGCCCATGAAAAACAATGTCCCCCTATCCGGCCCGGGCTTGCCCACAGGATTTTACTGGTTCAACGCACCCCCGCACCATCATTTTGAGGACGGACTGTGCCTGCGAACACGGGGAGGCACGGACTTCTGGCAACGGACCCATTACGGGTTTCAACGTGACGACGGCCATTGCCTCTTCACCCGCGTGTCGGGAAACTTTCAACTATGCACCCATGTTAGTTTTGCACCGGAAACCCAGTACGACCAATGCGGGCTGATGGTGCGCGCGGATGCCGGGCACTGGATCAAGGCGTCCACGGAGTATGAAGACACGTCCCTAAGCCGCCTGGGTTCGGTAGTGACCAACCGGGGCTATTCCGACTGGGCGACGCAGGACGTGTCGTCCCGTGTCCGGGAACGCCGGTACCGGGTTTCCCGCGAAGGGGACGACTTTATCGTGGAAAGCAGCGAGGACGGCGTCGTCTGGAACCAGATGCGGGTCACCCATCTGCATGACGCGCCGGCAGCGGTGGAAGCGGGTATTTACGCGTGCAGCCCGCAGGGCGCGGGCTTTACCTGCACATTCCGCTCCCTTTCCCTGTCAATGACACCTGCCGACGCATGAAGGGAAAACCGTTTTTCGTTAGCCTTGCGGAATAGAAAGGCACCTCAAACGGCCAGGGCGGGCCAGTCCGCCTCAACGGCGGCTGTGGCCAGCCCGGCATCTTCCGAAAATACCAGCACCTGCCGTCGGGCCGCAATGCCCCCCAGGAGCCGGAACATCCCATGCGCTTCCAGGGGCATCTTGCCGCCCTGCAACGTTCCGTCAATAATCAGGGGCTCCGGCATATCCTGCCGCCCGAGCAGTTCCAAAGCGGCAAGGCGCAACACCAAGTTCAGCGCGCCCGGGGCGATTTCGACGCCCGCGCCAGGTTCCACCAGCAGGGCATCACCGGAAGCGTCCGGGGCAAGATCCAGCACGATGGTGGCGGGCATCCCCATCTCCCGAAGCAGCGTCTCCGCCCTGCCGGCAATAGCCGCGCCGTGGCGGTTGCGCCAGAGGGTGACCATTTCTTCCATGAGCGCCATGGCCCGGGCTGCGGCGGCCAGACGACGCCTGCAACCTGTTTCCTCGATTTCCAGAGCGGCCATATCCTCTTCAATTTCGTTCAGGCCGCGTCGGTTGGCGAAGGGACGGTAGCGCTCTTCGCGCAGAGATTGATATTCGCGCAGCGCCTTTTCGTATTCCGCGTCGCAACGGGCCAGTTCCTGCCTGCGTTCTTCGACCAGCGCACTGTCCGCGTCTTCAAACGCTTCCTCCCCGGCTTCCAAGTCGTAATATTCTGCGGGATGCCCGCGCAGCACCTCTTCCAGTTGCGTCTTCAGGTCGCGTGATTCCGCCTGGAGTCCGTTCAGCGCAGCCGCGTTTTCGGCGGCCCCGTTAACCGCGTCAAGATTGTCGAGGCCGAATTCCTCCAACAGCGCGCGGAATTCCTCCGAATGCCGCAGCGCAAGCGCCTCCTCTTCCCGGAGGCGTCCTTCCAGCGCGCGGCAGCGCCGTGTCAACAGTTCCTTGCGGCTCAGGTTCTCCTTGGCCGCGTCGAGGTACCGGTAGTACTCGGTAAGCAGGGTGTCGACGTCGGAAAAGGCGGACTCGTCATAAAAACCGTTCTCCCGCATGATGCGGCGCAACTCCTTTTCCATAACCGCCAACTCTTCCTGCAGACCCGCGAATTCCTTGTCGAGAAAGCGCCGCCGACCCAGCAGCCCCTGCTGCCGGTTGCGCAGATCCGCGAGGCGCCGGACCGTATCGTGATACACACGGGACTTGCCGATGGCGCTGCCGACGCAGCGCTCGACGTCGTCGGGACTCTCCGGATGCTCGTCCACCTGCGCGAGGGTGGCGCAGATGCGTTCGAACAGCCTGGGAATGCGCTCTTCACTTTCGCGCAGGCTCTGTTCCTGGCGCGCCAGCTGCTCCTCCAGCGAACGCAGGTGAAGGACATTCGCGTAATACTTGTCGTAACGCGCCTCCAGCTCGCGCACGGTGGCGCAGCCGGCGCGGGCCATGATCTTTTCAACATAGGAGGCGCCCTGTTTTTCCTCTTCGGCGAGCAGGTCCAGTTCCGCGTGGTGCTCCGCCACGCGCTGTGTCAGGCGCACCACCTGGCGACGGATGCGGATCAGGCGGAGCGCGAAATAGGCGACCGTGATGGCCAGCATGCCCGCGGGATACAGGAGCGGGTTTTGGCGCAGGCTGAAATAGACCCCCAGGATGAACAGCAGAAACAGGGCGCATCCCAGCCCCAACACGGCCAGCCCGGGCACGCTTTCCCGGAGGTTGTCGCGCAACCCCCGGTCCAAGTGCAGTTGTTCCCGCACCTGGGCCGCCTTGCTTTCAGCCGCTTTTTTCCTGGCCTCGTGCTCCTGCATAGCCTGCGCGAAATTATCGATATCGGCGAACAGAAGCGCTTCCGCGGCGCCCGCGACACGGCGATCGTCAATCTGACGGCGCAGTTGCTCCCGGGAGGCTTCTTCCTCGTACCTTACGCTGACAGCGGTTTTCAGGGACGATGACAGCTGATTGAGCCAGTCGACGGGGTTGGGCGCGATGCGCGTGAAATCGGGCAGGGCGGAAAGTGTCGCCTGGGTCTGGCAGATCTGCCCGTCCAAATCCTCCACCTGGTTCTTGACTTCATCCAGCCTGGTATTCACTTCGGTAATGGATTTCAATTTGGCGAGGATGTCGTAGCGCAGTTCATCAGGCACCTCGACCCGGGGCGCCGCGCCGCCGCCGGGAAGTTCTTCGGTCAGGTTTTCCAAGGTGTTCCGGGCATCCTGAATTTCCTCGCGTGTGCGCTCGCATTGCAGTTTCGCCGTTTCAAGAAGCGTCTCCTTGCGCTTGACCGCGGCGGCGTCCCGGCTGTCCAAAAGCGGCGCCTCACGGAAGGCTTCGATTTGTTCGCGCACCAGGGACAGACGCGCCTGCAGGGCGCACGCGCAGGAGGCAACCGCGGCATGCAGCGTTTTACGCAATTGTTTTCTGCGTGCGGCGAGCTGCGCAAACCGGTTGCGGCAGAGGCGCATATCGGCCTCCACGGCGCCGGCCGCGTCCCGGGCCTGTTCCGCCGCCGCCCGTTCCGCCTGCAGCGCCTCGCGCCGCGCCTGCAGCGCCGCCAAGAGACTGCCCGGCGCACGACCCCTGCCCAATGACTCCGCGTGGCGATCCAGCCGGGCCAGCACCACGGACAAATCCCGGTCCGTCCGCCCCAAGTCAACCAGGGCGGCAAGTTCGCGTACTACGCGGTCCAGATCTGGCTCTTCCTCTATGAACAACGCCTCATCCAGCCGGACATGGGCGATCGCCGGGCAACTGAAACTGTCACCGCCCGCCGCCGTTTCCGGACCTTCCGCCCGATGCAGAGACACCGCGCCGTATCCCTGCACATTCACGGCAGCCCCGCCCGAAGAAAGTCCGCCGGCCAGGGTGCGCGCCACATACACGTCCGGACAGTAAATAAAATTACCGCCCGGGGCAAGGGGCGCGGAAGCGGGAGTGTCGTTTACACCCGGATATGTAAGCGCGTCATACGTCATTCAGATAATTCCATGCCTTCATCGGCGGTCAGACCTTCGTCGCGGCAGGCTTCCAATGCCACTTCAAGCGCTTCGGCCTCCTGCACCGCCGCGTCGCGGTCGGGCTCGTCGATTATTTTGCCGCCCATGGCGTCCACCAGTTTACACAGGCACGTATTGGTTCGCACGGCACCCGTGAAGCCGGCGGGAATCCCGGTTTCATCCGAAACCACCGTATGCAGAAAGCGCCGTCGCGCCTCCCGCAACACCATCGACTTCGTCTCGCAGGCGTAAAGAGGTCGGTTTCCCTCCAGGCGCACGCGCACCACCCGGTCCCGCGCGTCCGCTTCACGCAGCGCGTCAAGGCGCGGCCCCGCATCGGCGGCCTGATCCGCGGTCAGGCGGAGCTCTTCGAAAAGGACGTCGGCGGCATCCACGGGCGACACCGAAATATGGGGCGAGGCGGGATCGGCGTCATAAGCGAATTCCACCTCGAGAAAATGCCGGGAACCGCATTGCTCAAAACCGCGCCCCTGGGGCGTGCCCGGATACCAGGCGACCGTATTGCAGCCGGTATCCACGGCGGCCATGCCCGCCCGGCCGCCCAGGGCAAGATAGGCCAACCCGTCCCGGGCAATACCGGCGATGTTGAACTGGCCGGGTGACCTGCCGTCCTGCTCCACGCCATGAACCACGGCCACATGGATGCGCCCGTCGTCGGGAAGCTCCGGGAACGACGGGGACGCGCCAGCAACAGTTCCGCCACCGGCCGCCAGCCCGTGCACGGTGAGGGGCAGGGAGTCGTGCGCACAAGACTGCCAGGCGCCGGGCGTAAACAAAAACACATTCTCCGGCCACAATTCCAGCGCATACGGCGAATCCGGCGCGTAGGGATCGCTGCCGCCCGGGGCGATATACACCCGCGCCGGAGCCAGCTGTTCCAGGGCGCCAAGCACATAGTCCATCACCGTGCGACTTACCCACGGCCCGTCAAAAAGGTTTCCGGCAATGCACACCGCGTCTGCGGGCCATGACTTGGCGCGGTCGACAATGCGGTTGAACACCGACAGCTGGGCCATCCGCAGGCGGTTGCCGAGCGCCGCGTCAACCCCGAGGGCCGCGTAGGAGCCGTCCAAATACAGGTCAGCCGTATGTAGGATGCGTATGCGTTTCATATCCACTCTTCATCATGGGCACACCGGCTGACGGTTGAGACCCTCCGTCCCGAATATCGGGCATCGCCATGCCTTTTCCTGCCCGTCCCGCCGGCAACACCTGCCCATACTCTATCTGAATGGACATAGTGTGTCAAAAAACGCAGAAAATTCCAAGTTTATAGCCAACACCCTGTCTCCGGCGCCTGTTCCTCGGCTACGAATCTATAGCATATCTCTGTGGTGAAGAAATGTTTTTCTGCGTTCAGAAGCACACATAGCCGACACGACCCGTTCAAAGGGAGCACATTCTTGCGCATGTGCCATCACGCCTCCGCTTCGGGACCGTCTCCCTTTGCGAAATCCTTTTTGCCGTCAAAGATGCCGTGCTGGATGCCCAGTTGTTCGCAGGCAAACTCGCGCAGTTTGTACTTCTGTATTTTGCCGTTCGCCGTCAAGGGAAACTCGTCCACGAAAAAGACGTGCCTGGGCGCCTTGTACCGGGCGATGCGTTCGCGGGCGAAATCACGAACATCCTCCTCGGTGATATCGGCGTCATCCTTGCGAATGACAAACGCGCCGACCACTTCACCATAACGCTGGTCGGGCACACCCGCCACCTGCACATCCTTGACGCCGGGCATGGTATGGTAGAACTCTTCGATTTCACGGGGCGAGATGTTCTCACCGCCCCGGATGATGGTGTCCTTGCTTCGGCCCGTGATGCGGTAGTAGCCCTCTTCATCGCAGGAGGCGAGGTCGCCCGTGTGCAGCCATCCCTCGGCGTCAATGACCGAGGCCGTGGCCTCAGGCATGTTGTAGTAACCCTTCATGATGTTATAGCCCCGGCAGCAGAGCTCGCCCTCACGACCGGTTTCAAGGGTTTCGCCTGTTTCGGGATCGACAATTTTGACCTCGATACCGGGCAGTACCCGGCCGATGGTACTCACACGCCGTTCCACCGGATCGTCCGTGCTGGTCTGTGTCACTACCGGCGACGCCTCGGTCAAGCCGTAGGCAATGGTGATTTCCGAGGCGTGCATGTCGTTGATGACCCGTTTCATGCTCTCCATGGGACAGGGCGACCCGGCCATGATGCCGGTGCGCAGGGAGGACAGGTCGAACAGGTTGAACATGGGATGGTTCAGTTCGGCGATGAACATGGTGGGCACGCCGTAGAGGGCGGTGCATTTTTCCTTCTGCACCGCCGCAAGGGCCAGGAGCGGGTCAAAGATTTCCAGCGGCACCACAGTGCTGCCGTGGGTAAGGCATGCCATCACGCCGAGCACGATGCCGAAACAATGGAACAAGGGAACCGGCAGGCAGACACGATCCGCGTCGGTCAGTTTCTGGCGCTCGCCGATGAAATACCCGTTGTTCAGGATGTTGCGGTGCGTAAGCATGACGCCCTTGGGAAAACCGGTGGTGCCGGAGGTGTACTGCATGTTGACCACGTCATCGCAGCGGACCGTGCTTCGAAGCGACTCGATGAGGGCGTCATCCTGGTGCTCGCCGAGTTGGAAAAGTTCGGAGGTGTTGTACATGCCCCGGTGTTTTTCCTGGCCGATGAAAATCACGCTGCGCAGTTCCGGGAAGGCGTCGCTGTGCAGGTTGCCCCGGGCGCGGGTGCGCAGTTCGGGCACCAGCGAATACAGCGTCTCCACATAATTAACGTCGCGAAAGCCGTCCACAATGGCCAAGGCTTTCATATCGGACTGTTTCAGGACAAAAGCCAGCTCGTGGCTTTTGTAGGCCGTGTTTACGGTCACCAGCACGATGCCCACCTGAGCCGTAGCAAAGAAAAAAGTCAGCCAGTCTGGCACATTGCGCGCCCAGATGCCCAAATGATCGCCAGGCCGCAAGCCCAGCGCCAGCAGGCCCTTGGCAAGCCGGTCCGCCCGTTCCTCGAATTCACGCCAGGTAAAACGCAGGTCCCGGTCCGGATAGGTCATAAAACAGCGGTCCGCGTAACGCGCGGCTTGTTCCTTAAAAAATATGCCAATGGTTTTTTCCGTAAAGGGCATGGGGCCTCCTGAATAGATGCGTTCCCTGGGCCAGGCAAACGCACCGGTGCGATGGCGAGTAAAAAGCGGTTGCTTAGCGCAAAAGAATGACAAAAACAGGCGGTCCCGCGCAAGTAGGGTATAGGGTATAGGGTATAGGGTATAGGGTATAGGGTATAGGGTATAGGGTATAGGGTATAGGGAGCAGGGAGCAGGGAGCAGGGAGAACGAGACGCCTCTGGACCTATGCGCAAGAAAGTCCTCCAGGGCCTTGTCGAAACACACCAACTATCACGGAAGAAGATTGGACCTAAGCGCGAGAAAGTCCCCTAGGGCCTTGTTGGAACACACAAACCATTACGGAAGAAAAATGGACCTGAGAACGAGAAAGTCC
>JAAYBJ010000033.1 GCA_012730105.1 Candidatus Hydrogenedentota bacterium
CCAAGGTTTTCGCCAGAGAATCCTCCCCTGCCGGGGTGCCAATGACATGCACATGGTTGGTCATCAGGCAATACCCGTCGATACGCAGTCCATACTTCGCCCCTTGCGCAGCCAACAGTTCCAGGTAAACATAGCGGTCGTCCTCCACAAAAAAGATATCCTGTTTATTGTTGCCCCGTTGGGTGATGTGATGCGGTACCTCCGGGACCACTATGCGTGCTGTTCTAGGCATGCGACTATAGTATCAAATTTCCGTCCCCATGTCAATGATAACGGTGACTGTCCCCTGTTATCGCTAGAAGTTTTTTGCCCGAGACTGAGGTACCCATTTGCTCTCGTCCCCAAGTGCAAGAGGCAAAAGGGGAGAAGCGCCGGGACAAGCCGGCAAGGAGTAGTAAGTGAAAGTCTTATACAGTGAAGGAATAGCGATCCACACTGGCTCCGCGTCATGGCTGTTTTCCCGTGAGGGATTGTGGCAAGCGTTGGCAGGGGAGTGCACGGGCAGGGTATTGAGCCGCGAAAATTTTCTTGTCCGGGGCGCCGACGGTGTTCCCATATTCGGAAGGCAACACTGGCGCCGTCGCTATCACGAGACGTTGTCAGGCCCCGCGAGGTCGAAGAGCCCTTGCACGTGCAGACGCTCCTTGTTGTGCGGAACCCGGGAGGTCCCGTTATTGCCTTGGTTTTCAAGGTCCGTGCAGCCAAAAGTAAAGTACAGCTGTGATGAACGATAACGGGAAGTCTGACAAACTCATTGTACCGACGAGGGTCGCGAACAAAAGACGATTATCTATGTGTTCTGCGGAGCGGCTGGAGGGAAGGGGCTTGGCCAAGGGAAATGTCAATACGGAAATCAGGATGCCGGATATGATATTATTGGCATCAAGAGAACGTGGGGGGCAAGTTATGCTTGTTCGGGGGATCTTTCCGCATGGTTTCAGAGACAAATACAAGTATGCGAACTATAGAGGAGGTTTGAAGGATGCCCGGTAGACGCATTGGTGTGATCACGTTTGATTTGTGGGATTGTGTTTTTTGCGATGAAACCGACGAGCCCAAACGTGCCGCCGCGGGATTGCCTCCCAAGCCGGAGGCGAGACGGCAGCTGCTCCATGAAGCGTTGTGCCGTCATGCTTTGGTGGACCGTCACCTTGTGGATATCGCTTTCAATGTGGCTGACCAAGCGTTCCGAAAGGTCTGGCATGAACAATATGTGACTTGGACGACGAAAGAACGGATCCAGGTGATTCTCGCCGGGTTGAACCGCAATCTGCCGCAATCCGATCTGGCCGAGGTGGTGGATGCCATTGAGCGCATGGAACTGGACCACAGTCCCGACCTTGCCCCGGGGGTGGGGGATGCACTGGCCGCATTGCATGGGAAATACAAACTGGCCGTGATATCGGATGCCATTTTTACGCCCGGCAAGTATCTTCGGGCAATTCTGCAGAAATACAACCTGCTTTCTTATTTCGATTATTTTGTGTTTTCCGATGAGGCTGGATACAGCAAACCCCATCCTGCGCTGTTCCAGTCTGTCGCGGAACATTTTGGCGTCGAATGCGCCGATATCGTCCACATCGGTGATCGGCCGCACAATGACATCGGCGGGCCCCACAAGGTCGGCGCGAGGGGAGTGCTGCTGACCGTTGTCAAGGACAGGCCTCTTGACGGGCATACCCCGGATGCGGTGTGTGATGACTATCACAAGTTGGCGGAAGTGCTGGAAGCCCTGAGCGAATGATCCCGCGCGGCAAAGGGCTTTAAGTCATCAGGAGAAACGCAATGCCCGTTTTTGAAATGCCCTTGGAGCAATTGGAATGCTACGGGGGAAGGAATCCGCGGCCGTCCGATTTCGATGCGTATTGGGATCGCGCCCTCGCCGAGATGAGGTGCTTGGAACCCGCCGTCGAACTGGTGCCCGCTTCTTTTCAGGCCCCCTTTGCCGAGTGTTTTCATCTTTATTTCAACGGCGTGGGAGGGGCGCGCGTTCACGCGAAATACCTGCGTCCCAAACACGCCGCCGGAGAGCATCCCGCGTTGCTGCTTTTCCACGGATACACGGGAAGCTCCGGGGATTGGCAGGATAAACTGGGCTATGTCGCCCTGGGCTTTTCCGTGGCGGCGCTGGATGTTCGCGGACAGGGCGGGTTATCCGAGGACCCGGGCGGTACCAGGGGCAATACGCATACGGGTCAGATTATCCGAGGATTGGATGATCACCCCGACAAGTTGTTTTTTCGCCAGGTTTTTCTTGATACGGCTGAACTTGCCGCCATCGTCATGAATTTTCCGGAAGTGGACCCGGAGCGCGTTTGCGCCATGGGTGGATCCCAGGGCGGGGCGCTGACGCTTGCCTGCGCAGCACTCGAACCGCGTATCCGGCGTCTTGCGCCCATGTGTCCGTTTCTTTGTGATTATCAACGCGTGTGGGAGATGGACCTTGCAGTTGACTCTTATGCCGAGTTAAAAAAGTATTTCCGGCTTTTCGATCCTCGCCATGAACGGGAAGCGGAGGTTTTTACGCGGCTGGGGTACATTGACTGCCAGCATCTTGCCGGCAGGATTCAAGGCGACACGTTGATGGCCATCGGGCTTATGGATGAGATTTGTCCACCTTCCACGCAGTTCGCCGCCTACAACAAGATCAAGGCGACGCGCCGCCGGATACTGTACCCGGATTTTGCCCATGAACAATACCCGGGATTTCAGGACCTGGTGTTTCAGTTTTTCAGTGAATTGACGCAATGACGTCGCGGCGGCATCGCGTGCTTATTTAAGGTGTATTTGTTACCGGATCCGTTTCCGGTTCCCCAGGGTGCGGGCGGGGCCCGCATTGGTATTCAATGCATAAGGATAAAGTCATGAGCAAGCCTTTACGTTTCTTTATACCCGACGGGTATTCAAAACAGAGCCGGGATGAGTTTATCGCCGTCAAGATGACGCTGGCGGGCCAACTGTACGCGGACCTGCTTAAGCGCCGCATGCCCGACGCGGAATACGACATCTGGTACAGCAGCGATCCGGGCGCCGTGCCCCCTACGGACGAAGAGCTGGAAGGGTACGCGGGCATCATCTGGCCGGGCTGCAATTTGACCATCTATCACGATGATCCCCGGGTGCATGCCCATCTGCGGCTGGTGGAACGCGCCTACGAGGCGGGAATTCCCCAGTTCGGCAGCTGCTGGGCCATCCAGTTGGCCACCACCGTGGCCGGAGGCACCACCGAGCCGCACCCCAAGGGTCGGGAAATGGGACTTGCCACCAACATACGTCTGACCGAGGCCGCCAAGAATCATCCTATGATGAAGGGTAAAATACCCGTGTATTCCCATTTTGTAAGCCATGACGATTATGTCACCCGCGTGCCTGAATGCGTGGAAGTGCTTGCCTGCAATTACTGGTGTCCCGTGCAGGCTGCAGCGGTCAGCTACAAGAAAGGGGTGTTCTGGGCTACCCAATATCACCCTGAATACAACCTACAGGAAATGGCGCGGCTGATTCGGGCGCGCGCGAAACGGCTGATAGACCAGGGGTGGTTCAAGGACGAGCAGGATATGGCGGCCTATGCGAATCATCTGGAAGCGGTTTATTTCGACCCCACCATCAAGCATCTTCGCTGGCAGTTGAAAATCGATGAGGACATTATTCAGGACGATATTCGCGAATGCGAATTTGTTAATTGGCTGAAGTACGCCGTGCTGCATGAAGCGGACTGACCTGAAGTACAGTCTCCTGCCTCAAATCTGGTGTCAAACCCGAAATAAGGTCGCCTATGATACTGTCGCCAAAGGCCTGCAGTTTCCTTTCTTTCTCTAAGATGTTCGTATTTAACCGGTTGTTATTTTCATTCGGCCGGGCTCTTTGCGCCCTTGTATGGCATAACTCTTGCTGTATTGAATGCCAAGGATGATTGTGCTTACTTAGTTTGGGGTGGATCCGCCCCTCGGTGGGCGGGAGAGTTCCTCACAGCGGAGATAAGGTACATGATAAAAGCAAATAAGTTAACAATGCACTACGGACCGGTGGTGGCCCTGGACAAGGTGTCCTTTGAGGTCAACCAAGGCGAAATTGTGGGTTTGCTGGGTCCAAACGGCGCCGGCAAATCAACTACCATGAAAATCCTGACCACCTACCTGTACCCGACTTCGGGCACGGCGGAAATCAACGGCATGGATGTGCTTCAAAAGCCGCTTGAAGTCCGTAAGTCCATCGGCTATCTTCCGGAAATTCTGCCGCTTTACATGGACATGGAAGTCCGGTCTTATCTGGACTTTGTGGCGCGGGCCCGTGGGTTGAGCGGCGCCGCTTTGAAGAACCGTGTCAATGCGGTGGTGGATACCTGTGGTCTGCGGGCCATGTACCGCAAGGTGATCCGGGAACTGTCCAAGGGCTATAAACAGCGGACGGCCCTGGCGCAGGCGCTGGTGCATAATCCCGAGGTCATTATCCTTGACGAGCCCACATCGGGTCTGGATCCCCACCAGATCCTGGAGATTCGACACTTGATTCGTGAATTGGCCGAGGACAAAACGGTCATTCTTTCCACGCATATTCTCCAGGAAGTGGAGGCCACGGTGGACCGCATCGTCATCATTAACCGGGGCCGCATCGTCGGCAACGGCACTATTGAGGAACTGCGGAACAGGGCGAAGACTTCCGAGCGCCTGGCCGTGACCGTTGAAGGGCAGCGGGAAGAAGTGGGCCGTCTGCTCAGCGGCCTGGAGGGCGTTCGTCAGGTCGCCTTTGAAAAAGCGTCCGATGGGTGCGTTTCCTTCGTGCTGCATAGTGCAATCAACCGCAACCCCTGGCGGGAACTGAACGCGCTTATCCGGGAGAAACAGTGGAAAGTACGCGAACTGGCCGACCGTCCCCTCTCCCTGGAGGAGACGTTCCTGACCCTCACCGAAAAATCCGCAGCCAAGGCTGAATGACAGTAGGAGAACACAGTCATGCGCAACATCGTTTCCATATTACGCCGGGACTTGGGCGCTTATTTCACGTCCCCCATCGGCTACATTTTTATCATGGTTTTCGTCACCATGAGCGTCGGCCTGTACGTCACCTCCTTTTTCGTGTTTCCCGTGGCGGACATGCGGCCTTATTTTGAGAACCTGCCCCTGCTCTTGTGCATTTTCATTCCCGCGGTGACCATGCGCATCTGGGCCGAAGAACGCAAGGAAAATACCTGGGAAATGCTGCTGACCTTCCCCATGCAGGCCTGGGAACTGACGATAGGCAAATTCCTGGCCGCGGTGATTTTCTACGTGGCCGCCCTGGCGGCCACCTTCACGGTGCCCATGATGCTCTTCTCCTTGGGAAGCCCGGACAAAGGCGTCATTTTCAGCGGTTATCTCGGCACCCTGCTGATGGGGGGCTGTTTCCTCGCGTTAGGCATCCTGTTCAGCGGTTTTTTCAAGGACCAGATTGTGGCCTTTGTGGTTACACTGCTGACCTGTTTCCTCTTCTTCCTGCTGGGCACGGATTTTATCGCCTCCTATATTGACGGGCGCGTATCGGGACTGGGCTCGCTGTTGTCGGATATCTTCGGCGTGTTCACCCACTATCAGCCGCTCATCAAGGGGATTGTCGATATTGCGGATGTCCTGTTTTTTGTCGTTTGGGCGGCGCTGTTTCTTACGCTGAACATCATCTTTATTGACGGACGGAACCGGCCCAAGGCCCGCCTGATGTTCGCCGCCATAACCGTCATCTGCGTGGTGATCGGCATGCTGTTCAATTTCCTTATGGCCGGCGCCAGCATCAAGCGGTTCGACCTGACAGAAGACAAGATTCACACCATATCCCCCTCCACGCGCAATATCCTCGCCGAAACGGACAGCGACATCCAACTGCGGCTCTATGTCACACCGCGTGACAAAATGCCCACGGCCATGCGCACCATCGAACGCGATATCGTGGACAAGATGGAGGAACTGCGCCTGGCTTCGCAGGGCCGGCTGAATTACGCCACGGTCTACCTGGAAGCGGCCAACGTCATCGCCACGGAACAGGAAATGATGAATCCGGATCAGGAGCCCAAGGGCGAGGAAGAGGCCATCGAGAAGCGCATGCTGGACAAGGGGGTGCAGCCCTTTAATGTGCGCGCCATGAGCGAGGACGAGGTAAGCAGCAAACTCGTTTACTGCAGCATCGGCGTCGGTTATAAGGACAAGGCCGAGGAAATCATTCCGCAGATTGTGCCCGAGACTCTGCCCGACCTGGAATACCAGATGGTCAACACCATTTATAAATTGACCCGCGAGAAGAAGCCCGTTGTGGCCCTGGTTGCCCCCAAGGAAGCGGTCAATATCGATCCCCAGATGCGCCAGATGCTGATGCAGATGGGACAGCCCGTGCCGGAATCGGAAGACCCCTATGAGTACCTGGAGCAGGTGCTCGTCTCCGAAAAATATGATGTCAAGCGCGTGGACATGACCAAGGAAAGTCCCCTGCCGGAGGAATACGACACCCTGGTAGTAGTCAATCCCCGCAGCCTGAACGACCGTCAGCGCTGGGAAATCAACCGTGCGCTGCATGCCGGTAAGTCGGTGGTGATGGCGGTGCAGCAGTATGAATGGGAGTACCAGGCGACGCGGGAAGGCAACCGTGTTTCACGGAGGGAAGAGAACCCCGATATCAACGCTCTGCTGGAGAACTACGGCCTCGGTGTCAGCGAGGACATCCTTATGGATGTGAACCATGTCGCCTTGACCGTGCAAAGCCAGTCTGGCGGCCTGCTGGGCGCCCTTATGGGCCAGCCCTTTGATCTGCCCACCCACATTCTGGTCAACAACACCTCAATGAATCAGGAGACCTCTATCACGAACCGTCTCGCGGCGATTCTGTACCTCTGGGGAACCGCCATCAACCTTGATGACGCGAAACTCAAGGAAAGCGGCCTTGAGGTCAAGACCCTGATGAGCACCAGCGATAAGGCCTGGACGATTGGCAAGGATGCCGCCCTGACGTCGGCCTCCTTTGAAACGCCCGCCTCCGGAACGGCCTATCCCCTGATGGTGTGGGCAAAGGGACAGTTCCCCGACACGTTTGCCGGACAGGAGCGCCCCGCCTGGCCCAAGCCGCAACAACAGCCCGGCATGCCGCCGCAGCCCGAAGAAGATGAACCCGAAGCGCCGGCAGCGGAGGTGACGCCCGCGCCCGGTCAGCTGATCCTGATGGGATGCTCCCAGGTTTTCCGCAAGAACTTCCTGCAGGCGTCCAACCTGGACCTCTTCCTCAACAGTGTGGACGCGGTTACGCTGAGCGAAAATCTGGTTAACGTGCGTGGAACCAAGCCCATTGACCGCATTATCAACAAGCCGTCCAAGAATCAGCGGGCACTGTGGCAGCTGGCCAACTACGGTTTGGCAAACCTCCTTATCGCGGGTATTGGCATTGGAGTCTTCATCATGCGCCGCCGTTCCCGGAATGCCTATACCGTCTCCGCGTCGGCATCCGCTAACAGTGAAAAATAAACGTTGGAAATTCGGGTGATTACCTTAACCATAGGGATGAAAGACGATTATGAAAGTTAAAACGCTCATACCCTTCGTCGTAATATTGGTGGTTCTTGCCGGCATCGTGGTCTGGCAGAAGATAAACGTAAAACCACAGGCGCCCATTGCCACCCAGATCGGTCTGGAAACACTGGTGCCGGAAGGCTTGCAGAAGGACAGCATCAAACGTCTTGAAATGTATGCAGGTGAAAAACCAGAGGAAAAAGTGGTTCTGGAGCGCGACGGGGAAACCTGGCGCATTGCCAGCCTGTATAACGCCCCCGGCAGCGTGGAAACCATAGACAAGTTCGTTGAAAGCCTGCTGGGATTGAAAGGGGAGCCCCGCGCCACGGGCGATACGGACGAAAAGTTGGCCGGTTTCGCCCTTACGGACAAAGAGGCCTTTCATATCCAGGCGTTCAAAGCGGACGAGGAAGCGCCTGTCGTGGATGTGTTATTCGGCAAATCCGCCGACTTCCGGACGGTTTTCCTGCGCAAAGCCGGTGATAACCGTGTCTTTGTGGAAGCAGCCAACCTGCGCCGGGATGCCGGGGTGAGTGACTCCGGTGAAGAAGGCGGCGTGCCCAAGCAGGAAAAATGGCTCGAGACCAAACTGCTGGAACTGGAAGACACGGCTATTACCAAACTGGCCTTGAATTACCCGGACAAGCAACTTGTGTTGACACGCGAGGAGGTGCCCGTCGAGCCGGCGCCCCAGGAAGGCGAAGGAGAAGGGGAAGCCGCGCCCTTGCCGAAACCGGAGCCGACTTATAAATGGGTGCTCAGCGAGGGCGGATTCTCAAACGAAATCAACGAACAGGAAGTGAAAACGCTGTTGACCCGCTTTGCCAGTCTTACCGTGACCAACGTGGCAGACCCCGCGCGCAAGGCAGAACTCGGTTTTGAGCAGCCCTTGTTTTCTTTGACCATTTCGAGGGAAGAAGGAGATGACGTGGTGTTGCTGGGCGGGCAGGATAAGCCGGGTGGCGACACCTATATTCAGCGCGTGGGCGCCGAGCCGGAATTGATTTATCAGATCAGCAAATATACCTTTGAACAGATCTTTTTGCAGGGTTCAAAACTGTTTACCCTTCCGGAATGGACCCTGGACAAGGCCGCCTTACGCAATATTCAGGTTGCCGGGCCGCAGGGAACCATGGCGCTGGCTTATAGTGAGGATGCCTGGAAAGTGGTGGAACCCCAGCTGAACCTCGAAGTGCAGAAAACCGCCTTGGATAACCTCGTGTCCGCCGTGGCCTCCTTGAAGCCGGTGGACTACGCCGATGCCGGCAAAGATCTGGGCGCTTTTGACACCACAATTACCGCGACCCTGGACGGCGGTGCGACGCGCACCCTGCTCATCGGGCAGCCGTCACTTAACCTGGACGGACGCTATGTCAAGTTTGACAACAACGACGCCGTGCTCGTGCTCTCCCGCTCAGATGTGGAAAAACTGATGCCGCCGGTGCGCGACCTGTTTGTCCTGTCCGTGCTCGACTTTGACGCGGAAAAGGTGAAAGGGCTTCACGCCGTTGGTGAGGGCGCGGACCTGGTGTTGGCCAGGGCTGACGGTTCCACCCAGTGGACCGGAAGCTTTAACGGCGCGGAGATCGCCCCGGACCCGGCCAAGGTGGATGAACTTCTGTTTAGCATCAATGATTTCCAAGTGGACAACTTCCTGCTGGACCGCGCGGTGGACTCCGTTCAGGCAGCCAGCACCGTTACACTGACGCTTGAAGACGGTACGGAAACGGTCATAAAGGTCAGCGCAGAAAACAACGGTGTATTTGAACTCGTGATTTCCGGTCTGCCCTATGTGTTTACGGCGGATATCATGGACCTGACGGGCATCATTGACAAGGTCAGCGCCTTTGCCGAAATGATGCCGCCCGAGCCTGCGCCTGTCGAAACGGCCCCGGTTGTGGACGCGGCTCCGGCGAATACGGGAGAAGTCCCGGCCGCCGGGGCGATTGTCGTTCCCGAGGCTGCGCCAACTGATGCCGTCACCTTGGCACCGGCCGCGACTACCGACGCGGCGCCGGAAACGCCGGTGGTTGTCATGCCCCAGTCCGCCGAAGCGCCGGCACAATAGTCCCGAATATTCTTGCTGCCCCGTCCTGCAGGGTTACTGCGGAGACGGGGCATTTTTTTTCTGGATATTGTTCCGTCTACAATACGAAACCATGCTTGACGACCGGAAAAGGAGAATTTCAGAAGTGTACCCTTATCTTTCAGAGAGTGGTTTCTGGATTAACGCAATAAAGAAAAGAATATCCGGCGTGCTCATGTCGGGCCGCCTTTTTAAGGGGCGGGCCGGACAGCGCCTGCTGAAGCGTGATCACGCCGCTTTGAGACAGCCGATTTCGCGGCGCATTTTTTTGGGGGCGGTGTTGGTAACGTTCCTGGCGTGTTCGGGATGTGCGCCGAGCATTCATGATGCCATTGCGCGGGGGAATATGGACCTTGTCAGGTCGCTTCTGAGGAAGAATCCGGATTTGGTCCGGGCCCGGGACGGCAAGCAAAAAACGCCCTTGCATAGCGCTGTTACCTATAAACAGATGGAAGCCCTGCAACTCTTGCTGGAGAAGGGCGCGGATATCGGCGCGCGGGATGTTACCGGTATGACCCCCCTGCATGTGGCCGCTATGCTCGGCAGGCACGATGAGGCGAAATGGCTGTTGGAAAACGGCGCCGACCCCAAGATCATGGATGACTACGGCGACATGCCCATACACACGGCGGCGATCTTCGGGCACGGGCAGATTATCGGGTTATTCGTGGACCTTGGGATGTCCCCTGATATCCCGAACGGTAAAGGACAGACACCGGAAGAAATCGCGCGTGAATACCGGCAGGAGCGGGTTGCCGCGTATATTGCGCATCTGCGAGACCGACAATAACGGACGATAAGCACACGCGTACGTGAGGAGAAATGTCATGTCCGACATGGCCCGTCGAAATTTCTTACAAAATATGTCTGCCGGCTTTATAGGCGCGGCCCTTACAGGAACGGCTGCCCGTGTTTCCGGCTCAGAGAACCGGCCGCCCAATGTCCTGTTTATCATTACCGATGACCAGGGATATGGAGATTTGGGTTGTCACGGCAATCCCGTTTTAAAAACACCCTGCCTGGACCGGCTCCATGGGGAAAGCCTGCGCCTTACGCAATTTCATGTCTGCCCGGTGTGCTCGCCCACCCGGGCGTGCCTGATGACCGGTCGCTACAATTACCGGACTGGCGTGGTGGATACCTACGCGGGCCGTTCCATGATGGATCCCGGAGAGACAACCCTTGCCGAACTCCTGAAACAGGGCGGGTACTGTACCGGTATTTTCGGGAAGTGGCATTTGGGCGATAACTGGCCGATGCGTCCCATGGACCGCGGCTTTGAAGAATCCCTGGTGCATCGGGGAGGCGGTATCGCGCAGCCGTCGGACCCGGAATTCTATGAGCGGGAAGACACGTACTTCAATCCCATGCTTCAACACAACGGGCAACAGAAACGCTATACCGGGTACTGCACGGATATCTTTACGGAGGGGGCGATTCAGTTTATGGAGTCCCGGAAAGGAAGGCCTTTTTTCGCCTATGTGGCCTATAATGCACCCCACACGCCACTGCAGGTTCCTGAAGAGGATGCGGCGCCCTACAAGGCCGCAGGGCTCCAGGAGGAAACGGCCCTTGTCTATGGGATGATTGCCAATGTGGACCGTAATATCGGCCGGCTTTTGGCTTTTCTGGAGGACTCCGGGCTGAAGGATAACACACTCGTGCTGTTTATGACCGACAACGGATCGCAGCAGTTGAAGGGGGAGGACCGGTATAACGCGGGCCAGCGCGGATGGAAGGGGAGTGTTTATCAGGGGGGGATTCGGGTGCCCTGTTTCCTGCGCTGGCCTGAAGTTTGGGCGGGCGGGCGCGATATCAACAGGATCGCCGCCCACATTGACCTGGCGCCAACGCTGCTGGAGATCTGCGGTGTTGCTCCCGAGAACAGGCCGGAATTTGATGGTATCAGCCTGTTGCCCTTGCTTTTTGGGAACACCAGCGCAGAGTCTTGGTCGGACCGGAATCTGTTCTTCCAGTGGCATCGGGGCGATGCGCCTGAGGCGTTTAAGAATAGTGCGGTGCGCAGTCAACGCTGGAAACTGGTCAATGGAACGGAACTTTATGACATGGAGGAAGATCCGGGCGAGAAAAAGGGTACCGCCGCGGAACATCCGGATGTGGTTCGTGAAATGCGGCTTGCCTATCAGCGGTGGTTTGATGACGTGGGCGCAACGCGCGGGTATGAACCGGTCCGGATACACCTAGGCGGTGCTCCGGAGAATCCGGTTACGCTGACCCGGCAGGACTGGAGGGGCGCCGATAATTGGACCGGCAATGACGCGGGATATTGGGAGGTGCTTGTGGAGGCATCGGGGACCTACACGCTCACGGTGTCTTTTGCGCCCTGTCTGAAAGACGCTGTCCTCCATATGCGATTGGATGATTCCGAGGTGACATGTCCCGTTTCCGCCAAAGCTGACAAGGCTGTTTTGGAGGAGGTTATCTGGAAGGCCGGAGCGCATCGATTGGTGTGTTATTTGGACTGTGAAGGGGAACACACCGGCACACGGTTTGTAACCGTATGCAGGGCATGATTTTAATAAAAAATAAAAATGATATTATGTCTTGGGTTTGTCTATGAATACACGTCTTTGGTTTTAGTATTATAAAAAAGCTTGAAAACTGGTCGAAATTCGCTTATACTAATAGTGCTTTGCTGGACACTTGGGGAGGAGGGTTACTATAAGGAGCTTGCCTTGATGTCAGGGAATGGCTTTGCGGTGTTCGGTGACCAAACGGGTCGGGAACAGGTTACTCCTTTTCAAGCCAGGCGGGAACGCCAAAAACTGGTGGTGCGCATGAAGAAGGGGGAGGTGCACTGCGGCATGAGTTTTGACCTGAATCGAAAAATGCCGGAATTTCATCTGGACCTGCAGAACCTGAAGGGGGAAAGTCTGAACCGCACTGTCCGTATCGCCTTTGAGGAGGTCAAGGCCGTTTTTTACGTCAAGAGTTTTGACGGGCACTTTATTGCCGATGACTTTCAGGCATGGCAGTTGCCTGATATACGGCCCATTGCCGTCAAGTTTTTCGATGGGGAGGTGTTGATCGGCCGTCCCGCCCATGCTTCCTGGAAAGACGAGAACCGCTTCTATCTGCTGCCGGAAAAGCAGGATGGCAACAACATGATGATTCTGGTGGAACGCAGCGCCATTGAGTCCATTCATGACGCCAAGTCGTATCTGCATCAACAACAGCAGGCCTACGAAACATTCAAGCAGGAGCACATGAAACCGGGCATGCCGGAGGAGGAGTGTCGGGGCGATTTTCATTTTTCCAGGCAGGAGTACAATGACGCCATGCGTTGTTATCGTATTGTTCGGGACAGGGAACCTGTCAACGAACGCATCATACGGAAGATGTGCGCGGCCCGGTACAACCTGGGCGTGCGTCATATCCGGAACCGTGATTATGAGCAGGCGTTGCATGACATGCGTTTGGTCCTGAAATTGGATCCATTGCACACCCATGCGCGGGAAAAAGCGGTGCAACTGGAAGCACACATCGCAAAACACCGCCACGGTGAATGAAAGCCTTGCGCGGCAAACGCCGCGACTTGTGCAATTCGTGTCAGGGTGATTCCGTGCCACAAACGAAATGATTGAGGCTGCAAGCAAACCCGCTGTACCCGGAATTTCAGACGAGATGCGAGAAAGAGGGTGGGGCAGATATTCTTGTCTGCCAAATACTCCAAGAGATTCTTAGGATAGCATTATTTCACCCGTTTTTTTTGGATCCGTTTTGTGACGTACTTCTCAATTATCAGACAGAGGAAGACTTTCTACTAGTCTTTACGCTGCATGGATTCCGAACGAATACACAGACTTCTTGCCGGACTGTTCAGGGTTCAAGCGGCTAGCCTCGCGGGGAATGATTACCGCCTTGGTTGTGTTAAAATTTAAAGTATAATGAGGGTTTTCTTTTCCAAACAAGCGGGAGAAAATAGTGACACTACGAGGGGATTTTCCGGGAAAGTGTGGGCATATCTGTCATACTTTCCTGATGGACAACTTACCGTACAGAAAGGAATCAGAGATGGAAGTGCATACCGCCATTGAGGAGCGCAGATCCGTAAAACATTTTAACCCGGACCATGTGATGACGGAAGAAGAAATTCAACACATCATGTCTTTAGCCTTGTTGTCGCCCACATCGTTCAATATTCAGAACTGGCGCTTTGTTCTGGTGCATGATCCGGAATTGCGCCGCGAGCTGCGTAAAGTGGCCTGGAACCAGTCCCAGGTCACTGATGCCTCGTTGTTGTTCGTGTTGTGCGGCGACTTGAAGTCCTGGGAGAAAGAGCCGGGACGGTATTGGCGGAATGTTCCCCAAGAGGCGCAAGACGTTATCGTTCCCGCCATAGACGCCTATTACCGGGGCAGGGAAGAGGTGCAGCGGGACGAGGTGATGCGTTCCTGCGGCATTGTGGCGCAAACCCTGATGCTTACGGCTAAGAGCATGGGTTATGACGCGTGTCCGATGGTAGGCTTCGATTTTGAGGCTGTGGGGCGGCTCGTCAATCTGCCGGAGGACCATGTGGTCGCCATGATGCTGGCCATCGGCAAGGCTGTCAAGCCCGCGAATCCGCGGGGAGGACAGTTGCCGCTGGAGGAAGTGCTGATTACTGACCGTTTCGCGTAGCCGTATCCGGTCCGTTTTCGTACACCAGCTGCATGATAATTTCCGCGATCTCTTCGGCCGCGAAGGGCCGGGCAAGGGACTTGGCGGCCTCTCCCATTGCTTTGAGGCGCGCCGGGCTCGCGATAAGTTCCCGGAGGAGGGGTTCCAGGCCTTCGCCCGTGCATTCCTGGTCGAGCAGCACCAACGCGGCGCCCGCCTGTTCAAAAGCGCGTGCGTTGTGTTCCTGGTGATTATCCGCCGCGTGGGGATAGGGCACGAGCAGGGCCGGTTTTCCCATGGCGGCTAGTTCGGCGGTCATAGAAGCGCCGGAGCGGGAGATGACCAGGTCCGCGGCGGCGCAGGTTGTGGCCATGTCCTCGATGAAGGCATGTATGTGCGGTTGAACAGGCGCGCCTTCCGCCTGCTCGCGCGCACGGGTCACCCCGTTCTTTCCTGCGGACCAGATGACCTGGAGTTCTTCGGGCCTAAATCTCTGCAGAAGCGCTGCAGTCGTCTCGTTCAAGGTGTGTGCGCCTTGGCTGCCGCCTACCACGAGCACCGTGAACACGTTTTCGGCAAGGCCCAGGTCGGCGCGCGCGGCGTTTGTTTCGGGCGGGTGAAGAAAGGCGCGCCGCACGGGATTGCCCACCAGCACGGCACGGTCTTTGGGGTATTCGCCCTCCGTCTCCGGATAACTTAAGAGGAGCCGTGTTACTTTGGCCGCGCACAGACGATTGGCAAGCCCGAGGCGTTTGTTTTGTTCATGAAGCAGGGTTTTAACGCCCGCGCGCTGTGCCACCCACAGCGCCGGCAGGCTGACGTAGCCTCCCACGCCGAACACCGCCTGGGGCTGGAAAACCTTCAGGTAGAACCATGCGCGCATCATGGAGTAGGCCAGTTTGGCTGCGGTCCATAGCATGCGCGGCGATTTCTTCCGTGTCCAGCCCTCCACGGGCAGGGATCGGAAGGGCACGCCGTTTTTCTTTGCCACGTTCTCTTCCATGCCGCCGCGCTTGCCGATCCATTGCAGCAGCAGCTGCGGGTCGCGTCTCCGCAATTCTTCTATGACGGCCAAGGCGGGGGAGGTGTGTCCCCCCGTGCCGCCGCCTGTGATCATGATACGCAATGCATGTACTCCTGTAGGTTGGGCGCGGCCCGCGGTTACGGTTCACCGCGCAGGCCGGTAACTTCATACGCGTGGACGGTGCGCTGTTTCCCTTTGAGTATCAGCGTGCCCATCGGCCTTGCGTCCACCCGTTCCCGGACCGCTTCCCAGGTTTCCTGGCCGATGACCACCTGTTCCGGTCCCGCCATGTCGCAAAAACGCTTCGCTGTGTTCACGCGGTCGCCCACCACGGTGAAATCCATGCGCCGGGGTGACCCGATATAGCCGGCGATCACCTCGCCGGAATCAATGCCGATGCCAAGTTCCAACGGCGGGCGCCGCTCCGCGATCCGGACCGTGTTCAATTGCCGGTTCTTTTGTTGCATTTCCAGGGCGGCGCAAACGGCATGATAGGCCTCGTCGCCGCAGGCGATGGGCGCGCCGAAGACCGCCATAAATTCGTCTCCGATATACTTGTCCAAGGTGCCGGAATGCGAAAAGAGCACTTCCGTCATGGCGGTGAAATGTTCGTTGAGCAGTGTCACAAGGCTTTGCGGGTCCAGTTGCTCCGCGATTTTGGAAGAGCCCCGAATGTCGCAAAAAAGTGTGGTTGCCCGGGTTTTCCTGCCGCCCAGTGCCAGGCTTTCCGATTCGCTCATGATCTTGTCCACCAGCGTGCCGGGCAAAAAACGCGCCAGAGTAAGGCGCCGCTTCTCCGATTCGACCACACGGTCATGGAGCCGCACATTATCAATGGCGAGCGCCGCCTGGGAGGCCAGCGACGAAAACAATTCCAGGTCATCCTCGGAGAACCGGGTGTCCGGCGCGTCCGTGTCCACATAAACGGATCCGAGAACCGTCTGCTTAACCTTAAGCGGCACGCACATGGCGCTGGTGATGCGTTTGGCGATGATGCTTATCCGGTCGCCGAACTCGCGGTCCGTGTCGCGGTTTTCCATCAATACGGGTTCGCCGTCGATGGCCGCGCGCCCGGCAATGCCCATGCTGGGTGAACTGGCGGTCAAATCACCGCCCATGCGCAGCGAGACTACTGCCCGCAGCGCGTCGGTTTTCTCGTCACGTAGCAGCACAAAGCCCCTCTTGGCCTGCAGCACACCCATAATGGCGACAAGCATGTCGTTCAGGCGTGTTTTCAGGTCGAAATCGGAAGAAATGACAAGGTGTGCCTTGTGCAACGCTTCAAGACGCAGGTAGGCGCGGCTCATGCGCCTCAAGTCATCCGGATCGGGCATCATGGGACCCTGTCCTTCCGGGGTGGATGGTCGGGCGGCAGCATGGACGCCTTGTCCCAGGAGCGTCAGGTGCCTGCCCACGCGGTCCATTTCACGGCGAATATTATGGATCGACGTTTCCAGGGCGTTGTTGCGCCTGCTTTTGCCCCCCCCGGGCAGTTCTTCAAGGGAACCATACACCGTGTCGTCACGATACAGCAGATGGCATTTGCTGCCGAACCAGATTTCGTCCAGGTGCTTGAGCGGGTGCTCCACAATGCGCTGCCGGTTCAGGTAGGTGCCGTTCAGGCTTTTCAGATCAGTGACGATGGTGCGGTTTTTCGAGCGCCAGATGCGCGCGTGATAACGCGACACCTCCTCTGCATGAAGCACCACGTCATTGTCTTCGGCGCGGCCCAGGCTGATTGGTTTTTCTGCTATAGGTATGGCCATGGGGGGAATCCCAGGCTGTTCGATTACTAATTGGGGCATGCTGCCATATTCCTCATGAAGACGACCCGCGGACCGAGAGACCAGGCGCGGAAAGTCGCCCCGTCAAGCGTTTTCATCATAGACCAGCACGGAAAGGTCTTTCAACTTCCTGCGGTTTATCGTGTTTCCAGACCGGTCGCGTCATCACGCGCCGAAGTTGACTCGTTAGACAGGTACACGCAGCCTACATCCGTTTTGTGTTCAAATCCCGCAAGGGAGACGCCTTAACATGGGATAAAACAATTCTCGGGGCCATGCGCGTTGCCTGTGCGGGATTCTTTGATTGAGGATGCCTGTACTGCATACAATGTGTGTCAGGACAGGTGCGTAGATACTTTGGGAACCGTTCCTGATTTTTGCCCGGTCCGCTTGAATGGCTTTGGGTTGCGGGCAACGCCCGCGTTAACATAGTCGCCTGGAAAGGGATTATAAGATGTCATTACCGCGCCTGAATGTCAGGTCCTCTTTTATCATCGTGTTTTGCATGGCATCGGCGCTTTGGTGTCTTATGCCCGCCGAACAATGCTTCGGGGAGACCGGTTATGAGGCAGTATGGTTCGGGGACCCCCTGATTATGGAAGGCCAGAAACTTTCCTTTAAACTTAATTATCCCGAAGAAGCCCTTATTGGGGAAATTGTTCCGTTGAATCTCGAAATTATGTCCTCCATCGCCTATGAGGGGACGATTATCCGCATGGTCCTGCTTGACCTTGAAGGGAATACGGTGGACGAATCGGAGATGACGCTGGACCTGCACCGTGGGCGGGATGATGTGTCGATAAAATGGGACCCGACAAACTTGAAACCGGGCGATTACACGATGGCGGTCATTGTTGATTACGCGTCGGAATATGCTCCGGCCTGTTCTGAAGTTCCAGTGTACCGCGTGAGTACCGACCGGTGGCGGAGCCGTATTGAAGACCTGGAGGCGCGGTTGCCCGCCATGGAGTCGGGAATCGAAACCCTTGCGTCCGTATCGGAAAATCCGGAGGCAAGCACGGCGACTTCGGGCACCAGTCTTCAGATGCGCGCCCGGGTTATTCGCGAAGCCCTGACGGAAGCGCGCCAGGCCTTGGAGGCGAAGAACTGGCGGGTCGCGGACAGCCGTGTCACCTATGCCGCCGAGGCCTATGATGTGCTGCGGGCGGGCCTGACCTTCAGCAAGGCAACCCCGGAAACCCTCTCGCCCCACCTGGCTTATCCCGAACGCCTGGAAATTCGGGGGGGCGGGCTGTATGATGGCGATACCCCCTTTTTTCTGATAGGCGCGGCCGTGAGCGTTGACGCAGGCGGGAAGGATGTACCTGCCGTTCCGACGGTCGGATTGGAGTCTGCCGCTTCTCTGGAAGAGCAACTGGCATGGCTCAAGGAACACGGATTGAATTTTGCGTTGTTGAACTTTGCGGCGGGGGCGGACATTTCCGTATGCAGGGAAAAGATTTCCTCCCTGGCGGATGCCGCCGGGAAACTGGGCGTCCCCTGGGCGCTGCAGCTGGATCAGGCCAATGTGGCCGGTCCCGTCATGGACACCTGGCCGGAACTGCTGGAACCGGGTTTCGTCAACCTTGCCCACAGTGAGTTTTCCCAGGTCTATCTCAGGACGGTGAAAGACCTGTTTTCCGTTGCGGGAACGCAAATGTGCCCGCCGGTGGGCATCAGCATTGCCGCGGCGCCGCAGTTCAAGTATGACGGGGAACCCATACGCGCGCAGTTTATTGCACGGGTTATGGAATGGTATCCAGATCGCCAGGAATTAAACCGACTGTGGCACGCGCACCTTGCGGATTTCAATGAAATTACCATATGGGGCGAACATCCGGAACACAGTTATCAGAACCAGCGCGCGTACCAGTATGAATGGCAGCATTTCCAACGCAGTCTAATAACCTTGTTCTTTTCCGGACTCAAACAGGAACTTGCCGCCCTGGCGCCCGGCGTCCCGGCCATGATCAACATGGCGGCATCCGCGTTCCTCCCCGGCGAAACCCGAACCACACCGGGTCGCGAGGATATGGCCGCGTTGATGGATATCAGCGGCTGTTCGGCCTATTGCGCCTATGGGGACGGCCTGTATGCCATGAACTACCCTGCGCCGCACGCCCTGCTCGCGCTGATGCGCTCCTACGCGAAGAATAAGCCGGTGTTCGTGCTTGGCGCCGATATCGATGTGGATGGCGCGCCTGATGTCGAAAGACGCGAGGCGCTTGTCTACAGTGCCGTATGGGAAATGGTCATGTCCGGGGCGTCCGGCATGGCGCTTTCCCCGGACGCTTCGGTCCATCGCCATCCGGAGGCGCTGGCCGCCTACGCGCTTGCCGCCATGGATGTCAACCGGCTCGCGCCGATAGTCATGTCCTTTCAGCAGGCGCCGGAAGAAGTCGCGGTGTTGTTCAGCGAAGCCTCAAAGATCATGGACAACGGCGTGCCCCACCTGGAGTCCGCGCAATACGCCTTTGAAGGTTCGTCCTTCGCCGGTTTCCCGGTGCGTTTTATTACGGAAAAACAGGTGGAAGCCGGGGTGCTCGCGGAAATTAAAGTTTTGATTCTGCCCAGCACCATGGCGATGCCTGATGCCGCTTTTGAGCAGGTGAGCAAATTCGTTGAGGACGGGGGGATGGTCGCCCGGGTGGGAACGCCCATCCCGTATAACGAGAACGGCCAGTCCCGCAATGATGTAATACGGGCCACCGGCAATACCGTCTTGGTGCGGGGCATGAACCTGCCCACCGAATACCTGCATGCCATGGATGCCGCGCTGGTGGGCGGTGTGCTTCCCGAAATCGTGCGTCCAGTGAATGCCTACGGCTATCCGCTTGAAGGCGTCCGCTCGCGTTATGTTACCCATGACGGGGAAATGTATCTGTACATCATCAACCTGCGCCACACGCCGGTGGTGGTCCACCTGTCCGGCCTGGCAGGCGAGGGGCGTGACCTGCTGCGCGGGCGGGAGGTCAGCTTTCCCAGGGAATTATCCCCCCTTGACCCGATGTTGATCCATCTTGACAAACAGGAAACCGTATTTACCGTGTCCAATTAAACTACGCCGGGAGGATGCTCCCGCCACCTCAACGGAACCCTGATTACGGAGAATTCTTATGTCTTTCTTCTCTTTTTTGCGCGGTGTACTGCGGTGGTCTTTTCGTATCCTGGTCGTGCTCCTCGTTCTTCTATTCATCGCATTCCTGGTGATTTTCAGAGGTGCCTTGTACAATCGTTTCGTAGCGTTCCCTAAAGAGGCCTCCGCCTGGAACGATATCCGCAACAACCTATCCGAGGTCGTGCTGCCCTATCACGTTCCATGGACCGAATACCGAGGAATTGCCCACAGCCATTCGGAGTTTTCCCACGACAGCGAGGTTCCCTTTGAAACCATCCTGCAGGTGTTGAAGGACATCGACTATGATTTCATCGCCATGTCGGATCACTGTCTGGAAAACGGTACGGCCGATTACGGCGTGCAATGGCGCGGTGTCCGTGACGGCAAGCTGTTTATCCCCGGCTTTGAAATGAAATATGGGTTCATGCCTTGGCGACTTTCCAGTGATGTCGTGCTGGAGTGCGGCAAACCACCCGCGGAACTGGCCGCCGAAATCGAATCCAAGGGAGGCCTTCTTTTTATTGCCCATTCGGAAGAGCCTCGGGAATGGCAGCTGCCCCAGATCGCGGGCATGGAAATTTACAACCTGCACGCGGACCTGAAGGATGAAGATTACAAGGCCCTTGCGCCAGACATCCTGTTAAATCTATGGAGTTATCCGGAGCAGTGCTACAGGCTGATTTTCGACCGGAACACCAAGGTGTTGGAAAACTGGGACGCCTTGAACCGGGAACGTCATGTTACCGGTATCGCTGCCAATGACTGTCATCAGAACAACGGCGTCTACGGCATTTATACCGCTGACGGCAATCTGATGGTGCGAAAGACGTCCGGCGATGAAATCGGCCAATATTCGCTTAATAGTCTGACCCGGGCCCTGCTGCGTCTCGTCGCGGGCCCCCTGGAACCCGGCAAGGAAGCGTTCCGCCTGCAGGTGGATCCCTATGAACTGATGTCCCGTTACGTGAGTACCCATGTGCTTGCCGCCGAGTTATCCGAGGATGCGGTGCTGGACGCCTTTGCCAAGGGTCGCTGCTTTATCGGTTTTGACATGATCGCGGACAGCTCCGGGTTCATGTTCCTCGCACGAAGCGGAACGGAGCAGGCCGTAATGGGAGAACAAATGCCGCTGTTGCCCGAGACCTACCTGGTGGCGGCCGCGCCCCATCCCTGCCGCTTTACCGTCCTGCGTAACGGTGAGCCCGTGTACCAGGAAAACGCCTTCTCCATTCGCTGGCAGGCGGATAAGCCCGGCAAGTACCGCGTGGAAACCGAACTCGACATCCTGGGTGAATGGACGCCCTGGATTTACGCGAACCCCATAGAATTGACGGAACCTGAAGCGGCTCCCGCCGCCGGACTCGCGCCGGCGCCGGCGGCCTCCTAAAGGAGTATGCCCGTGTACAAAGGCTATGAAACCGTTACACCCTTGAGGGCGGGGATCTGTGCCCTGCTGTGTCTAGTGTCACTGCAGATCTTCGCGGACGAGACCCCTGACGTTTCGGAAGAGGCCGCGCTCTTTGCGCTGAGCGCGCCGCCGGCCCTTCCGGAAAATATCAATGAAATGGCCGACCTGGTTGTGGCCGCTGCTGACGGTAAACTGACGCTGCTGGATCTCGACGACCCGGTGCCCGTGCCCGACACGGTGATAGAGACGAAAGACATTGAGTACGGCAATGTGAACGGCCGGCCGTTGCTTCTGGATTTGTATCAGCCCCGTGAGCTCTCCGGGCCGTTGCCCGCCGTGATTTTTATTCACGGCGGCGGTTGGTCGGGCGGCCAGCGGTCGGATTACAAGTATTACTGCGTCCGCTTCCCGCAAATGGGGTATGTGGTGGCCACGGTTTCCTACCGCTTTGTGGACGAGGCGATTTTCCCCGCTTGCGTGCAGGATGTGAAGTGCGCTGTGCGCTGGATGCGCGCGAACGCGGAGAAGTGCGGTATCAACCCGGACGCCATTGCCGCAGTCGGGGGATCGGCCGGCGGACACCTTGCCATGATGCTGGGCTATTCGTTCGGTGTTAAGGAACTGGAGGGCGACGGCGGCCACCCGGAATACAGCAGCGCGGTCCAGGCCGTGGTCAACCTGTACGGCCCGGTGGATATGACCCTCGAGGAATTTCATGAAAACAAGACGCTGCTGGCCTTTTTCGGCGGGAAGCGTTTTACGGAAATACCGGACCAGTATCGGCTGGCGTCGCCAATGAACCATCTGAAACAGGGTGTGCCGCCGACGCTTATCATTCATGGAACGGATGACGAAACCGTGCCCGTTTCCCAGGCGGATCTGCTGGCCGAACGTCTGAAAGAGCTCGGCTGCGTTTATGAATATCTCCGACTCAAAGGCTATCCCCATACGCTGGATATTCTCCTGGAAGTCAACAAACATGTCCGGTGGCACATGTACCATTTCCTGGACAAGCATCTGAAACAATAAGACGATTTCCCGGCGGTTTCCGCCGGATCCGGCGATCTCCTGATGTGCGGCTTTACACTGTTTTTCAGACAGATGAGCAATAGAAGCGGCAGGCCCATAGCGCACCGAAAACAAGGGAGACGGAACCATGCTGGATTGTCTGATGACGGCGGAAGACCGCGAATTACGGAAGGAAGCGCGCGCTTTTGTGCGCGATGACCTGGACAAAGCCTTGCTGCGCGACATGGACGCGGACAAGGTGCGTTATCCCCGGGTGTTCCTGGAAAAGGCGGCGGCGCGCGGCCTGCTGGGACTGCGCTTTCCTCAGAAATATGGCGGGCGGGGACTTCCCTGGGCTTCGGAGATTGTGGCGCTGGAAGAGGTGGGTGTGCTCGGCACTTCCCTCGGCTGCCTGTATTCGCTGGTCAGTATCGTGGGTGAGGCCATTAACAAATTCGGCAGCGACTACCTGAAAGAGAAGTATCTGAAACCCACCATCGCTGGACGCCTGACCGCCGCGGAAGCCCTGACCGAGCCCCGGGGCGGATCCGATTTCTTTGGCACAACTACAATCGCCCGGCGCGAGGGTGATCATTACATCCTGAACGGGCAGAAACGCTTCGTCGTCGGCGCGGAAGGGGCCGATTATTTCATGGTCTATGCCCGCACGCGTGAGGACGGACCACCCCATGAATCCATCAGTACCTTCATTGTGGATCGTGGGCCGGGGGTGGAAGTGAAATATGTGTACGGGCTCATGGGCACGCGCGGCGGCGGCACGGGTCGGCTGATCTTCACGGACTGCACAGTGCCTGCGGAAAACCTGCTGGGCGTGGAAAACCAGGGCGGGCTTATTTTCTACCAGATGATGATTCCCGAACGCATGACCAGCGCGGCCGGCGCGGTGGGCATGGGCCGTGCCGCCATGGAGGTGGCCGCCCGCTACAGCACCCGGCGCAAGGCTTTTGGACAGGTCATCAAGGAATTTGAGGGGGTTAACTTCAAGGTGGCGGACATGGTGACCCTGCTCGACTCGGCGCGGGGGATGATTTACATTGCCGCACGCTCCGTGGACACCGGGGAGCCCTCGGGTCGTTCCCGGCGCTACGTGTCGGAGGCGAAAAAACTGGCGACGGAAAATGCCTGGAAAGTGGTGAACCATGCCATGCAGATCATGGGCGGCATCGGTTACACCAACATCTTTCCCATTGAAAAGATGTTGCGGGATGTGCGGCTGATCATGATCTGGACCGGCACCAACGAGATTATGGACCTGATTATTCAACACGAGTTTTACAAGGAAATGGCCCAGGAGTCGAATCCGCCGCGCAATATTGAATTTGACGCCGAAGAGGCCGACAAGGACGAAGAGAAGGTGTATGAATAACACTGCTTCCCGCGGCTTCCGATACAATTAATGAATGACAGCATTGAGAAAGGCTTCGATGTTCTCCGTGGACACGCCGGGCGGCATGCCGCCGCCGCAGGAGAGAATGACCCGGCGGGTGTCCGCTATCGAGTCCAGCAACTGGCGTACGCTCTCCGCCACTTCGGCAGGCGTTCCTTTCGCGAGCACATCCCGGGGCGGGATATTCCCCAGTAGCGTCACCTTGCCGCCGGTAAGCCGCTGCATCTCCGGCATGGTGTGGTCATACCCGAAGTTGAAGAGGTTGATACCCATGTCCGCCAGATGAGGCGCGCAAACCAGGCCGTGGGCGTCATTGTGAAAAAACCGCACCGAGGCCTCAAAGGCGGCAAAGGCGCGGGTCACATAGGGCTTGGCGAATTCTTTGAAGTCCTCTTCGCCCAGAAAGCCCACAATATCGTCCAGCAGCAGGATGCCGTCAATGGTGTCAATGCGCTCCTTTTGCAGGCGCAACCAATCCTCGAGGAAACACGTGATCGTGTCCAGCATGCGGTGCGCCTGGTCCGGTTCCGTGCGCAACGCCATAAGGAACTCGGAGGCGCCCATAAGGAACGCGGCAATATTCAGGGGGCCCCGGGCCACGGCGAAACGGAGGCTATGCCCCGCCGCTTCAATGCGCGGACGCATTCGCTCCAACCGCCGCAGCAAAAAGGGCGTCAGCCCATCCGTGCGCGGATCGGGACGACGAATGCTGTTCAGGGCGTCCGACAGCGGGTGGGCGAAGGGGAATTCGTTCTCATAAAAACTGCATTTCGCGCCGAAGGAAGCCGGTTCGGAACACATGCCATATTCGGCCCAGAAGCCCGGAAGAAATAACACCTGGGGAAACGCCTTTACGGCGGCCAGGTTGGCCTGAAACCAGTATTCATTGTCGGAAAAATAATCCAGCAGCGACGCCCCGTGCCAGTTCGGCAGCCACGGGCTGTCAATGATAAAACCCACCGGCAGGGGCGAAAGGTTTTCCCCCCGGATAATCGCGAGCAGTTCTTCCCATTGATCCTGTGTCATGAAGGAATTCCTTTATAGTGTCTGTCAGACAGTGTTGGACCGAAAGATTGACCCTATCCTGCCATTGTAAATAGCATTTTATAACCAATGAATGTAGAAGCGGCGTCCTCGCCGCTTTTCTAACGCGGGGGGGGACGCCGCGTCTTCATTTCCGTCGTTTATAGAGGAGACATAGCCCTATGAATGTCCCCGCTTTCGAGGAACATGCAAAAAAACTATAATCGGTGCCCACCCTTGGCATTCTTATGTCTTAATTCGTAGTTTACACTGAAGCACGCGCCGATGAAGCGCTATTCATCCGTTCTGGAAATAAGGGTTTTCAGATGATATCCGAGCGTCCGCCACGGTTTTGTTTTGGCAATGTTTATCGAGAAAACCACCAAATGGTCTCCATGCTTATGGAAGTAGCCGGACAATACCTGTCGCGCTTCCTGATGCGCTTCAGAAAGAACCCCTAAAGGCAGTGTTTTGGGTTTTGTGAACAGCATAAATGATTTAAGAATGTAGTGCGGGCCATATCCCACCCAACGATGGATGTCATTTGCCAGAGAATGGTAATAGCACATTCCAATTAGGCCCACGGAGGCGAAACGCCTTGATTTTCTGTATTCTTCAAGCACGGCAAAGCGCCCTATCTCCCAACACGCTTCACTCATTAACGCTTCGGCGTTTATGATATTGAAATGTTCGAATACGGGACTTCCTTGACGGGTGTTTGTCAGGCGTATTGTGCCGATAGGCGTACGTTTATAAAATGCCAGAAAGGTAACGGAAATGTCATCATACTTGTCGTGAAATTTGTTTTCCCACTGTTCTCCTGCAGCCAGATAGCCGCATTTCGTGTATACGGCATGCCGAATTGAGCAGGCAATTTCAAAGTCTTTTTCCGTAACGGCGCGGCGAAATGTGTAGCCAAGCAACTTTGGATACCAGTTGAGCAGGAGATTAGAACCCATAAGGGCGCGTATGTGTCTGATTGTTGACATCAAGGTTTTACTTGGGTATCGGGTTATTCTATAAGGCAAATAGTAGCAGCTATTGTAACCATTCACGTCCCTATATCGATTAGCGGTTCCGAGAATCTTATCAAAGCCTTTGTGGCTAATCAATAAGAATTAATTTTTTGCGTTTGGATACTATTCAATGTGTCCATCATTGAACCAACCAGTTCTATATTGGGTCCTATTCCAGAGCATAGTAATCTTGGGACGCTTTAACGGAACTGTTCGACATTGCGGGACCGATCATCATGGGTCTTATGGCTCCCCCTTAAATGATAAACATGGGACTGTTGGGAAGCCAGGGACAATCCCGTCTCGCACGCCGGGGCAGGTTTATTTGCCGAAGGCGGACTCGCTTGCGACCGATGTGGCCTTAGCGCCTATGCTTCGTCCGGGACTTCGCCCGGAAGAAGACGCGCCTTCGACACAACAAAAATGTACCATCGTCTTTCATTACAAAGAACTCAAACCACTGTCATTCCGGTTTTTTCGCGACCGTTAACTCGGATCGAAGAGCGGTACTGGGTAACGCGAAAAAGACCGGAATCCAGATTCGGCCCGCTGTAATGAATACCCAGGTCCCTTCTCAAAAAAAAAGCGAACGCGGGCTGTTCAAAAAACAACTCTTTGCATGCGCTTTGGGTCTATTAAATAAAGTTAATAGAAAGTTATATAATACGTACTATTAATGGGCGACTGTCCCCGGTAATCCCAGGCTCATCAGACGATGAGAGGGCGTGGCGTTCTATTGGCGTCACGCCCAACCTCATCGGATGATAGACCTGTTATGCCTCAAAAAACGCAAAAAAAGTCATGCGCAAAACTGTGTCCAGGGAACCGGGGCCGGTACACCACGTCTACATTTTCATCGTTTATGGGGGATACATTGCCCTATGAACGCCTCTCCCTGCTTCCGCTAATACGTCTTCACCGGCATTTCTTTACCGCCGTTCTCGGCGGAAACATAGGCGGAATAGATCGTGGAGATGGTGTCCGCGCCGAGGAGGCTGTCGCTTTCCACCGGATCCCCGTAGGCGGCACTGCGGTAAAACGCCTCGATCTCCTGCGGATACCCGGTGAACCAGTCCTCATCGGGCGGTATATTCGTCCATCCCTGTTTCTGTTCGATCTTTTCTACGGTGTAGATGTCCGCGAAATTTTCGTGGCGCGGATTGTACACCTGCATGGAGGTGTTCGGGTTGATATTGCACAGGGTGCGGTGGTTGTTGGCCGCCACCTCCAGCCAGTTATGGATGCCGCCCAGGATAATGTCCGAGGCGAATACGGTCGCCAGCGTGCCGTCCTCGAAGGTGACATGCATCATGGAGAAATCGTCGATGTCGTAGTAATCCCGCCGGATAAAGCCTGCATCCCGGAAGTTGGGCATGCGCGTCAGCGCGGCCGTGCGGCCCGACACCGATTTCGGGCGGATGGGCTTTCCGTCCCGGGCCCGGCCTTCCACCCGCTTCAGGTAAAGCGCCGCCGTAAGGGGGTGGCAGCCCTTGCCGATCATAACGCCGCCGCCGGAGTATTTCCAATAGGCATAGGTGGGATTGTGCGAGCCCGAATGGGCCTCTTCGCCGTGTATCCACAAGATCTGCGCACCGGTCTTCTCAATGACCTCCCGTTCCCGCTGGATGGCGGGCGCATACACCCAGTTCTCGGCGTAGAAGATGCGCCCTTCGCTGTTTCGTTCCGCTTCCAGCATGCGCTCCACACTGGCAAGGCCCTGTTTCAGGGCGTCTTCCTTCGGGAAGGTGTCGCCGTGAAAAGCGTCCGTCCCGTCGCCCAGATAGCCTGTGAGGGGCTTTTCCACGATCACCGACTTGCCCCGGTTCAGCGCTGCCACAGCCACGTCCTCATGCCCGGCCACCAGCACGCAGCAATGGACCAGGTCCACCTCGTCGAGCAGTGCGTCCAGGGTTTCGAAATGGGCGATATCCCGTTCGCGGGCATATGCCGCGGCCTGCGCCTGGTCAAGGGCGTAGACGCCGCGCAAATCCACGTTGACGCCATGCACGCGGCGAAGACTTTCAAAGTGAAAACGGGCGGAAAATCCCGCGCCTACAATGCCGGACCGGACGGTTTTCTTGGTGAACATAGGCGAATCCTGACGGTTGAAAATTGTGGTTGAATGATTGTTGCCGTTCCCGCGCGTTTTAGGCGGATATACGGGCACTGTACCCGAAAAAAGTCCGCCAGTTCAATTAGCGGGAGAAAGAATATCCGTTTATTGACCGTTAGGTGTATTTGCGATAAAATAGGGCCTGGTTTCAGGAGTCTTCGCATACGCCGTAATGGTATCTGGGGGCGCCTGTTTTATCTCTTCCCTGTTCAGCAACCGCCCCCTGTCTTGCCCCGCGTTTGGAGCCCGTGCAGGGGTTACCCGTAGGATGTATCCTTTCCATGTGTCCGGCCGCATCTTCTTCCGGCGGGCGTATTGTCATTCGCGGCGCCCGCGAACATAATCTCAAGAATCTTTCCGTGGAACTGCCCCGGGACCGGCTGATCGTCATTACCGGCCTGAGCGGTTCGGGCAAGTCCAGTCTTGCCTTCGACACCATCTATGCCGAAGGCCAGCGGCGTTATGTGGAGAGTCTGTCCGCCTACGCGCGCCAGTTTCTGGACCAGATGGACAAGCCCGATGTGGATTACATCGAGGGGCTGAGCCCCGCCATTTCCATCGAGCAGAAGACCACCCACCGTAATCCCCGTTCGACGGTCGGCACCGTGACGGAAATCTACGACTACCTGCGTCTGCTGTTCGCCCGGGCGGGCGTGCCCCATTGTCACAAATGCGGCAAGCCGATCGAGTCCCAGACGCCGCAGAGTATTGTGGACGGTATCTTGGCCCTGGAGGAAGGCACGCGGGTGCAGCTGATGGCGCCGCTGGTACGCCAGCGCAAGGGCCATTATCAAAAGGTATTTGCCGACATCAAGCAGCAGGGTTATGTCCGCGTGCGCGTTGACGGAAATTTCTACCATGTGGACGACGACATCGCGCTCGAGCGCTATGTGAAGCACGACATTGACGTGGTGGTGGACCGCCTTGCGGTCAAGGGGGAAGCGCGCAAGCGTTTCACCGATTCCGTGGAAAGCTGCCTGAAACTGGGGAAAGGGTTGATCCGGGTCTGGTATGAAAGGCCCGGAGCGGAACCGGCGGAACTGCTGCAAAGCGAACATCTCGCCTGTACGGATTGTGGCGTGGTCATGGAAGAACTCGAACCGCGCATGTTCTCATTTAACAACCCGAACGGCGCCTGCCCGCGCTGCACGGGGTTGGGCGAGGTGATGGAGGTGGCGCCGGAACTGGTCGTTCCCGACGAGGATAAATCCATTGAAGACGGGGCGATACGCCCATGGAGTATACGCCGCCTGCTGGACGGCATGTACCGCAAAATGCTGCTGTCCGTGTGCCGCCACTACAAGCAGTCTCCCAGGACGGCCTGGCGCGACCTGCCGGAGGCTTTCAGACAGGCCATCCTTTACGGTTCCGGCGGCGAGGAAATCTCTTTTTCCTTTGAGGGTGAGAAGAGCAATTACAGGACCCGACGCCCCTTTGAAGGGGTGATTCCCAACCTGGAGCGGCGCTTCCGGGATACCGATTCGAATCGGGCCCGGGACATGATCACGGAGTTCATGGCATCGCGTCCGTGTCCCGCGTGCGGCGGCGCGCGGCTGCGGCCCGAATCGTGTGCTGTGCGCGTTGCGGGGGCGACCATTACCGATGTGACGTCCCTTTCCATCCAACAGGCTCTTGATTTCTTCTCAACGCTGCGGCTGGATGCTACCCGGGCGAAAATCGCGGAGCGGATCCTCAAGGAAATTCGGGAGCGCCTGGGTTTCCTGAACAGCGTCGGGTTGAATTACCTGAGCCTGGACCGCCACGCGGGTTCCTTGTCCGGGGGGGAATCCCAGCGGATCCGGCTGGCCACGCAGGTGGGGAGCGGACTGGTCGGCGTGCTCTATGTCCTGGACGAACCCAGCATCGGCCTGCACCAGCGGGACAACGAGAAACTGCTGGCGACATTGAAGCGGCTTCGCGACCTCGGCAACACCGTTATCGTGGTGGAGCATGACGAGGACACCATCATTGCCGCTGATTATGTGTTGGATCTGGGGCCGGGCGCGGGGGTGCACGGGGGCGCCATCGTGGCGGAGGGAACGCCCAAGGAAGTGATGCGGTGCAAGGCGTCGTTGACAGGACAGTACTTGCGGGGTGACCTGAAAATCCCGCTGCCGGAAAAACGCCGGCCCGGGAACGGGAACCGTTTGTGCATTCGAAAGGCGGCGCATAACAACCTGAAAAACATTGATGTCGCTTTTCCCTTGGGCACCTTCATCGGGGTTGCCGGCGTTTCAGGTTCCGGCAAGTCCAGCCTGATCAATGAAACCCTGTACCCGGCGGTGGCGCGGAGTATTTACGGGATGTACCAGGGACAGCCCGGCAGGCATGGAAGCATCGAGGGCCTGGAATATGTCGATAAAATCATTGACATCGATCAATCGCCCATCGGACGCACGCCGCGTTCCAATCCCGCGACCTATACGGGATTTTTCGGCCCCATCCGGGATCTGTTCTCCCGCACGCAGGAGTCCCGGACGCGGGGGTATCAGCCCGGACGCTTCAGTTTCAATGTCAAGGGCGGCCGGTGCGAGGCCTGCGAGGGCAACGGGTTGCTTACCATTGCGATGCACTTCCTGCCGGACGTGTATGTGCCTTGTGAAGTCTGCCATGGCGCGCGGTATAACCGGGACACGCTGGAAATCCGGTACAAGGGCAAGAACATCGCGGAAGTGCTGGACATGACCGTGGAAGATGCCTGCGGCTTTTTCAAGAACATCCCTTCCGTGATATCCAAACTGCAGACCCTGCACGATGTCGGGCTCGATTATGTCAAACTCGGCCAGGCGGCCACCACCCTGTCCGGCGGCGAAGCGCAGCGCGTCAAACTGGCCACGGAACTGGCGAAACGGCAGACCGGGCGCACGCTGTATATTCTGGATGAACCCACCACCGGGCTCCATGCCGCCGATGTGGACAAACTGCTGACGGTGCTCCATCGGCTGGTGGACTACGGGAACACGGTCATCGTGATTGAGCATAACCTGGATGTGATCAAGACCGCCGACTGGATTATTGACCTGGGACCGGAAGGGGGCGATGCCGGGGGCCGAATTATTGCGGAGGGCACCCCGGAAAAGATCTGTAAGAACAAAAAATCACACACGGGGCATTATCTCAAAGCCAAATTGAGTTAGCGCCGGGCTGGGACAATAATGAATTCGCGGTGAAACAAGGCCGAAAAGAAAAGACGCCAACCACGAATAGAATGCACACCGCGCGGCATAGCCGCAAGCAAAATTTTTGTGTTCTCCGTGCCTCCGTGTGAAAATAAGAAAACTCACACAAAGGCACAAAGGCACGGAATTCATACAAGATTATTCCATTGAACAGTAAGCACAGCGATGAACTACGAATACACCCAAAGCGGGCCATGCCCGCAACCCAAATAGGAGGCAAGATTTCATCTTGTGTACCGGTGTTATGGGACGCCTGGGACCTATGGGACATAAGAATCCCACAATCATGTCCTGCCCGTCCTATCGGTCCTACAGGTGACAGTCAGCGACGATAACCTTTCCAAAAGCATGATAATTATTCAGGCTTAAAGAAACCGTCCTTGCCCTCCTTGGTTTCCGGGGCGTATACCTTCAAATCATAATAGCGCGCCGTGTCGTCAAAGGAGCCGATGCCCACATATCCGAAGCCGAAGTTGTTGTCGCTCGCCTTCATGATGGGCTCGTTCATGTCGTCAAAGAACACGCGAATCGCCCCATCGGCCACGGTGCGTTCGATCCGGATGCGATGGCGGATGCCGACGCCCCAGTCGATTCCTTTCGTCGTGTAAGAGGCGATATTGGTCCGGGGCGCATCCTTTACAAGAAAGATGTTGTGGGCGTTGGGGTCGGCCCCGGAGGCGATATGCACATAATAGAAGTTGGAGGGATTCGTGAACCCGAAGAAATAGCAGGTATCGCGATGCGCGCCCGCGCGAATGTTCGTGGACTCCGCATCCACTTCCAGGATGAAGTCACCCACCATAAACTTTTTCAAGAGCGCTATGGCATGGGGAGACCGCACCGGCGGGGTGTAAGCGCCCTTGATTGTGAACAACTCCAGGCAGGCGTCCCCCTGTTCTTCAACGCGCCGCCAGATGGCCGGGTCCGACATTTCAAAATCCGCGAGCGTGTCTTCCGTTATGAAATCAGTTTCATAAACCAGGGTGTAATTCTGCGGGATATTTTGCCCGAAGGGCGGCAGCGCGTGCTGTGCATCCGGTTCGGCGGTGCATGAGGTGGTTACGCATATTGCCAGGCAGGTCAGGATAACGTTTTTTGCTGTCATGTATAAGGGCTCCTTGCTAGTGTAGATCAGGGCTAGTGTGCAGATGCTTTATACTGTACGGCTGTTCTGCCTGTGAATACAAATTCACGGTAAACCTCGTGTCACCGGATATAGGCATTGTCAATGAGTTGAAGCAGACGGCGTTTTTCAAAGCGGCAGCGTGGCTCGCGAAAAGTGGCAGGTAACATAAGGAGCCTTGTTTGTGTATAATTAATACCGGTGTCGTGAATGTGCCGGGATGTTCAACCCGGTTTGACAATTAAGTACAAGGAAGGCTGGAAATGCTCGAATTCTTCTATGGCGTACTTGCATATTGGTTTTTATCGTTTCTACGCACGGTGCTTTTCGGTGATTATCCGGGTAGTCCCATGGGCGGTGGTTATTAAACCCGCAGGATATTTTGCAGGGCCGTTTTGTTTACAATGGATCGCTGGATTTCGTTATCCTCCTGACGGTTGTTTCGTCCATAGCCCATGATGTCCCCGATTTCGGACGGCAGTAGAAAATGATAGAGATGCCGCTATTTTGCGGCGTGCATAGCACTTACAACTTACAAGGTTAATACCATGAAACATTTGTCCAGAGTAACCCGCAAACCCTGTCGCGCCCAGGTGAACCTGGCGGATATTTTCACGGCGATCGGGGAAATCCTGAAGGTCGTCGGCACCCTCCTGGTCACAAAGGAAATAAACAACGGCGACCCCTATGACTGGTCCACGGATACCACGGACCTGACCGATATTACCAATTTGCTGTAATTGGCCTGTTTACCGGCTCCCGGATGTCTTGCGCAGGTTCGTGAATCCGGGGGCGCTATAAAAGGGGAGTCGGCGTTTGTCCGCGCCGGGGTGACGTTACCATGAAATTATCCGTCCTGTCTGGAATGCGAGATATGGGTTTGATCTCCAGGAAAGACCGCATCCTTTGCTGGGGTGACCGCGATTCCGCCACGTTGGGCTGGTTGCGGCGTCAACGGTTCAAGGCGGAAGGGGTTCCATCCAATTCCGTGTCCCCCGCAGCTGGCGCACGCCTGTATGATGTCGTTCTTTTTGAACAGGACGGGGGGATGGAAACGGATAGTGCGGGGCAGTGCCGTTTTCTGCGTGATGCGCTTTGCTATGTGCGGCCGGGGGGGCGTCTCCTGTTTAGTTACACACTGGACAACCTTTTCGATGTGAGCGCTTTTGATCATGTCAAGGCGCAGTTGGGCGCCTGTTTCGCCGGTGACGGTTCCGTTACACTTGAGCAGCTACGGGATATCAGCCCCGCCTCGGAGATGGTCTACAGCATCAAAAAGGGCGGCACCTATAAGCCGCGGTTCCCGGTGAAATACATAGATAACCCGGGAGAATTCAAGAACGCCTGCGAAAGCCTTTCCTCGGAACCCTATCTCGGTTTGGACGTGGAAACAACGCTGCGGGAACCGCGTATTTTGTGCACCGCCCAACTGGCTACCCAGTCACGCGTCTTTGTCATGGATATGTTGCCCATAAGAGACCTGGGTCCGCTTAAGGCGTTGATGGAAAATACCGGGATCGTGAAAATTATTCACAACAGGGATTTTGAAGCCGCCGTTCTGGGCCAGTACGGCATCAAAATCCACAATGTTTATGACACCCTTGTGGAGTCCCGTAAACGGCATAAAAAGAAAGAGTCCGGCGGTAACCGGCTGGGGGAAGTGTGTGAACGGGAACTCGGCCTGTTCCTCGACAAATCCTATCAGGCCTCCGATTGGACGGTGCGCCCGCTCAGCCGGGAACAGTTGGATTATGCCGCCGTGGACGCGGAAGTCCTGATACGGCTCTATCACGTTTTTGTGCCTCCCAAACCGCCGGAAACCATGGATCTGTTTTAAGATGCACGGAAAAGGCGACGGAACAGCCCTTGGGTTCGGTGTGCGGAGGGGGCTTTTCCCGCTATTAAACACTCCGAAAAGTGCAATCCGGCTTTTGCCTGTTGACTTTATAGCCGCAAAATAGGTATAAGTAACCGCAATACGGCAGAAGCGTAAAAAGTGTCTAAAAATAGGGTTCAAACATCGGCCGCTCTTCTTCGTATCCAGGCAGGCGGAAATCAAAAAATGGCAGGGTATCCCCCTTGCGGGCCGGTTTGGCTTGAACCGTGGAGTGAACGTTAATGAGTCTCATCGTTGGCTTGATCGTTTTTATTTCTATCGCGGTTGGCTTGTTGTTGTTGTTCATGTCCTGGGACCATTACTTTGCCGGCATTTTCAAGATGTTCGCTTCCACGGGCTTCATCTTGTTGTGCGTAAGCATGGGCGGTATCTACAGCGCTTACGGACTTGCCATACTGGTCGGCCTTGTGTTGTCCTGGTGGGGGGATTTGTTCCTCATTTCCAAGTCGCCCACCATTTTCATGATGGGACTGGTCGCTTTCTTTCTCGCCCATGTGGCTTATTGTGTCGCCTTCATTTTCTATCATGCCCAGCTATATCCCGCGCTTTGCGCCCTGGGCATCCTGCTGATACCCGGAGCCGTTTTGGTGCATTGGCTGTATCCCTATCTCGGCCCCATGCGGCTGCCTGTTCTCAGTTACATGGGGGTCATTACTCTCATGGTTTCTTTGGCGGCCGCCACGGCTTATGTTTCCGGACATTACGTCATTCTGCTGGGTGCGGTGATATTTTACTGTTCCGATGTCTTCGTGGCGCGGGACCGCTTTGTCCATGAAGGCAAGGTGAACGGGTTGATTGGATTGCCGTTGTATTACCTGGGGCAGGTGCTGCTGGCCTTGACGGTGGCCTACGCGCGTTAGCCGGGATATTTCCGCGGCGGGAACTGTGCCGAATTTTTCGGTCCAGTATACTGCGCCCGCAAAAAAAACGGGACAGCCACCGGTGTGGTTTAGGAGTGAACACCCCGTTCATGTTTTCCGTGCGCCGGAGACAGTCTCATTTTTTGCTCAGGTAGTGTTGTTTTTCCTGGGTTAAGGACAACCTTCGCCTTGGTTGGAAATGACGCTATTCACCCTTAGCAAGAGGAGGACAAGGTATGGTACGGACCCATTCAACCATGATGCCCCTGGGCACCCCGGCCCCGGAGTTTTCGCTTCCCGACACGGGCGGCAACACCGTAAGCCTTTCGGATTTTGACACCGCCAGGGCGTTGCTGGTGATGTTCATCTGCAATCATTGCCCCTTTGTAAAACACGTTCGCGCGGCGATTGCGGAGATTGGCGCCGAATACCAGGAGAAGGAGGTCGGCGTTGTGGCTGTCATGTCCAATGACGTGGAGGCACAGCCGGATGACCACCCGGAGAAAATGGCTCGGGAAGTAATAGAGGCCGGATATACCTTTCCCTACCTCTATGACGCGACGCAAAAAACCGCCAAGGATTTCGGGGCCGCTTGTACGCCCGACTTTTTCCTCTTTGACGGCGAAAAACGGCTCTATTACCGGGGGCAACTGGATGGGGCGCGTCCCGGAAATGACGTGCCGGTTACGGGTTCGGATTTGCGGACGGCCCTGGACGCCGTGTTGGACGGGCGGCCCGCACCGGAGGACCAGAAGCCGAGCCTGGGATGTAACATCAAGTGGAAGCCGGGGAATGCCCCGGATTACTTCAGTTCCTGAAAGTGGTCGAAGCCTTCCGGCGTCCGGGGCGCGCCATCGACCGTGATCCCGGCCGGGCCTTTGCCGACCGTGCCGATAATCGTCACGGGGAGCGTGAACTGGAGGTTGAATTCCGTCAGCAACTGACCGGCGGTCTGGGGTGATACCGTAAAGGCCAGCTCGTAATCCTCCCCTCCCGACAGTGCCGCCGTTTCCGCGGATACTCCCGTCTTATGGGCATAATCTTTTTGTTCCGTCGAAATCGGCAGTTTGGTCGTGTCAATGTTCATGGACACGCCGCTTCGTTCAGCGATATGCCACAAGTCCTGCAGCAGTCCATCGCTAACGTCTATCATGGCGTTGACTTCGTTCGCGCCGCCGAGGAAAAAACCTTCCATCATTTTAGGCCGGGGCCGCAAATGGGCCTTGATGAGGACTTCGGGAGCGTTTGATTCGCCGTGTTCCAGGGCGTGCAGACCCAGGGCGGCGCTGCCCGGATGTCCGGTCACCCCGATAAGATCGCCCGGGCGGGCTCCCGAGCGGCATACGGGGTTGCCCTGGGCGGAACCGATGACCGTCATATTCAAAACCAGGCCATGGGGGGAGGACGTTGTGTCGCCGCCGATGAGGGAAACCCGTTCCGTATCCATCGCGCTTTTGATTCCCCCGTACAGGCGTTCCAAGTAGGCGCTGTCTGTGTCGGGAGGACAGGCGAGCGCCACCAGCATGTACCTGGCGGTGCCGCCCATGGCAGCGATGTCGCTGAGCGCCGCCGCCGCCGCTTTGTAGCCGATATCCTCCGGTGAAGCCCATTCCCTACGGAAATGAACATCCTCGAGAAAGGCATCGCAGGAAAAGAGCAGGTATTCCTTTTTGGCGCGGATGACCGCGCAATCATCGCCGATACCCAGGGTCACGGCGTTGTCTTTATGCAGATTTCGTGTAAGCAGTTCTATCAAGCCGAATTCTCCAAATTCTTTCAGGCGACTCATGAATCAATTCTTTCCAGCGCGTTCCAGACCTGCGGAAGCGCATCGATGATGTCCCCCGCAATCATGGCGCGCGCGTTTTTTTCACGGGCGGCGATATCGCCCGCCAGTCCGTGTACGTATACCCCCGCACAGGCCGCGTCAAAAGCGTTCATCCCTTGGGCAAGCAAAGCGCCGATGATGCCCGCCAGAACATCCCCGGTGCCGCCCGTCGCCATGCCCTGGTTGCCCGTGGGGCAGCGGCGCACCCGGCCGTCCGGCGCCGCCACAACGGTGCCGTGTCCTTTTAGAGCGACCGTCACCTGCCATAGAGCCGCGTAGCGGGCGGCTGTTTCTTCGCGATTCTTCTGTATCGTTGCGATGTCAAGGCCGGTGAGCCGGCTCATTTCCCCGGGGTGGGGGGTGAAGACCGTGTCGTGTTGCCGAAGGGTATCGCCGCGAGGTGCCAGGCGTTCGGGGAATGCCGCAAGCGCGTTCAGGCCATCCGCGTCCACCAGCATCGGCACGGGATGCCGGATGAAAAGATGCCGTACCAAATGCGCCGTTGAGGGATGGGTGGACAGCCCGGGCCCGACCACCAGCGCCGATTTACCGTCCAAAAATGTCAGCAACGGGTCAAGACATTCAAAGGCAACTGTGTCCGCGTCAGTCGTTTCCAACGCGAAGGTCATGGGTTCTACCAGCGAGGCGGCAAGTACGGGCGTTAAGGTTCGGGGAATGGCCGCCGTGACGAGGCCCGCGCCGGATCGGCAGGCCGCGTTACAGGTCAGTTTTACCGCCCCCGTGAACCCGGGGGAACCGGCAAGCACGACCACATGGCCGAAGGTGCCTTTGTGCGCGGTTTCAGGCCGGACCGGTAGTAAGGCGGTAATAGCGCTGGCGGATAATTCTTCAAGCATGCTCGACATCTCCCATCTGCTATTATGCCACGCATTCCCGGGGCAACGCATATTTGTTGTCCCTGATGTCTTGCATCAACAAGGATTAAAATATATCAAAAAAAACATAATTACTATAATGCGAACAAAGTCAAGAATTGCTTGACAACTTGTTGCCCGTATGATACGATTATTAAGTAGTGAAGTTCCTGTGAAGGATGAGACGATAGCGCATCGGTGAATCCATGTGGTGAGAATGTTCTCTCCCTGCGCCGTAAGGTGTGCGGGAGCCTGTACCGGATCTTTAAATAAGGGCAACTTTCATGCGAATTACGTTGACATCGAAAACCTTGGGTATGGTGTCGGTGGTTGTACTGGTAATGTGTTCTTCGGTTGCCGCAGCCGTTACGCCTTGTCCATTAGTCAAGGAAGATGTTTATACTGTGCTCACAGACACGGTTTTTGCTGTGGTTGACCTGGATGGGAACGGGTATATCACGGTTGCCGAGGTGGAACAGATATCGCCGGAATTGGCGGCGGGCGAGGTGGGCGACTACATTTCAAAATGGCCGAACGGCATAAGCCGGTGGTGGTTCCACAGGGCGCTGGAAACTTTTGATGTCATGTCCTTCGTGGATTTAAACGATGACGGCCTGATTGCTTACTCGGAAGTGTCCGAATATATTTCACAGGATATTTTCGCCTATATCGATATGAACGGCAACGGCGTTGTGGACTGCGAGGACTGGGCGAGAATTACCGAACCTTATGCGGCCGCGGAGGGCGAAGAGGCCTGCGGCACCCGGGATATGCTGGCGCTTATCGTCAACGGGGTATTCCGCTTTGTCGATCTGAGCGGTAACGGAGAGGTTTCTTTTAACGAGGTATATTTGCTTGCCGGCGAAGACACGGAAATTGTATTCGGCTTGCTTGACCGCAACAATGATGACGTCATAACGGAAATGGAATTGTTCGTCCTTCTTGAATCTATCCCCCTGAACATTGTCAATGTTCTTGACATGGATGCAGATGGCAGTTTCCAACGGGATGAAGTCAGTTTTGTCCCGGATCTGCTTTTCCTGCTGCTGGACAGGAATCACGATGATGTGCTGGATTGCACCGATGCCCCTGATGCCCCGCCGGAGGGCGAGGAAGAAGGCGAAGGCGAAGTGGTCATCGAAGGCGAAGAACCGCCCATAGAAGGCGAAGAACCGCCGGTGGAAGGCGAAGCCCCCGTTGAGGGAGAAGGAGAGCCGGTTGAGACGCCTTGTCCGTTGCCCACTGTCAGCCTGGGAGACGCCATTGATATCACCTTGCCCTATGTGGATGTGAACGGAGACGGGGGCGTTTCGCTGGATGAAATCCAGGCTATTTATCCTGGCTTTGAGCAGTCGTGGTTTGATGAAATTGACCTTAACAACGATGGTGTGGCCAGCCGGAGCGAACTGCTGGGACTCGTAACCATACTTCACGTTTATGGAGATTTGGTTTTCCTTATTGATATGAACGGCGACCGGCTGATTCAATATGAAGAAGTGGACGGATATATCGGACAGTCGGAATTTGATTATTTGGACAATAACGGAAACGGTGTGGTGGACTGTGAAGATTACGCAGCCTTGTTGCCTGATCCTGAAGGTGAAGAGCCGCCTGTCGAAGGTGAAGAGCCGCCTGTCGAAGGCGAAGTGCCCGTCGAGGGTGAAGGTGAAGTGGTGATTGATGCATGTCCGCTGCCGCCGGTTTACGTGGAAGATGTTGTTGCCATCGGCATGCCCTACGTGGACATAAATGATGATGGCGGTATATCCATGGAAGAAATCGCGGCGATTTATCCTGACTTTGACGCTTCCTGGTTCACTCTCGTTGACACGAATGATGATGAGTTGGTTACCCCTGACGAAATACTTTCGATTGTGGGCATACTGCCCGTTGATCGTGATTTGGTTCTGCTGGTGGATGACAACGACGACCGGCTGATTCAATTCAACGAAGTGTCCGCTTACCTGGAAGAGGATGTATTTGATTCCCTGGACCTGAACGCAAACGGGGTCTGGGATTGTGAAGATTTGGCTGGACTGTTGCCGCCCATGGAAGGTGAAGAGCCGCCTGTCGAAGGTGAAGAACCGCCTATGGAAGGCGAAGAGCCGCCCGTCGAAGGCGAAGAACCTGTTGAAGGCGAAGAACCTGTTGAAGGCGAGGGCGAAGGGGATGTCGGCTGGGGCTGGGTGCCGTTCCCGGGCAATGGCGCGCTGTCGGCGCGTCTGGTCAGGCTGTTACAGGGCTTGTTCGTTGAAATGGACGCTGACGGTGACAGCGCCCTGACGTACGAGGAAGTCGCTTCGGTACTGCCGTTGCCGGAAAACTTGTTTGTCATGCTGGATGCGGACGGTGATGGTTTGCTGACGCATGATGAACTGAATACGGCCCGGAGACGGCTGATCGAATCCTATGGAGAACCCCTGATACAGGTCATACGCACCATCACGGGTGCGGCGGAAGGGAATTTCTACCTTCCGGGCACGCCTGTCACGGTGACGCTGCAACTCCTGAAGCAGGGCGCCGACCTGCTGAACAGCCTCGATCTTATGGAGGTCATTCCAGAGGGATGGACAATCACGCTCGTGGACAAGGCTGACGCCCAAGTGTCATTGAAGAGCGATCCTGCGGGGCAACTGATCCACTTCGAGTGGGAGGCTCCCCAAGCATTCCCGATAACGGTAAGTTATACGGTAACGCCTCCCGCCGACGCGAAAGGCATGCAGACCATTCTTGGACAGGCGGGATATGACATTCTTGGCGACGTTGTCAGCGGGGAAATCATTCCGACCGTGATTGCCGCATTGCTGGACGTAATGGAGGCCCACAGCGCGGACTCAAACCACGACTGGCGCATTTCACTTCGTGAACTGCTCCGGGTAATACAGTTGTTCAACAGCATCGGGTATCATTGCTTCCCGGACAGCGAAGACGGGTATGCGCCCGGCGCGGGGGATATCGCGGAGTGCTTGAACCATCTGGCCGATTACAACGGCGACTGGATTATCGACCTCTCCGAGCTGCTGCGCCTGATTCAACTGTATAACAGCGATTCCGGTTTCTATTACATCTCGGACAAGACGGAAGACGGTTATATGGTGGTTCCGTTCTAGTCAACGTGCCGCCCGCTTCCCTCGGGTTGTGTAGTCCTGTAGGCCGGGTGGAGCGGGAACAGGAAGTATGTGTAGGCTGCGGTTTGGACCAGAGCCGCAGGTGTTGTTCTGTGGTCCATAGAGCCTGCGAAGTACAACCCGCCTTTTGCTTCTAATGAATTATTCTTCCGGCGGGTGAACTGTCGCGACAATGTCGCGGGCTTTTTCCAGCAGTGTACGGATGTCCTCGTCGTTCGGAGAGAGCGCTGCCGCCTTTTCCAGAACTTCCACCGCGTTCCCCGCTTCACTGCCTTTCAGGTACAGGATTCCCAACTGGTATAAGGTTGGCGCAAAATCGGGATTCAGGTTCAGCGCCTGTTGTAACTGTGCCCTGGCATTCTCAAGATCATCGAGCGCCAGGAACGCCCGGCCGAGGTTGTACCGGATAAAGGCGTTCTTCGGGCCCATGTCCAGCGCTTCGGCATAAACATTTCTGGCCTCTTCGGCTTGGCCCAGTTCGAGCAGGGCATTGCCGAGATTGTTGCGGGCTAAAACAAAGGAGGGATCCGCTTCGACGGCGCGCCGATAAAAGGCGAGGGCCTCTTCGTGGGCGCCGCGGACCTCATGACAATAGCCCAGGTTATTCAGCGCGGACGCATAAGCCGGGTTTATTTCCAGTGCGCGCAGATACTGGGTGATTGCGCCGTCCAGGTCTCCCCGCTCGAAAAGCATGCGGGCTGTGTTGTAGGGTCCCGCGGGATTTTTAGGATCAAGCCGTGCCGCCTCCCGGAAATGATACAGCGCCCTTTCGGTGTTCCCCTGGTCGGCCAGGGCGTTCCCGAGATTTATGTGGGCCAGCACGAAACGCGGATTGATCCTGACCGCTTGTTCGAGGTGTTCGACAGCCTCCTCCAGACGGCCAATCTTGTACAGTTCGTAGCCCAGGTTGTTCCTGATCATGGCGTTGTTCGGGTTCCTGGCCAGGCACCCCTGGTACATGTCGATGCCTGCCTGGGTTTCGCCGTTTTCAAAATGCAGACGGCCCAGGTTCGCGAAAATCACGGAGGATTGTGAGCCGCAGTCGAGCGCCCGCTGATAGGACTCGCGCGCGCGAGTGACATTGCCCCCGGCTGTATAGGCCATGGCGCGGCGCAGGTGCCAGGTGCCCGGGGAAGGTTTGTAGCCGGTGAAGTCATGGTGGGCGAGCAGCACAAGAATCATCAGTATGGCCAACCCCGCCAAGACGGATTTCCAGCGGCGATGCCTGAACCAATCAACCAGGCGCGTCACGCCGAAGGCGGCAAAGAGAAGCATAACCGGGATCAGCGGCACCCGGTAGCGTCCTGCAACGAAATAGATGACGACGGAAAAGGCATAGGAACAGAAAATAAACAACAGCAGCGCGCCTGCAGTCAACACCCTGTCCCGTTTGTCCCGCATGCGGGCGGGTATGTCCGCCAGGAAGACCGACAGTCCGAACAGAAAAAAAGCGAGCACCCAGGGGAATCCGGGTAAGCGTCCGAGAACCTTTGAATAGCGCTTGTCGTATTCCATCACCGTGTCGTTGGTAATTTCGTAGGGGCCGAAGAGGAGCAGGGTCTTTTGGACGAGATTTCGCAGGAACCGGCCGGGATCTTCTTTAATAAAGGTAAAGGCCTTCCGATAGAAATAACGGTTGGCTTCGGAGTATTTGATGGATTCCTTCCCCTGTGCGGCGGCAAGGCCCCGCACGATCGCGGGATAATCGAAGCAGGACCAATGTTCGATGCCAGCAATCTCCATAAGCTCCGGGATGTGCGGTTCCACCAGCGAGGCCTCTGGATGATTCCCCACATAGAGGTTGATGCCTCCATAGGAACTAAGAAACACGACATCGCGAGCGACGATGTAATTCCGGATGAACGGGGGGGCGATCATGCAGACACACGCGAATACCGCCAGGAAGAGGGAGGCTGCCGTTTTCCGAAAAGAGAGGCGCCTCCGAATGCAAAGCCATGCCATCCAGGCAAGCAGGAAAGGCAGCATCAGGAGGCCGTTCGGGCGGAACAGGGCAAAGCCTCCGATCAACACGCCAAACAGGATCGTCCGCCACAATTTCAGTGTATCCTGCCAGCGCAGCAACGTCAGTATCAGCGCCAGCAGCAGGAATACCGCCACGGCCGGGTAGGTGAGCAGTCCTTCAAAATAAGGGAATACCCAGTAGGAGGCCATGAACATGCCCGCCAAAAAACCGGCTGTCGCTCCGAACACTTTTCTGCCGATGAAATACAGAAGGAGTGCGTTTATCACGCCGATTCCCATCTGGATGATCCGTGGCGTAAAGTCATTTACACCGAAAAGTTTATATACGCCGGCAAGAAACCAGGGATACCCGGGTGGGCGTCCATGCGGGGTGGTGCGAATTTCAGGGTCCGGTGTTCCCGGCGGCACGGTCCAGTCGCCCGTGGCCAGGGCGCGCGCCCAGTAGGCGTTATATTCCGGGTCGTAGATGGGATGCGAGAATTCCGGGCTATGACTTGCTTCAACCAGATAGAGACAGCGCAGTATGACGGCGATAAGCACGATGCATGCCGGCATCCAGGCCTGTTTCATCCGAGAGGCGCTGTCAGTCAACGGAAGGACGCTCCTGTGGTCTTTCACCTCAATGCTTCTTCCTGCGGCCGTGCGCGGCGGAAGCGGCATAACCGGCCCTGACAACACTTCCGAGACCGCCACGCGGGTTACACGCGATCTCCACGGTCATGCGCCGTGGTTTACAGGCATCTACCAGGTCTTCCAGCATGCGGTTGACCAGGTGTTCGTACCAGATGCCCACGGTACGGTAGGAAAGTAGGTAGTACTTTAAGGAACGCAGTTCAAGACACCGGTCCATCGGAACGTAGGTGATGGTCACTTTCGCGAAATCCGGTAGCCCGGAAAAAGGACAGACGGAGGTGAATTCACTGGTTTCCGTGACGATTTCCATTTCCCGCCCGGAAGGTGTATGGCTATATTCATAGGGGAAACATTGCAGGCACTGGCGATCTATCTTGTCGGGCCCGTCAAAGGGTAGCACCTTGTCTTCCGCGGCAAATACGGTATGCTGATCGCCTTTCTTCTTCATAATCCGCCTTTCATCTTTTCCGGCAACGGTTACAGACGCCGCTGCGATGTCCTATGGTAGCACATCCGCGCGTCCCCACAGGAAAGAAAAACGCCGCAACCCGAATTGTGCTGCGACGTTTTATGGATTAAAGATGGTGCCGGAGAAAGGACTTGAACCTTCACGCCCTTGCGAGCACATGGACCTGAACCATGCGTGTCTGCCAATTCCACCACTCCGGCGGTCGACAGGCGGTACTTTACCTGAATCCGGTGGTAAAAGTCAATCTGGACATCCGTGTCTGTCATCTTGTGTCCAGCGAAGGCGTGACTGTAGTTTCATCGAAGTCAGGACTTTCACTATCATTCTCAGTGAATATTCTATGGCGTCCCATCGTCTGGTAGGGCGGATATGAAACCAATATGCGTTAGTGTGGTCAAATGTGGTAGAATTGGGACATTCCGTTGCCGTATGAGGCGGTGCGGACATCCCCGGTTACAATCACGTGACAGACTATCCAAAAACAGCAAGGAGTGTATTATGACCAAGATGAAGATGTACTGGGTGGCCGTTATTGCGGCCTTGATGCTGTGTGTGCCGATGCTTGCCCAGGCGCAGGATGCCGCAGCCGGTTCCGATCTCGAAGCCGTTAATATTGAATTGCCTGAGCCTTTCTTCGGGGGCACCCCTATTGATTACTGGGGACCAAATCTTGAACCCGAAGACTATAAGGACCGGCCGCCCTTCATGGCGCCCAAGGGCACCACGAATGTCGCAAAGGGCAAACCTGTAACCAGCAGCGTGCCCCCGGCCCACGGCGAGCTCAAGCAGCTCACGGACGGTGACAAGCATTACGCCCGCACCAGCCTCATCGAACTGCCCGACGGCGCGCAATGGGTGCAGATTGATCTCGAAAAAGAGACCACCATCTACGCCATCATCGCGTGGCATTTCCATGAAGGCAAACGTGTCTATTTTGACATCGTTGTCCAGGCCTCCAATGACAAGGAATTCAACGACAAGGTTACCACGGTCTACAATAATGACCACGATAACACCGCCGGCCTTGGCGTGGGCAAAGACAAAGAATACATCGAGAGCTATAAAGGCAGGCTGATGGATGCCAAGGGCGTCAGCGCCCGCTATGTGCGTCTGTACAGCAAGGGCAACACCGCCGATGATTTCAACCATTATGTTGAAGTCGAAGTATACGGCGTTCCCAAAGCGTCCTGAGAATTTTTCTTGACGATGCGCAGGTAAGGCAACGTTCTTACACGGCCATCGGTGGAAGTAAACGACTTCAGGACAGACGCGCTTCAGTAAGTACAACACCATCACGGTATGCGCGCATATCGTGATGGTGTTTTTTCTTGACAAATGCTATTCTATAGGATTAGTATTAAGGCGTTTAATTTCATTATTTGGCGTTCCGATTTCAGGGCTGAATTCGGTTTTCTGCCATAACGCCGAAAAAACGTTGTGCACAAAATGCGGATAAAGAGGAACGTTCGTAGTTCATGGAGGAGAATCAGCATTATGTTTAGCGGGAGTTTGCATGGGCTTTTGGCGAAAAGAACTATACCAATTAGTATGCTAGTCGGTATGACGCTGTTGTCTGTTACTGCTTGGGCAACCGATCTATTGACGGCGGAACCTTCAAAATTGGTGTTTGACAATGCCGGTGACAAGCAACTGGTGCGGCTGCTGCTGAACGGAGAGAAGCTGCCGGCAACCGATATCAAAGATTGGATGTTGCTTGCCGGTGAACGCAGTTATACGCATATGATCAGCATCACCCCGACCGGTGACGGCGTGCTTGTCGGGCCGAGCGCCACGGCGGAAGTGGGCACCTATCTGCTGGTGATCAATACCAGGAAGGGAACGGTTCAAATTGACGTGAGCACACCGTTGGCCGGACATGAATCCATCCTGGAAAAGACGGTAAAAGAACTTGGCGTGAGCGAGGAGGAGGCACGGGTGCAATTGGGGTTTTCACAGCGTTTTGAACGGGGTAGCATTACCCTGAACCTGCCTTCCACTTATTACACGGGCGATATGCTTGAAATAGAGGTGCCGGAGAACGGGACTCACCGGTGTGTGTGGAAAATCAATGGTAATACGGTGCTTGAAGGCGTTGGACAGACGGTTCTGAAACAGATGATTACCGTTGCCGGCCCCATGGAAATTACCTATGAGGAGTGGAGCGACTCGACTCTACTTTCCACGGCGAAGGCCCAGTGCAACGTGCTTCAGCGCCCTTCAATAAACCTTGAGACAACTGTAAACACGACGACCACGTTCCGCGGTCCCGCTAATTATGAGCGCTATTCCTGGTACGTGGAAAATGAACTGTGCTGTCATCAGCCCGCCATTAATCATGTTTTCGACAAACCGGGCGTCTACCATGTGACCTGCGTTTCCAGCCAACCGCTGGATCCGTCCCTGAAAGAGTCGCGCGAGGACGTGTTTGAAGTCACGGTACGCTGATCCGGGTGGTGTGCGGCGTTTATTGTTCCGAAAAGTTATCCGTGACGGCGCCTTCGGATGCGGAGTTCACAAGGCGTGCGTATTTAGCCAGAACACCCCGCGTGTAGCGGGATTTTGGCGCTTTCCAGGAGGCGCGGCGGCGGGCGATCTCCACATCGGGAACTTCCAGGGTTATCCGCCGCTTCTTTGCATCGATGGTGATGGAATCCCCATTTTTTACCAGGGCGATAAGACCGCCTTCCTGGGCCTCGGGCGTGATATGGCCGACGACAAAACCGTGGCTGCCGCCTGAGAATCGCCCGTCCGTGATCAGGGCGACTTCCCGGGCAAGCCCGCGCCCGATCACCGCTGAAGTGGGGGCGAGCATCTCGCGCATGCCCGGGCCGCCTTTGGGCCCTTCATAACGGATGACGACCACATCTCCGGCCTTAACCGTGCCGTTCAATATGTGTTTGAGGGCATCTTCCTCGCTGTTGAAAACGCGGGCCTTCCCCTTGAAGTACAAACCCTCATGACCGGATAGTTTTGCCACGGCGCCGCTCTGGGCAAGGTTGCCGTACAGGATGGTGAGGTGACCTTCCGGTTTGATAGGGGCTTTCAGGGGGCGTATCACGGTTTGTCCCTTGGGATAGGGCTTGACTCCCCGCAGGTTGGCGGCAAGGGTCTTGCCGGTGACGGTGATGCAATCGCCATGCAGCAACCCGGCGCGCAACAATTCTTTCATCAGGGGTGTCACGCCGCCGATGTTTACCAGCGCCTGCATGACGTGCCTGCCGCTGGGTTTCAAGTCGGCCAGCACAGGCACGCGCTTACCGATGCGCGTAAAATCATCCAACGACAACTTGACGCCCGCTGTGTGTGCCATGGCCAGCAGATGAAGCACGGCATTCGTGGAGCCACCCAGTGCCATGACTATCGATACTGCGTTTTCAAAAGCCTTGCGGGTCATGATGTCCCGGGGCCGGAGGTTTCTCGCGATACACGCCATGACCGCCTCGCCTGCACGCCGGCAGTCTTCCCGTTTCGCATCCGACACGGCCGCCTGGGAAGAACTGTTGGGCAGGCTCAGGCCGAGCGCTTCAATGGCGCAAGCCATCGTATTGGCTGTGTACATGCCGCCGCAAGCACCCGGACCCGGAATGGATTTGCGTTCTATGGTGAGTAGTTCCCGGTCGTTGATTTCACCTCGTGCGTGCTGTCCGACTGCTTCGAAGACAGACACGATGTCCGATTCGCAACCGTTTACGCAACCGGGTAGGATGGTGCCGCCGTAAACGAATACCGCCGGCCGGTTCAGGCGCGCCATGGCCATGACCGCGCCGGGCATGTTCTTGTCACAGCCGCCGATGGTGATCAGGCCGTCGAACTGCTCACACGCCGTGACCGTCTCAATGGAGTCTGCGATGACTTCCCGAGACACCAGGGAGTACTTCATGCCTTCCGTGCCCATGGAAATGCCGTCGGAAATGGTAATGGTGCCGAAGATGACCGCCTTGCCTCCCGCACGGTTCACGCCCGTTTCCGCTTCGCGGGCCAGTTGGTCGATATGCATGTTGCACGGCGTTACCATGCTCCAAGTGGACGCGATGCCCACCTGGCTTTTCTTGAAATCATCGTCTGTGAAGCCTACCGCACGAAGCATGGCACGGCTCGGGGCGCGCTCATAGCTTTCCGTTATATTTTGCGAATACTGTCTGTGTCCGGATTTTGTTTTCGGTTTCATGGCAACTCCCGTGTGGTTGGTGTGTTTTAATAACAATCAGGGGCCCATAATTGTTCCGGGATTCATTGTGCAACCCCGGGAAATGAGCACCTCTGTCGGACGGATCGGACCGATCCGACCGATCCGACTGATCAGACGGGTTGGTACATGTACAGATACGGTGGGGGAATCGCTTGCCTTCAGCTTATACGAACATGCCTTCCAGGTCTTGAACGGCCCGGGAGAGCGCGGCGTGTTCGGGTTGGGCGAGGGCAGGATCGCTTTCAAGCAGCTCGGCGGCGTCGCGCCGGGCGAGATCCAGTAAGCGTGTGTCGCGCAGCAGATCGGCGGCGCGAAAATCCGGCAGGCCCGCCTGGCGCACTCCACAATACTCGCCGGGGCCGCGCAGTTCCAGGTCCGCCTCGGCAATTTCAAACCCGTTGGCGCAGGTGCGCAGGAGTTCTATACGCTGTTTGCCTTCGGGCGTCGAAGGTACGCCCAGCAGAAAACAATAGGATTGGACGGATCCGCGCCCCACACGGCCGCGCAACTGGTGCAGCTGGGTAAGACCGAAGCGCCCGGCGTCCTCAATGACCATGGTGGTGGCCGTGGGGGAGTCTACGCCGACCTCGATGACGGTGGTGGAGAAAAGCACGTCGATTTGACGTGCCTTGAAGCGCGTCATGATTTCTTCTTTTTCCCGCGCGTCCAGACGGCCATGGAGGAGCGTGCAGCGCAACCCGGCCAGCGAGCCTTCGGACAACGCGATGAAGTGGTCGATAAGGGGTGTCAGCCCCGCGAAATACTCCGATTCCTCCACGAGGGGACACACAATGTAACTCTGGTATCCCCGGGTGGCCTGATCGCGCAGATATTGGTATAACTCCTCTTTTTTATTTTCCGGGACATAGGACGTTTTTACCGGCAGCCTGCCGGGTGGCAGGTCGGGAATGACGCTGATGTCCATGCCGCCGTACAGCGTGATGGCCAGGGTGCGCGGAATGGGCGTTGCAGTGGTATGCAGCACGTCAGGGAATTCGCCCTTACGGCTGAGTTCGTCCCGCTGCCGCACGCCAAAGCGGTGCTGTTCATCGATAATAACGAGGCCAAGGCGGGCGAAACGCGTTTCCTTCTGAAAGAGGGCATGGGTGCCGACGACTACCGGGATATTCCCGCAGGCGATGTCCTGGCGCACGCGGGAGGACGCCGGCGTGGCGCCTGTGAGTAGTGTTGCGCGTATGCCCAGCGGTTCCAGCAGCCCGCGCAGGGTCGCGTAGTGTTGTTCCGCCAGGATTTCCGTGGGCGCCATGAAGGCCGTCTGGCTGCCGCTGTCCAGGGCGGCGATCACGGCATGCAACGCCACCAGCGTTTTTCCGCAGCCGACATCCCCCTGCAAGAGCCGAAACATGGGGCGCGGCGCGGCCATGTCGCGGAGAATATCGTTAACGGCCTGTTGCTGTCCCGGAGTCAGGGGAAAAGGCAGGCTTTCCCGGAATTGCGCCAGGAGGGGACCGTCGGTCTGGTGCCGGATGCCGCGGACGCTATCGACCATCAGCTGCCTGCGTTGCAGAATGGCCAATTGCATGGCGAGCAGTTCCTCGTAGACGAAACGGCGCCGAGACGCTTCGGCGCTTTCCATGTCGGAGGGGAAATGCACCTCATAGATGGCCTCGGCGGCGGCGGGTAGTCCGTGCCGCGTTACCAAAGCCGGTGGAAGCGTTTCAGGCAGGCGGGACGCGGCCAACTGCAGAGCCGCGTCCATCCAGCGCCGCAGCAGCCGTTGCGATACTCCCTCGGTCAGGGCGTAGAGCGGAACGATGCGCCCCGTGTGCAGGTTGCGGACGCCTTCCTCCTCGGTGACCGGTTCATATTCGGGGTTCTGGAGCGTCAACCCCTTGTATTCGCCCACTTTCCCGGTAAAGAGGCAGCGTGTTCCCCGCTTTAAGGCCGAATTCACCAGGAAACCCCGGCCGAAGAGGTTTACTTTGATCGTTCCCGTAGCATCTTTCACCTCCAGCAAGGCTGTTGTTTTCCCGCCGCGCATACGTACCGAACGTGCGCGAACGATTTCAGCCTCAATGGTCATCAGGGCGCCCGGTTCGGCTTCGGCGATGGTCTGGATGCGCGAACGGTCGCGATACTCGCGCGGCAGGTGAAGCAGCAGGTCTTGCACCGTGCGGATATCCAGCGCCGCCAACTGGGCGGCGCGCTTTTCCCCGATACCGGGCAGGGACAGCACCGGCGATTCCAGTTCAATAATGGAAGTATTCGGGGTGGACGTGTTTCGTGAGGGCGATACCATAATTATCCTGCATAACGTCTGGAGGCGCGAAGAGTGAAATGTACCAGGCCCGACGGGCCCCCATGTGCGGCGCATTGTCCATGCGCATAACCTGCGAGACATCATGGTACAATGCGGCCCTGTGTAAACACAAGGAAAAAACGAAAGGATGCGCTTGTGTACAGGGATCATGTATATCGCATTTTAGCCGCGTTTATCCCGATTGTTGCCGCAACGACGGTCGCTTTTGATTCCGCCGCTCTGGAGGAGCCCGCAGAGGAATGGTTGCCCCGCTGGCGGGGATTCAACCTGGTCGATATGTTCAGCATAGACCGTCCCGAATCCGGGCGTTTCCAGGAAGAGGATTTCCGGCTGATCGCCGCACTGGGCTTCAACTTCGTGCGCCTGCCGATGGATTACCGCTTCTGGATTGTGGACGGTGACTGGGAGCGCATCAATGAAAACGCCTTCGGCCCCCTGGATGAGGTGCTGAACTATGGGGAACGCTACAACATCCATATCTGCATGAACTTTCACCGGGCGCCGGGGCACACCGTGGCGCAGCCCGCCGAACCCCAAAGTTTGTGGGAGGATCCCGAAGCCCTAAGGGTGTGCGCCCTGCACTGGCGCTATTTCGCCCGGCGCTACAAGGGCATTCCCAATGAGCGGTTGAGTTTCAATCTGCTGAATGAGCCGCACGATATTGACGGCGAACTCTACGCGTCTATCGTCAAGTTGCTTGCCGACGCGATACGGGAGGAGGATCCCGACCGGCTGATTATTGCGGACGGCTTGGACTGGGGTACGAAACCCTGTGAAGCCCTGATTCCCCTGCGGGTGGCCCAGTCCACCCGGGGCTACCAGCCTTTTAATCTGACCCATTACCGGGCGACCTGGGCGTCCGGGTCCGATCAGTGGCCGACGCCTGAATGGCCCGCCCGAAAAGGGTGCGGCGGTTTTCTGTACGGCCCTTGGAAACCGGAATTGGCCGCCCCCCTTGTTTTGGAAGTGGCGCTGGCGCATCCGGCGGAACTGACGCTAACGGTGGGTGATGTTTCCAGCCGGGCGCGTTTGTGCGTAGTCAGCGCCGGGAAGACTCTTCACGATGAACTTTTCACGACAGGGCCGGGTGAAGGCCCCTGGAAGACGTCCCGGCGCCGCCCGGAATACAACGACTATCAATGCACTTATGACAAGAATATCGTGCTGCAACTGCCTCCGGGGACGTACACCGTGGAGGCGTCCGTCACGGAAGGGGACTGGCTCAGTCTCACCCGGGCAGTGATCACCTTCGGCGATGGCCAGCGGGATGAAGTCCCCTGGATCCCCAAATGGGGAGATCCCATCGGCCGGCTTGTCTTCAAAGAACGTGAGGGGCGTTTCCAGAGCGCCTGCGATGAGGACGCCGATTGGCTCTGGGAAACCACGTATAAGGATTGGGCCACGCTCCGCGAAAAGAATGTCGGCGTTATGGCAGGAGAATGGGGTTCCTTTAATAAAACACCCCATGAGGCAACCCTGCGTTGGATGGAAGACGTGCTGCGCTCTTTTCAGCGGGCGGGTATTGGCTGGGCGCTGTGGAACTTCCGGGGTTCTTTCGGGGTGCTGGACAGCGGCCGCGCCGATGTGGCCTACGAAGCATATGAAGGACACCAGCTAGACCGGAAGATGCTGGAATTGCTTCAGCGGTATTGACGGCAGCGTTGTTTTAACTGGTGGAGGGAAACTCGGGTGGAAATGACTTGCCACTGGGAAGTAGAATTCAAAGCACAGGGCGCCTCGGTAGCGGGAGAAGATGAACAGTTCCGTGTCGGTCGCTACGGTCCGATCAAACGGCCGCGACTTTCCGGCGCCTATAATTCAACCGGCGAAAAGGAGTAGCTTCCATGCGCACCATAAAAACTAAAAATCAGATCTGTGCGCCCAGGTATCTGTCAAAAAGACAGAAAATGGGCCTGCCCCACGCCTTCCTGCTTGGATGTTGCCTGGCGGCATGTTTCCCCGCATGCACCTTCGCTGAAAACGGCACCCTGAAAGACTGGCAGAACCCTCGGCTTACCGGTGTCAACAACCTGCCGCCCCACGCTAGCGCTGTGATCTGCCCCGATGCGGAAACGGCCCGCCGGATCGGACCCGTCTGTAATGCGGAACGGATCAAGTCCCCGTGGTACCGGTCGCTGAACGGGGACTGGAAATACCAGTACGCCGCCAACCACACGGGGCGTGTGCCCAATTTCTGGGAACCGGCCTTTGTCGACAGCGCGTGGGCAACCATACCGGTGCCGTCAAACGTGGAAATACACGGGTATGGTATCCCCATTTATGTGAATATTCCCTATCCCTGGCCAAAGCCCTGGGAACCGCCGTATGTGCCGGAAGACGATCCGAACAACACGGTCAATTCCTATCGCCATACCTTTACTGTGCCGGAGGACTGGTCGGGAAGACGCGTTCTGATTACCTTTGACGGTGTAAACTCCATGTTCTACCTGTGGGTCAACGGGCAGAAAGTAGGCTTGGGCAAGGACAGCCGTACCCCTGTTGAATTTGACATCACGTCCTATCTCAAGCCGGGGGAAAATCTGCTTGCCGTTGAGAATTTCCGCTGGTGCGACGGGTCCTATCTGGAAGACCAGGATTTCTGGCGCTTGAGCGGTATCTTTCGCGACGTCTATCTCTGGTCGCCCCCGAATCTGCACCTGCGCGATTTCGAAGTCAGCACCGGGTTAGACGGGGAATACCGGAATGCCGAATTGAAAGTGGCCGTGGAACTTGAAAACCATACCGGCGCTGAAACCGCTGTAACGGTGCAGGCTGATTTGCTGGACGCTGCGGGGAACACGGTGACAACATCCTCTTCAGCGCTGAATGTTCCGCCTGATGGCGCCGCAAAAGGCATGCTTACGGCGCCCGTGGCCGATCCCCTGAAATGGAGCGCTGAAACGCCCCATCTTTATAAGGTGGTGCTCAGCCTGAAAGACGCCGCGGGGAACACTGTTGAGGCCGTGGCCGTAAACACGGGCTTCCGCAAGGTTGAAATCAGAGACGGCGATTTGCTCGTCAACGGAAAGCGCATCCTAATCAAGGGCGTGAACCGTCATGAAACCGATCCTGACCTGGGGCAGGCGGTCACGGTGGAAGGCATGGTCAAGGACATCCTGGTGATGAAACGGCACAATGTGAATGCCGTGCGCACCTGTCATTATCCGGACCAGCCCGCCTGGTATGACTTGTGCGACCAGTACGGCCTGTATCTTGTTGATGAGGCGAACATCGAAAGCCACGGCATGGGTTATGGCCGCCAATCCCTGGCCAATCCGCCTGAATGGCTGGATGCACACATGGATCGCACCGTGCGGATGGTGGAACGCGACAAGAATCATCCCTCCGTCATTATCTGGTCTCTGGGGAATGAAGCGGGCAACGGCCCGAATTTTATGGCCACCTACGACTGGATCAAGCAGCGTGACCCCGGCCGCCCGGTGCATTATGAGCGGGCGGGACTGGACCGGAATACGGATATTTTCTGCCCCATGTATTCCAAGCCCGCCTTGCTGGCGGACTATGCCAATGGCAACGCCGTGGACGGCGGCTGGGGCGAGGCGTTCAACCTTGCCGCCGGCGCGCCGCGCACCAAGCCGTTGATTCTCTGCGAGTATGCTCATGCTATGGGCAACAGCAGCGGTAACATGTGGCTCTACTGGGACCTCATCTATTCCAAGCCCCACCTGCAGGGTGGATTTATTTGGGATTGGGTGGACCAGGCGCTGCGCGCGCCGGTTGCCTTAAAACCACCCCGCATCCATCGCGCGCCCCAGCCCGGCGAGCCGACCTTCTGGGCTTTCGGCGGGGATTATGGACCGCCGGATACGCCGAGTGACCAGAATTTCCTCTGCAACGGGTTGGTGTCACCGGACCGCGAACCGCACCCGGGGCTGCTACAGGTCAAGCATATTTACCAATACGCGCACTGCAAGCCGGTGGACCTTGCAGCACGAATCGTTGAAGTCAAGAATTGGTATGATTTCACTGTGCTGAATGAAATCGCTGAACTGCACTGGCAGTTGACCGGCGACGGTCGCGTGCTTCAGGAGGGGAGGATGCCGTGCCCTGCCATCGCGCCGGGCGCCACCGCGCAGGTGACCATTCCCCTGCAGACCTTTCAGGCGGAACCCGGTGCCGAATATTTCCTGGACCTGAGTTTCCGCCTTATCAATGAGCAACGCTGGGCGCCAAAAGACCATGAGCTTGCCTGGGACCAGTTCAAATTGCCCGACCACGCGCCAGCAGCAGTCGTTACGCCGGATGCCCTGGCCGTCCTTTCTGTGGCGGAAGACGATGCCGGGGCGACAGTGACGGGCGGAAATGTTGCCGTGCGTTTCGACAAAGCGGCAGGCACACTTGCCTCGTTGACGCTTGCCGGAATGGAACTCATCGAATCACCGCTCCGTCCCGATTTCTGGCGCGCGCCCATTGACAATGACCGGGGCCGCAATATGGACAACACCCAGGGTGTTTGGAAAACGGCCCATGAGGATGCCCGGGTGCGCGAGTTCAAGGTGGACGCCTCGGACCCGCAGCGGGTGGCCGTAACCGTCACCCATTCCCTGCCGAAGGCCGATGTGCGCTGGACCACAATTTATACGGTGTTGGGAAGTGGGGAAGTGCTCGTGGAGGCGTCGTTCATCCCGAAGAAGACCGACCTGCCCCAGTTGCCGCGCCTTGGCATGCAGATGGTGATGCCGGCCGGGTTCGACCGCATCACTTGGCTGGGCCGGGGGCCCCAGGAAACCTATATCGACCGGATGGACGCCCCCGTGGGGCGTTACAGCGGCGTCGTGCGCGACCAGTTCTGTTATGACTATGTTGAACCCGGCGAGAGCGGCAACAAGGTGGATGTGCGCTGGGCCGCACTACAGAACGGAAACGGTGCCGGCCTTTTGGTTATAGCTGATCCCGCCCAACTCCTGAGCGTGAATGCCATGCATCACACGGCCGACGACCTGCAAGCGGCGGAACATCCCTGTGAACTGCCCTGGCGGGACTTCGTTGTGCTGAATGTGGACTGGAAACAGCAGGGCGTCGGCGGCGACGACAGCTGGGGCGCCTGGCCTCACGAGGGGTACCTGATTCCCTGCAAAGCCGAGTCGTACCGCTTCCGCCTGCGGCCTATTGTGTCCGATGGTGATATTGACGTATGGGGACGAACAATCTTGGCGATAGAAAGATAACTTTGCCGGTTTTAGACGGCTTGTTAATTTGATCTTTATAATGAAGATGCAGTTTGTCAGTACTTTACTAAACCTGGGAATCCATTGTGTTTTCTTTGATGATAATTACGAAATAGAATCAATAGAGGAAATTCGTATTCCCATAAATTTTTGAATGAAATATTTGTTTTACAAAAGGGATAGAAACATATATGTCAGTTCAGAAAAAACCTCTTAGATTTATAATTAACCCCGTGGATGGTGTGCAAATAAAAAATGGATGATACTTCAAAATCATATTCTGAGAAACGCGGCGAAGTTCTTGTTGCGATAATGAATAATCCCTTTGATTTTGAACTTCTCATTAAGAAGCGCTGGTATAGAATTCCTGTAATAAGCGTTGAGAAATGGCTGGCTAAAAGATGGCCCCCCAATTGGCTGGCATTCTATATGACGAATGCTTTCGGTAGTGATGCGCACTCGATAAACTATTTTGCGGAGGTTATTGAAATAGAAAAGATACGTCGTTCCGATTTGTTTCCCAATGAACCAAAGAACGACAGAAGTGCACGATATTACTTTAAACTTACCGTCTCCTCGTTGAAGAAACTCCCTTTTCCCATATACAGCCGTCGATTCCGCCGCATAGTTTTCATCCCAACAACATGGGATAAATTTCACTCAGCAGTGGAAGTCAACGATCTCTACGATGAAAGCAAGTTGGAGGATCGGTTGTGGGCTGAACTTAAAAGACACGATATCCCAGCGGAGCGCCAGGAGTTTGTAACTGCCAGGGGTAATGAATACGCCTTGGATTTTGCGATCTATTGCAATGAAGGGAAACTTGATGTGGAAGCGGATGGTGATACTTGGCATGCGAATCCGCAGAGAGCCGCCCAAGATAATTTAAGAGATAATGACCTTAAAACTGCAGGTTGGCAAGTGTTACGTTTTAATGGTGACCAAATCAGGGAAAAGGCGGGAGACTATTGCCTCCCAATCATCACAGAAAACATTAACGTATATAAGGGACTTGAGGACGGAAAGAAAGTGATCAATTCGCAAGATGACGACATAGGTGGATATCAACAGTTTCTTTTTGACGATATGTAAATGCAATCTCACAAGTTTTTTTACGCCCACTGTCCCCGATAGTCCTATTGATACTTATGCACGGATGTCCTGTCCGACAGAATAACGTCTTCGTGAAGAAAAAATAGCATGGGACACCGTCTTTACCGTTGTTTTGCAGGGTGGCGTGGTATGCCGCGCAGGGTTCACGGGAATGAAAGACGGTGTTGTATAATCACACGCTTTGAGCGGCGGCGTTTCGGATCTGTGAGGCGGAACCCGGCGCAAGTTGTAACCGGATAAGGAGAAAATTGTATGCATATGCATAAATGTGCCGTTCTCGTGCTGGCACTTGGGTTGATTCTGGGCGCGTGCGCCACGAACGGGAAAACGGAAACCAAGCCGGTGACAGCGGAGAAGGATAACGCTTCCGATAAAAAGGAGGAACCCATGGTATGGCCGAATGCCCTGAAGGAAGAGGGCGCGCTGTCGGCTAAGGATTTTGAAGCGCGCGTAGTGGTTGCGGGCGGCGCCGTGGATTTCGTCTTTGAAGATGACCGGCCCTTTGCGCAGTGCCATGCGAGCACCATAGCCCAGGCCTCGGACGGCACCATGATCGCCGCGTGGTTCGCCGGCACCAAGGAAAAGGATCCCGATGTAGGGATCTGGATGTCGCGGCGTCTCGATGGAAAGTGGCTGCCGCCGTACCTTGCCGCGAAAGTGGAACCCTGCGCCCACTGGAATCCCGTGCTGTTTACCGATGCGGAGGGCGCGGTGCATCTCTTTTTCAAAGTGGGCCCGGAAATCCCCCATTGGAAAACCTGGTGGATGTCTTCGGGGGACCACGGCGCCACCTGGTCGCAGCCGCGTGAGCTGGTGCCCGGTGACGCGGGTGGCCGGGGCCCGGTAAAGAACAAGCCCATCATCCTGTCCGACGGCAGCTGGCTGGCGCCGGCCTCCACCGAATTCAACCTCTGGGAAGCGTTTGCCGACCGTTCCACGGACCGGGGCGTGACCTGGGTGCGCTCGGAAGACTTTGAAATAGACCGGTCGGTGTTTAAGGGCAAAGGCGCCATTCAGCCGACGTTTTGGGAATC